>JBEBTY010000002.1:0-230753 GCA_040393525.1 Victivallis vadensis | reverse complement strand
TCCGGTCCAGACTTGTCGCCGAGTCAACGTTTTTCTCCTATTTCGCACGAGTCATAATTAATAATAACACGCAAAGGATAAGGCCATGAAAATGATCGTTCGCCAAGGTTGTTTATTTTTCTATTTCAAGCATTCAATTCCATACGTAAAAAATGATTTTCAAGGTTAAAATTGTTAAAAATATAATATTAAAAATATATTTATCACATCTTGACTTTCCATCTTAATCAGGTCATAATTAATATCGACAAAAGGAGATTGGGATGAGCCGTCAAAGAAAAACAAGAAATCTTACCGATCTGGCTGAAAAAGCTGGAGTTACCGTGGCGACCGCTTCGCTTGCGTTGCGTAATTCGCCGCGCCTTTCCGACGCCGTTCGGGAACGAATCCAACAAATCGCGGAAGAGGACGGATTCACCCCACGCGCCTATCGTCGCCGTCCGACGCCGGAAGCGGCGCTGAACAAACGCTATGCCCATCTCGGTCCGGTTTTATTTCTCGACAACTCTACCGACGAAGAGGACCCGGTCGGAATGGCGCTGTTGGCGACACTCGGGAAACTGATGAGCCGGCACGGTGTTGATTTTCGCTGCATCAATCGGATGGAGCTGCTCGACAATCCGGAACTGTTCCAAAAATTTGCCGCTGTTTACTTCTACAACGATCCACCGGAACTGCAAGCGTTTTGCGGCCGGAAACCGATGGTTCAGGTCTTTGGCTGGCACTCTTACGGCCCCACATGCGACCGGTTCACCACCAACGATACGGAGGTGATTTCCCTTGCGTTGAGGCACTTTCAATCGATCGGCACGGAGCGCGTATTCATCGTATGGCGCACCGACATGGTCAACATTCCGAACCATCCGCGTATCACACTCTTCGCCCAACGGTTGCGCGAGGCAGGAATCGAGCCGGTACAATTTCAGTTCGACCGCTGCGATACCAATTTCATCGAACGTTTGCGACAAGAGATCGCCGCCGGCTCGGAAAAAATCGGATTTTTCGGTTTCAACGGACGCTGTGGCCTCAAACTCTGCTGCGGCCTCGACAGCCTCGGATTGATGCAAAAATACGGACAAGAGAACGTGCTTGTCTGTGATAAAACCGTCATGCTGGACAGTTTTTGGCCAAGTCCTGGCATGATTGATCTCCTGCTTCCAACCATGGCCGAGCGGGCATTAGAATCACTGTTCTGGAGAATGGAACATCCGGACGCCCCGCCGTCCATCACCATGCAGTCCCCGCAACTGCTACTGTAGAAATCATAAAATCTCAGATATTTATCGACTTAGAAACATGGAGGATGTGATGAGGTCTAGGATTTTGTTGTCTTTTTTCGGCGCAATCGTGCTTGCTTCTCCCTTATTCGGAGGCAGCCAGGCATGGACATTCAGCAACGGTTCGGAATTCAAAGGAGCAACCGGAACGCTGAAAAAAGTGGGCGATAACTTTCAGTTGAAAGGCGATTTCACCAAAGGTGGAAGCTATGTCGCCATGGTGCGACACAACGAGTTGCCGTCTGAATTGCTATTGCTTGTGTTTGATGCGAATACTGCTGCCAGTCAGGTTGCGGTTCGCTTCACAGGCTCCGACGGGCAGATTCATCAGCATTTTTTGCCACTCTCCGGACGTGAAAAAGAAACGCAAACCGTGATTGCCCGTGCTGCCGGTTCCCCGGAGCATCATTGGGGCGGCAAAAACGACGGTATTCTTTATCTTCCTGTCAAAGCGATCCAGATCATAACGCATCGGGGTGACTATTCGGATAATCGCACCGCCAATTTGAGTGTCGGCAACATTCGTTTCTTCACCGCAGCCGCTGTCGAGCATGGAGTTTTTTTCCGGAACGAAATGCTGAATGACGAACTGCCGAACTGGCATGCCGGCGGTTCCGGCAGCAACCGTATCTCACTTGCAGCTCCGAACACCATTCGGCTGGAAACCGATTTCTCCGAAGTTACCGGCGGACAATTCATCACCCTCAACCGGGCGCTCACCACGCCGATGAACCTGAGTGGCGTTCGTTTTAAAATGCGAGGAAACGTCACCGGGTTCGACGTGCGTTTCGTCGATGCGGGTTTCCAGATTCATCAATTCTATCTCAAACCGGCTCCTGATGGGAAATGGCAGGAGTTCTCCGTTCCGGCCGTCGCCTCGGACCGTCACTGGAATGGAGCCAATGACGGTGTACTGCGTCAGCCGATCCGCACGATTTCCTTCGGCATACACAACTGGCAGCAAGAAGAAAAGACCGCAATGTTGGAATTCTCCGACATTCAGTTCACCACACCCGACTATATGGCGGCTACGATCCCCGCATTTGAAGCGCCGAAACCGGAAACCATGTTCCGTCGCCCCGATGACGAAGCACCGATCGTCTTACAACTGCGAAATACGCCGGAATTCGCTGCCGATATCGCGTTTCATTATCTCTATACCGATTACCGGGGCAACTTCCTCTCGGCCGGAACCGGCGTGTTCGATGCAGCCAACCGCACACTCTCCGCCCCTCCCCCGCCATCCAAACAAGGATTTGTTGAACTTAACTACCCGGCACTCGGAATTCAAGCAGGAATCATGATCGACGGCTCGGCGATAGAAAAATCGGATGCGTTTTTCGCCATCGACAGTTCCTTCAGCTGGGGAGCGCAACTGGGAACCGAAAAGAAAATGCGCAGCTATTTGCGTTTGCTGAAGCAAAACGGAATTCTCTGGAATCGCGATCGAATCGCCTGGGGTAAAGTAGCTCCGGCTCCTGATAAATTTGACTTTGGCGCACGGTTCGGACTTTACCGGCGGCTTGCCGAGGAAGAAGGGATTCTGACGCTCGACGTATTTCACGACACCCCCGCCTGGCTCGAACCGAAGGTCAAACCGGAGGTCTACGGCCCGATCGACTACCCCACCAAATTGAAGGCGGCCGGAGAGAATTGGGCAAACATTATCGATCACTGGAGCGGTACCCTCAAGGCTCTTGAAGTGTGGAACGAGCCGGATTTGAAAACCTATCCGTTCCCTGATCAAATCAGCAGTTTCACCAAGGCCATTTCTCGGATTTTGAGCGAAAAGAAGAGCGACACCGTCGTTGTCGGCGGCGTCTTCGCCCATCCGTGGCCCGGAACCGCCATGCAGGATGCGTATCTGATGAATGGAATGCTCGAAACGGTCGATGTGATGAGTTATCACACCTACGCCGGAGTCAGCTCCATGGAACCGACCATCGGCGGATTGCGCGAGCGCGAACTGGCGCTGAAACATCCGCGTGCCGGAATCCCGATCTGGATCACCGAATGCGGAACTCCGTGGACACTCGGCGGCGACCGCGCCATTCGCTCACAAGACATCTTCAGTGCGGCGGAAATTGTCGGCAAAGCATTTGAATTCAAAGCTCTCGGTGTAGAACGGTACTTTGCATTCGAGTATAAATACTATCAGGAGGGGTTGAAAAATTTCGGAATGATGGACGCCAATCATACTCCGATGCGTTCCATGGCCGCCTACACGCACGCCGCCAAGGTGCTCGGCAATAAAGAATACATCGGCGACCTGCCCGGAACCGTCGCGACACGCGCCCGCATCTTTTCGGATGGAACCGATGCCGTCGTCGCCATCTATGTTCCAACCTGGGAGAAGAAAAAACACTCCTTAACTTTACCGCGACAGATTACGTTCCGCGCTACCGGCATCGACGGGCGTACTCTCCCGATTCGCAACGGAAAAGTTGACTGCGCTGATGGCGTCATTTACCTTCATCAAAAAGAGGCCGCCCTTCGGCCACTGCTCAGAACCAACACATTAGCGATGAAATACCATCAATTGGCGCGCGATTTCAAGCGGGAGCCGCGCATGACTCCGCCGGTGGTATTCCGCTCGCATCTCGATGTTTCACAGATGACGTATGACGCATTCGGCTACAATCTCCGTCAATACGAAGACGCGAAATTCACGGTCGGGCTGACCAATCTTTCCGCCGAACCGCAAAAGGTTCGGCCTGCGCTTGAGCTTCCTGAGGGAACCCGAATTTTAGAAGCGCCCGATCAGGAGTACACTCTTGCGCCGGATGAAACCATCGAGTACTCCTTCCGGGTAGAATTTGATCCCATGGTCAAGCGCGGCCAATGGCGCCAGCTCCGCCTCGTCGATCGCAATCGAAACGCTCTGCCACTGTCATTCTCAATCCGTCCTTGGAAGATGGATACGGCTCCAGTTCAAGCGGCAACCCCGGAGAGCGAAAAACTCGACCTCACGACATTGCTTTCCGCCAAGGATTGGATCGACTTCAGCGCAGGCGAGAACTGGCGCTCATGGCAGGGAGGAGAGATCGAGCCAAACATTGAGGCTCGTTTCCGCGCCTTCTATACTGCTGATACGCTTCAAATTCAAGTTCTGGTGAAAGACGAATCGTTCCACCAACCCTATGCAGCTGTCGAAGCGTGGCGCGGCGACAGCCTCCAGCTCGCGTTTCAACAACGCGGCGCAAACGGCCTTCCTCCACAAAAACGTTATTGGAACGAAATCACTGCCGCCAAAACCGGAAATACATGCACCATCTACGGTCATCGCGGAAATCCGGTCGGACTGTACAAGGCCTCGCGCCTCCGTTTTCTGCCGCTCAAGAACAACTACTGGCTCTATGTGTTGGATCTTGATGCCAAAGAAGCACAGCTGACTCTCTCTCCGGGGGCGAAAATTGGATTCACCCTGCTTGTTGACAGTAATTCCGGCAAAGGCCGTGACGGCTTCCTCGCCTGGGGCGACGGCATTGCCGGAAACAAAGATCACAGTGTATTCAACTGCCTCGAATTAAAATAGAAAGGGCAAATTCACCATGCGCAGAACCAATTTTACGTTGATTGAACTTCTCGTTGTGATCGCGATCATCGCGATCCTCGCCGCCATGCTTCTCCCCGCCCTGAATCAGGCACGGGGAAAGGCGCGGCAAACCTCCTGTATCAACGGCCAGAAACAGCTCGGGCTGACCGTGGCGCAATACAGCGCTGATTTCGATGACCATATCGTCCCGATCAAAGTAAACTACAAGGCGAAATCATCTGACATCAACCAAAGCTATGCCTTTATGCACTGGCATTTTTTGCTTTATGATGCCGGTTATATGTCGTCAACCTGTTTATTCTTCGGTTGCCCCGAAACCACCAACGTGCGCAATCCCAAAGACTGGTCGGCCGCATACCGTCCGAGTTGGGGATATAACGAGCATGTAAATCATAACATTTACAACTGGCCCGCCAATCTCGGGCGTAACTGCGGAAAAACCAACAAAGTCGGCTTCATCGCCAATCCATCGCAACTGTTCTTTTTCATGGATTCCGTGGAAACCACCAGCAGTGCCAACCCGGAACAATCGCCATACGCGATGGTCAATGCCTACAGTTCCGGCGGCGGGCAAGGACATCCATACGCCAGACACGGCAGCCAGGTCAACGTCATGATGTTCGACGGCCACGTGGAAGCAAGAAAGTTCAATAATTTCTACGCCTTCCAAGCTAATATGGAAACGCCGGGATGGAAGTTCGTCGATCATAAGATCAACTGGCAAGGCGATTATCGCCAATAACCGGTCAGATGAAGTGCTCGCGCACGAAAGCGACTTTTTCGGCGCGAGTCGGGTTTGCGCCCTTCGGTAGAGATTCGATCAGCTCCAACCGGCACAGCAACCCGTGCCCGTTGGCAATTTGAATCGCCAATCCGGGGCGCGCATTGAGTTCCAACAACAGTGGGCCGAGCATCCGGTCAGTCGCAATATCCGCGCCGAAGTAACCGAGCGCGGTCATTTCGGCACAGCGAGCCGCCAGCTCCAGATGCACGTCCCAATCCGGAACAACCAATTCCGACAACGCGGCGCCGGTATCCGGGTGATGCGTGATCTCCCGGTTGTGCGAGGCGGCAAACAGGGGCCGCCCGTCCCGAATGCTCAAGCCGACCCCGACCGCACCCTGATGCAAATTCGCGCGCCCGTCCGATTCCCGCGTGGCCAGCCGGATCATCGACATCACCGGATAGCCGCGAAATACAATCAACCGGACATCCGGCACCCCCTGAAAACTGAAGCGGCTGTAGATATCCGAAAAGTCGATACACCGCTCGAACAGGGCGTAATCCACCTGCCCCCCCAGACTGTAAAGCCCGGAGAGAATGTTGGAAATGTGCTCGTAGATAAAAGCAAAATTGCAAATTTCGCCATTCGCCTTGTGGAAGTTCACTCCGTCATGACTTTTAATCACCAGAATTCCGCGCCCGCCGCTGCCATGCCCGGGCTTGATCACAAAATCAGGAACGCTCTCCACCAGATCGCAAAAATGTTTCACTTCGTGCTGATAGTGGATGCTCCCGATCAATCCCGCCGTGGCGACGCCGAATTTCTGCGCCAGTGTTTTCGTACGCAGTTTGTCGTCCACATCGGGGTAATCCGCGCGGCGGTTATAGCGCATGATATAGCCATGATTGCGCTGGTTCATACCAAGCACCCCGGCTTTGCGCAAATTCTCCGGCGACGTGAAGCGCGGCAATGTCAGTTGCGGCAATTTCATTTGTCTTTCACCAGCGGCTGAAAACGGATCAACTCCATCACCCGATATCCGGTATAGGTTCCCAGCAGGAGAATGATTCCGAGAATCACCAGATTCAGCTCCGCAAACGTATAGAGCAAATGCTGAAGCGCAGAGTTGGAGAGAACAAAATAGCAGACCGCCGCCGCTCCGGTGCTGGCAACCAGCAATTTCAATGTGTTTTTCGCGCCATCTTCTTCCCAGGTAGTCGAGGCACGCTCGATGGTCCATGCAATGATGACGATCGGAAAGATCGTCGCCTCCAACAACGCCGGCAACTTGAAGAAATTAGCCGCCATGCTGATCAGCTGCATCAACAGAATCACCACTACCACCACTGCCGAAATACGCGGAACCATCAGCAGATTGAGCCGCGACAGCCAAGAACGGATCGCCAGCCCCACCGTCAGGATCAAAGCGAAGTTAATCAACCCGGGCAATAGCTCCATCTCCAGAAATGCCATCGCAATCAGCACCGGCATAAACGTTCCCATCGTCGGAATTCCAATCACATTGCGGAGCAGTACAATCAGAAGAATCGCCAGCGGCAGCAGCGCAAGATGCTGAAACATATTCTGCTGCGACGCCGGGAGGGAGAACATGGAAAATCCGTACAGCTCTCGGTCGCCAATCATCTGCGCACGAATTCGGTTGAGTTGATCCGCCCCGGCGGGAACCCGCGTCACGGTAAACAGAATCGACGAACGCTTCACGCCGGAAGCCTCGTACAATGACCGGTCACCACGCTGCAGAATCAGGAATCCCGCCGGAAGGTCTTTTTCTCCGGTCGCCGGGCGATAGATGTGCCAGTCATTGTGGAACCAGACGTCAAGGCAAAGTTCCGGCTGCTGGGCACTGCGTTTTTCATCCAATTGAATCCCACGCACGATTCGGGCAGGAATTCCACGGGATTGAAGAATCATGGTCGCGGCATACGCGGTTTCTTCCCCAATCGGGGCATTGGGAACAAGCATCTGCCGCTCCTGCCGCGGTAAGGTGCCAAGTTCCCGCAGAAGCACGGGGGTCAAACGATCTGGCGTCAGTGCCTTTTCCGGATCTATTTTTTCAAGAACCGCATTCACCACAGCGCGGGAAGCGTCTGAAATCATCGGAGGGACAACCTTTTCCGGCGGCGGTTCCGCTGCCGGCGTGGAACTGGCCGGAACCACACGAAAACGGCAAGAGGCCTTCTGCTGCTCCACCGGAGCCGGAAGCGTCAGAACCATACGGCGGCGACCATCAATTTCCTGAACTCGAAAAGCATCCGATGCCGCCAAATCAAGCCCGAACACAAATCCGGAAGATGCGCTCGGAGCCGTCAGCGAAAAACGAGCCGCCTGTTCCGCCTCCGGTTCAAACGAAATCCAGCTGTCAACCTGATAATAAAACGAGTTCTGGTCGTTCAGGCTGAAGCCGTAAAAGTAGATCTTGATAAACATGATCGCCACTGCGGACAAGCACAACAGCACAACCAGAATATAAAGCATCCGGCGGGGATGCAGCACAGGAAGAGAATTTGACATAAGATCGTCCTTACAACACGTTGCGCCGGGAGGGATCCACCGCGGCGAGGCCGGAAATGATATTGCGTCCGATCAGAACCGGATACTCGAAATGGCTCCGGTCGGTAAGCGTGAATTCGCGCTCAAGCGTCAAATGCCCGATCCGGAACGTCAGCAGAACCGAAATCCGCAAAAGCGACTCTGATCCAGCATGTTGCTTAATCCGCACCGTCCGCGCGACCGGCAACTCATAGGTTTTCTCTTCCGCGCCGGAGCGGGAAAGGACGCGAAAACGCACCCACTTTCGCCCATCACGCTCAAACGAGCTCACATCAGTCGCCTCAATCGAGCTGGTCGTCGCCCCGGTGTCGACGCGCGCCTCAAAAGGGACAGAGAAGCCCGGCAGGTGAATCACCTCAGATTCCCCGATGATGCCCAGCGGCAGATCGGTGGAAGCAGTGATATGAACCAGCGGGTCCGCCTTTGTCAGGGGTGTTTGCGGAGTTGCTGTCGCGGGAGAGTCCGGAATCGGGACAACCGGAGGCAAAGGGTGCGCAACCACAGGCTCCGACTTCGGCTCCACCGGCGGATCCGGCACAATTTGCCCGGGCTTCACCTCCGGTTCCGACTCGGGAACCGGTATTGCGGGTTGGTCGGGCGCAGGTATGATATGCGTCGGAGTTCCCGGATCTTTCGGCGGTTCCGGCGGAGAAACCGGGGATACCGTGGAAAAACAACCGGTCATAAGCAAAAGCACACCGACAGCGAAAAATAGCAGAAGCAATCCCAAGAGCTTCATGGATGAAACAATCCTCCTATTGTAGAGCAAACACATAACTACATAAGGTAATGCAGCATTCGTGTTTTGTCAATCCATTCGGATCAGAGATTCTCATGGATTGGAGCGATTGCGATTCAAAGAATTTGCCGGATGCTGTCGCGACGGATCAATTTCGGCGGGAAGACCCGAACAATGGGAGTTTCAATTTTCATTTCAATCAGATCCATCAGAAGTTCTCCGCCTGCTGTACCCATTTCGGGCAATCCGTGGTCGATCACAGTCAATCCGGGCAGCATCAGATCGAAGTAGGAATTGTCGTCAAATCCGATCAGGCTGAAGTCCTGTGGAATCCGAATCCGCTGTTTTTGAGCCTCATAAAGAATCGCAGCCCCCACCAGAGAATTGTAAGCGACAATTGCGCTCGGCCGCTGCGGCATGGCGGCGAAATAACGCAACGCCGCGACACCCTCCAATTGGCAGAACTCGCTCTGTACGGAAATCGGCGGAAGGCAACGATTGTGATTGAACACCAACTCATCCTCTTCGTCAAGCTCGAATCGCCGCAAGGCGCGACGGAAGCAGGTTTCCCGAAAAATATCTTCCGCCAATCCGGCGTCGGCGCAACATCCGGCAAAACCGATCCGACGATGCCCCAAATCGGCAAGGGTCTTGACGGCCAGCGTGACGGCGGCATCGTTATCGAATACAACACGGTTCAGTTTCGCCTTTTCGCTGCAACAGTCGATCGCCACAACCGGGTGGCCGGAATCGATCAACTCGTCTACCCAGACCGCATCGGAATCGGCATGAAGCAAAATGATTCCGTCAATCCGGGATTCGGCCAGATAATCCCCGCAAATTCGCGGCAATACCTGTGCATTCATATTCAGCAAAAGAAGATCGTAACCGCGCAACCGCGCAGCCGTTTCGATTCCCCGCAGAATTTCCATTTCGTAGCTGTAGCCGATCCCCCGCCACAGAACCGGCTCCACATAGATACCCAGCGTATTGGAGCGGCGCGTCTTCAGAATCCGGCTGGCAAAATTCGGACGATACCCCATCGCCTCGGCGGTTTCCTGAATCCTTCGCCGCATTTCATCACCGACCGCCGTATTCCCCTTGGAGCCATTCAATACGGTCGAAGCCGCGGCAACCGAGCAGTTGACCGCGGAGGCAATTGCTTTCAATGTAACCGGACGAGTTTTAACATTCCGTTTCATCGCGTTCCACATCTCAAAATTAAACGATTCATCCCCCATTTAGTATACCAAGTCACATTGAAAATGTCAAGCTACTTTTTCATTCTTTCTCATTTTTCCCGCTTGCCGCCAGAAAATCATATTTTTCTTGAATTCCTTCCTTGACTTTTGCATTCCATTGCATCATAATATAGTCAAATGAAACGTTTAGTTAGAAATGACAAATGACGGACAAAATGAAACAATCAGGCAAAAGGGAGGAAACAACAATGAGGAATAAACATTTTTTTACATTAATTGAATTACTGGTTGTAATTGCTATCATTGCAATCCTGGCAGCAATGCTACTTCCAGCGCTTAATAAGGCACGTAACAGAGCGCAAGCAATCGATTGCGTGAGTAATTTGAAGCAAATAGGCAGCTCACTCGCGCTTTACGTCAACGATTTCGACGGCAATATCCCGTTGGCGATGGACACTTCGGTATCGCCAGCAATCCTCTGGACGCAAACCATGGTCGATCATCGCTACATAACTGCGACGCAATTACGATGCCCCAGCCAACAGGGAAATTTTTCCAGTGCGACCTGGTGGCAATACAGCTCTCATTACGGCATCAACAACCATTGTTTCTCGGACAACAAAACCCAAAAGCTCAGTTCGCTGCGAAAAAGTTCCCAGAAAATTGCAATAACCGACTCTTGGGCAGTCAGTTCAAACTTTCCTGACATGGAGCACGGCTACTTCCGAATCGCTCCCGCATGGAACTCCAACTACACTAACGCCGGCTATGGTTGCCCTGCGGGGCGGCATGACCGCACGGTCAACACGCTCTGGTTCGACTTGCATGTCAGCGGAGTAAAAGTACGCTCCGAATACGACCCGCACGGAACCAGTGTTGAATTCAACGGAACCGGAAGCGGTTGGAGCTATCTCGGTTGGGGAGCCTGATGGACATGTTTATGAAGCATCTTTTTTCTGCTGCATTTCTCTCGATTGCAACGTTGAGCGCAACACCGGTATGGCAACTCGGTGTGCCTGATGGCTCAGGTAGAGAGTTCATGCAGTATTCCAGCCGTGAATTTCAAACATCTCAGGAACTTTTGAATTCATCGGCATATGACATCGCATCAGAAACATTCACCTATCGCATCACCACGTCAGGCATGCAAACCCCCGTGGCGATTCCACCGGGGTTAACTGGCGGAACAGCAGGGAATCGCACTCCGGTCCGCAAACTGCGTTTACTGTGGGAAGAACGAGAAGCAGGATTTCGGGAACTGGAGTTCCGAATTGTTTATGCCGCAGACCGAGATTTTCGTTCCCATCGCCTGACTCCAAATGAAAACATGGATATTGACTCCGGAAACTGGGCCTTGCCCGGAATTCGTGTAGAGGCTCCGGGGAAAAGAGTAACGTGTCAAGCTGTACCGAACGATCTCGAACGCTTTTTGGAAAAACAAAAAGAGCCATTGGTCGTGAAACTGGCTTTCCCTGTGAAACCAGGAGAAAACATTCTGGAGCTTGCCGAGACAAGCGGAAACACTTACGGACGTGTTTTTCACTTCGATTATCTGAAACTGGAAACAATCGAAGAGGATCGACGACCCACACCGCATGCAGAATTCCGTGAGCACGAAAATTTTCTAACCTCCTCCGTATATCAGGTCGATGATCCGGCAATGGCAGGAGTCGAGTTTCACAACCTTGAACCGAACCGCTCTTTCAAGACACGGATTGCCTTTGTCGATTATCTGGGAAACGATACTGCGGTACACGAGCTCGATCTTTCTCCGGATCAAGATGGTTTCATCCGTACTGCGGTTGCTGTTCCCAAAGGAAGAAGCGGTCACTTCCGGATACGCGCCTTTCTGGAGAACGGCACACAATTGGCGGAAACACGCATCGCCGGAGTCCGCCGAATCGAACCGTTGAATGCCGAAGAAGTAGAAGCAAGTTTCATCGGGTTGAGTGGACTATCCATCCCTCTCTATTTTGTCCCGGACAAAAATGACTATAACACCTTTCTCCGGGGATTTGAAACCTACGCCCGATGGCAGAAAGCACTTCAGATCCGCCATGAGCGACTACACTCCCTCAATTGGCATTTCGTCGAACCGAAAGAGCAGGAATATCATTGGGAGATCTGGGACAAGATGATCGAGTACCAGAAGCGCAATAACATTCAAGTTCAGCTCACCTTACTCGGCACCCCCCGGTGGTTGCTTGACCGTCATTTCCCCAATGCAGCTTACCAACATGTTTCGGAACATTATTTTGCCCCGCCGCCGGACATGTCCGCCTGGCGTACTTACTGCGCTCTAGTCGCACAACGTTACGGCGACACGGTTGAAGAGTTTGAAATTTGGAATGAGGTCTCCGAGCAATCCCTCTTCTGGCCGCATGGAACAGCCGAACAGTATGTTGAACTGGTCCGCGAAGCATCTCGTGCAATCAAACAGGTCCGACCGGAAGCAAAAATAGTCGCCGAAACGGTCTGGCCGCGGCAGGATGATTTCAGCCATCGACTGTTTGAACTCGGGATTGCCGATTACGTGGACATTCATGCCGATCACTATATGAGCGACCTGCGCATCGAAAAAAGTCTGCGCCTTCTCAAAAAATATGCGCCGCATGCACCGCTGATCGATAACGAAACCCATAAGGAAGATCCGCAAAATCCCCTCGGACAAATCGATGATGCGTCCCGGCTCAGCGCTGCACGCAACATGCTGCGCAACTTTTTCTATGCGAACGCACAAGGAATTCAGCGTATCTACAATTTTGTACTACTCGGAGGGACATGGCGTAAATGGGGGATCGTCGGGCCGGATGAAACGCCGAAATTCACCTTTTCCGTCTTGAAAACTCTGCTCAATCGTACTGCTGGAGCAAAATTTGATTCTTACAACCGTCTCTCCGGATCATTGGAGCTTTTCATCTATCGTTATGACTCCCCCCTGCGAGTGGAACAGAACGGCGGAGATTTTTTGGTCGTACTCTGCAATAGCGGTTCCAAATTGGAAACTGTCATGCTCCCTGCCCTGACCGAAGAATATCGTCAGATTGATCTGATGGACAACTCGTGTACCCTTCCGGCTCCCAACCGAATCATTAAGCTCGAAATCGGTGCAGATCCGGTAATGTTGACTGGAGTCGATGTTGCCGCCCTCAAGGAGCTGGCAAAACTGGAATTGACCGTTGGAGCAGAATCTCTACGCCCGGGAGAACCTATTTCGGTGGAAATTTCCATTCCGAAGGGAGTCAGAAATGCTCACCTCCTTCTTCACCGCTCCGATGGCATCGAAAAAAAGATTCAGATGACGGGAGGCGAACGACGAAAGATCACCATGCCGCTCGGAGCTGAACTGCTCAACTCTGTAGTGACGTTGCAAATCACAGGAGAGTTGGAATTCGCTAACCGCACACTCCCAATGACACGATACTGTGAATATATTGTTGAAACGCACGCCCCCGGCACACAACTATTCCCCACACTTTCGACTGAGCATTGGCGACATTGGGGAAAAGGCAAAACAGAATTCGTCTCAAAGAACGCTCTTCTGGAAATCGATGTTGATGATGCCGTCGGGGCATTAACTCATCGCAAACGCATTGGAGTAGTCCCCGGCATGCGCTACATGTTGAATTTTCGCGCAGGCGGAACCGGAATCTTGCGGGTAATGGCAGTTGGAATCGATCGGACGGGAAAAGCCGATGTGCTTACTCACAACCTGCTGTCGGAAAAACTCTCGGAGCAACCGACTGAATTTCGCCGGGAATGGATCTGTCCGGAAAATGTGGTGGCAATAGAGTTCCACTTCTATTTGCATCACACCATCGGACAATTCGAGTTGGATTCTCCGACTTTCATCCGATTGCACGGAGAACAGCCCATCAACCGCCAACTGTACAAGGTCAACGCCTCAGCAACAAAACCCAAATGGGATGGTGAATTGACCGGATTTTTGCCGGAAACGTTTCAGGACGTATCCGACCACACAATGCTTCCCGGTAAAGCAACGCCCCAATTCAACGCCTCATTTGCCGTAGCCGCTGACCGGCGAACTCTTTACCTCGGCGTGAAGGTACGCGACAAATTACATCATCCCGGTTCCAATGCCCGTGATGCCTGGCAAGGTGACAGTGTACAAATCGACATCGACCTGGAAGACGGCAACCGACAGATTCCATCCGTCCAATTCAGCTTCGCGTTGCTGAATGACGGGATGGCAACTTACCGCCACACGATCCTCCCCGCCGCAGATATCGTGCCTGCGTATAAAGTAGGAGAAAACCCGGAAGGCATCCGATGCAACATCACCCGGCACGACGACGAGACCCGATACGAAATCGCCATTGCGGCCGAAGCAATTCATCCGCAACTGATCTTCAAGCCCAAAACGAAACTGGGATTTTCATTGCTGGTCAACCAAAATGACGGCAACGGCAGGCTCGGATTTCTGCAATGGAGTGCCGGTATCGGCCGCGAACGCGATACCCGACAATTTGGAGAATTGATATTGCCGGAGGTTTTAGAAGAATGAGAATTAACAACAGCAGTGCACCGTTTTTCGCCCTGCCGCTTGGAGAAGTCCCTTATGGAGATCACTCTGGATGGCAGGGGAAATGGTTGAATTTTGACGAAGAATGTGTCTTCTTTCGATTGCGCTTCCGGTTGCCCACTCCCGCACGCCTCCGGATTCATGTTTCTTTCAATGAAGGCGGGGAGATTTTTTGGGACGGCAAGATGATCGAGCGCGGGCCTTTCCGCTCCGATCCGAAGCATCACCGTTTCTTTTCCCATGAGCTCTCGCTCTCAGCAGGAGAACACACTCTGATGGCACGAGCTTGGGCGTTGAAAGAACGCGCCCCATGGGGAGTCATGGATGCGGGTCTTCCCGGCTTCGTGCTTGCCGCTGAAGCCGAGTTTGAAACAGTACTCTCCACCGGTATTGCCCCATGGGAATACGCTTCCGCCAAAGGGATCACGTTTGAGCTGAAAGCGGATGATCCGCACCTGACGGCAACCGGCGCAATCAATATATTTGACCTCTCCCAATACGGTCATTGCGATTGGCAAAAAGCGGAACGGACATCGCCGGTATTCACCACAGAGCGTGCGCTTCATTACAGCAAAGCTCTCTATCTCGAAGCCTCCGATCTGCCACAATTAATCGACGAACCTCTCGATGTTTCGCAAATGAAAGTGGTGCTGACCGGAGCTGGGGAGATTGCCCGGATTCCTTTCCAGGATTTTTCTTTTTCTGCAGAAATTTGCGATGCCCATCCACGTTTTTCCCAATGGAAGGATATGATTGTACCTCCCCATTCAGATTGCTTCCTGCTGATCGATTTCCATGATTATCACGCGTTTTATTACGAACTTTGCGCGAAAGGCGAAGGCGGATGCGTCAGTGCGGAATTCGTTGAAACCCTTTATCAAGATTCCACCGGGAAGAAATCAGAATGCGGCAAGTACCTCGATCAGCATTGGCGACAGCCACATGGTGACATCTTCCATACCAGCGGAGAATTCCAATCGGGAACGCCTATTTATTGGCGTTGCGGACGTTTCCTACTGTTGCGGTTGAAAGCGGGTGAAACACCTCTTGAATTGCGCTCCATTCACTTCCGTCGAACCGGCTATCCGCTGGATTTCAAAAGTGTTTTCTCTGCAACCCCGGATCGCTTCTCCGAAATGGAACAGCTGATGAAGCGAACACTCTCACTCTGTACACACGATTGTCTGATGGATTGTCCTTATTATGAGCAACTGATGTACATCGGAGATGCACGGATCGAGAGCTTGATGATTTTGGCCGCCTGTGGTGACGCGCGAATGACATGGAATGCGGTGAAATTATTCGACGCTTCCCGTGATTTCCGAGGGTTGACCGCATCCAGTTATCCTGTTCGGGGGCGGCAGACGATTCCGCCTTACAGCTTAATTCATATCGCAATGCTACACGATGCAGTAATGTGGACGGCAGAAGGACCGAACCTTTGCCAACAACACTTAACGGGAGTACGTTCCACACTGGATTTTTACGAGCGTTATCGTGATTCAGTTACGGGCCTATTGACTTCTCCCCCAGGATGGAACTATATCGACGCGACTTGCACATGGCATCATGGAGTAGCTCCAGGCGGTACACAAGGAGCGATCTCAAGCGTCAACAATCTGCTCTATCTTTACGTTCTCAATCTTGCCATTGAGTTAGAGGAGTACTTTGGAGATGATTTTTGTGCACAACGCTGGAGAACACTATGGACAAAAACCGCAGCATCCGTAAAAAAACACTTCCATGCAAAGGAGTTACATCTATACGCCGACACCTTTGAGCATGACGTATTTTCAGAGCATGCACAAATATTCGCCATCCTTTCCGGTTTGGATCAAGAGAATGCCCTGTTTGAAACAACGCAAAAACTGGAGCAGGCAAGCTATTACTTTTCACATTACTATTTCGAGTGCTGTCGGATGCTCCGCAGAGCCGATCGCTTTCAGGAGCGATTTCAAGATATGTGCCAGAACGTTTCCAAACTCGGGCTTCACACTACACCGGAACATCCGGGCGACACCCGTTCCGACTGTCATGGTTGGAGCTCAAGTGCACTCTTTCATTTCTATGCGACACTTGCCGGAATTCGTCCGGTCGCCCCAGGTGCAAAAAAACTGGAGATCGCTCCCTTACTTGGAGACTTAAAGGAGATTCAAGGAAAAATGATTCACCCGCAAGGTTACATTAACTTCCACTTCCGTCAAGAGCACCAAGGAGAAATCACGGGAGAACTTCAACTCCCGCCCGGCGTTTCTGGCACATTACTGTTGAATCATAAAAAAATAAGGATGCCTTTATCATGACAAAAGAAACGATTTCACTCGCCGCACGTAACATCCCTCTCCGCCACCATTGCGACGTTCTAATCGCAGGAGCGGGTCCGGCAGGATTTGGTGCCGCTGTCTCTGCCGCACGTAACGGTGCAAGCGTCACGCTCGTAGAGCGATTCGGCATGGCGGGAGGCTTATGGACTCTCGGACTGGTCACTCCGATCTTCGACTCTCTTCACCACAACGGACTCAACCGGGAGCTTCTTGAGAAACTGAATACTCGAAATGCGCTCGGAGGATACGATGGAATCGCTTTCGACCCAGCTCAGATGGCGCTGATTCTCGATCATTTTCTGCAGGAAAGCCAGGTTAACCTTATGCTCTACTCTCAGATCATTGATGTGGTAAAAGCGGGGGAACAAATTCGCGGTGTGGTTGTCGCCGACAAGTCCGGCCTGGGAGTCATCACTGCCGACATCATCATTGACTGCACCGGAGACGGAGACGTCGCCGCGCTCGCCGGGGCAAAATATGTACTCGGAGACGCCAACGGAAACCTTCAACCCATGACCATGATGTTCCGCGTGGGAGGATTGCGGGAGAACTATCCGAAAGGGTGGTCGAGCGAATGGTACGAAATTCTCAAACAACGAATTCCTGAAACTGAAATCCTGAAACACGTTCCTTACAATTGCCCTGCGGTAGTTCGTCTTCCGCGTTCCGGTGAGGCAATGATCCAATGGACGCATCTCCATCGTCGTTGCGGCATTAACGCCGAAGACCTTACTGCGGCGACACTGGAGGGACGTCAACAAGCCAAGTTCATTGTTGATGAAATCTTCCCCAAAGTGCATGATATTTTAGGAGAACTTTACCTGCTGGAACTTCCTGTTGTAATCGGAGTGAGAGAAACACGCCGAATCGTCGGAGATTATACATTGACCGATGAAGACATCGTGCGCGAAACCCGCTTTGGCGATACCGTCTGCCGTGTCCACAATAGCGTAGACATCCATAATCCAGAGAATGAGGAACAGGAGATCGTCCATCTTCCCGGTTTCGACATTCCGTTACGCGCATTGTTAGTGAAGGATTTCACGAACTTGATGACTGCCGGACGCTGCATCTCCGGCAGTCACCGTGCTCATGCGGCTTACCGAGTCACCGGCGACTGTCTCAGAATGGGGGAAAGCGCCGGCGCAGTCGCAGCTAAAGTTTTGGCCTCTCACATAACACTCCGAGATTATTCGACAAAGCTCCTCGATGGGAGCTTGTCAACAATCATCTGATTCCCGTTGACTACAAGCGCTCTCAAGCAACCATAGCTCGCTTGTCCTGCTGTATGACAACAGAAAGGCATTACGAATTCATCGCCTGAATGCGATTGTTCGTAATGCCTTTTCTCTTTCAGTACGGATCAGTGCTGCAATCAATCTTCCGTCTTGAAACGGTTCCGGCGGCGATCCAGTTCCGTGAGGAAGAGTTTGCGCAGGCGGATATTGACAGGAGTCACTTCAACCAGCTCGTCATCTTCGATGTATTCGAGCGCCTGTTCCAATGACATTTTACGCGCCGGAGCAATCTTCATATTGCGGTCGCTCCCCGCGGCGCGCATATTGGTCAACTGCTTGGCACGCTGCACGTTGACAACAAGATCACCGTCCTTACAGTGTTCGCCCACAATCATGCCCTCGTAGCAGTCCATGCCCGGATCGATGAAAAATTCGCCGCGCTGTTGAAGCCCGTCAATGGCAAACGGAATCGCTTTGCCCTGCGCCATACTGACCAAAGTGCCGTTGGAACGCGAAGGAATCGCCCCCTTAAACGGCTCGTAGTGATCGAACAGATGCGAAACAATCGCTTCTCCCTGGCTCGCAGTCAACGCCCGGCTGCGAAGGCCGATCAAACCGCGGGTCGGAATATGAAACTCCACCAGTTGACGCAAGCCGCGGGACTCCATTTGAATGAGTTCTCCGCGACGCTGGCCGACCATTTCAATAATTTTACCGGCAAATTCTCCGGGGACATCGACGCTGAGCCGTTCGATCGGCTCGTTCTTCACTCCGTCAATCACCTTGCAGATGACCTGCGGCTTGGAGACGGCAAATTCGTACCCTTCGCGCCGCATCGTTTCAATCAGCACTGCAAGGTGAAGCACGCCGCGCCCGGAAACCTTGAAGGCTTCCCCGTTGACATCTTCGACCCGAAGTGCCACGTCGCGCTCGACTTCCTTGAACAGCCGTTCACGCAACTGGCGACTGCCGACGTATTTTCCCTCTTTGCCGAAGAACGGCGAGTCATTGACGCGAAACATCATCGAAATGGTCGGTTCGTCAATGGCAATAGCGGGCATCGCCTCCGGGTGCTCCAGGTCACAGATGGTGTCAGAGATATCGATATCGGAAATTCCGACAATCGCACAAAGGTCGCCGCATTCGACAACGTCAGTTTCCTTACGCCCCAATCCCTCAAAGGTGAAAAGCTGTTTCACCTGCGTATGCTCCTGCGTCCCGTCGCGCTTGATAATCACCAGCGGACGGCGGATGTCGAGAGTGCCGCGATAGACGCGCCCGATGCCGATCCGGCCGACAAAGTTGGAGTAATCGAGCGTGGCGACCTGGCACTGAACCGGGCCATCCACTTTTTTCGGTGCGGGAACGCTTTCAATGATCGCGTCGAGCAACGGGAAGATCGTCTCCCGGGGGTCATCCAGATTCCGGATCGCCCAGCCGTCACGACCGGAGGCGTAAAGCAACGGGAACTCAAGCTGTTCATCGTTGGCGTTAAGTTCACAGAAGAGATCGAACACCTTGGAATGCACCGCGTCCGGGCGGGCGTCCGGCTTGTCGATTTTATTGATGACCACCACTGGGCGCAGGTTCAGCGCAAGCGCCTTATCCAGCACGAAACGGGTCTGCGGCATCGGCCCCTCGGCCGAGTCAACCAAAAGGATCACGCCGTCCGCCAGCTTCAGCACACGCTCGACTTGTCCGCCGAAATCGCTGTGTCCCGGAGTATCGATGACGTTGATCTTTACGCCGCGGTATTCGATGCTGATGTTTTTGGCGAGAATCGTAATTCCGCGCTCACGTTCCAAGTCGTTGTTGTCGAGAAAGCAATCAACAACAACTTCGTTGTCGCGAAAAATTTTGGCCTGACGCATGATCTGGTCAACCAACGTGGTCTTGCCGTGGTCAACGTGGGCAATGATCGCAATGTTCCTCAAGTCGCGCATAAAAGAAATCCTGTTCTCCGGGCTTTTCCGGAATATTCGAGCCGACGATAAAACCACCTTTCGGAAGCCGTCCGGGGGAATTCTTCGATGGATTCTGACGTGTTGGTCGGTATTTCACCGGTCAAGGCGCTCGAATCGCCGGAAGGACCCGAAACAGGTCGCAGCATGCTTCGCAATCAGCTCATTTGAAAAAGTACATCTGCCCAATATAGCACAGCTTCAACTGTTTTTCAATATAAATCAACCGTTTCACGGGGGTCGGCATGCAAAAAAATCGATACAAATTTTAAAAGCAGCCGAAAACACCACCGATTTCCCCCTTTTGGCGCTCCTTTCCTGAATTCCGTCCGCAATGCGGTGTCTTGCTTGTTTCAACGATGCAAAATACCCGGTGCTTCCTTGTCTTAATCGAAAAACGGTGTATATTATACGATACCCCAAATTTATATTTCTGAAAGAGTATCCGAACCATGTCAAAGACAAATTTCGTACATCCGCGCGACCAGATCGTTGATATCATGCAACGCATCTACGGTTACGGCATGACCACCACCAGTGGCGGCAACCTCTCCATCCTCGACTCCGACGGCAACATGTGGATCAGCCCCGCCAGCGTCGACAAAGGCACGTTGCGCCGCGAGGACATCGTCTGCGTGAAACCGGATGGCTCGGTCGAGGGGCGTCATCGCCCGTCAAGCGAATTCCCGTTCCACCGCGCCATCTACAAGATGCGCCCGGACATCAAGGGAATCCTCCACGCTCATCCGCCCGCGCTGGTTTCGTTCAGCGTCGCCGGCAAGATTCCGAATACCAACGTTCACCCCACCGCGAAGCTCATTTGCGGAACCGTCGGCTATGCGCCGTATGAGGTCCCGGGCAGCGAAGCGCTCGGCAAGAACGTTGCGGCGGCATTCTCCGCCGGACACTCGACGATTTTGCTCGAAAACCACGGCGCATGCACCGCTGGCACGACGCTTCAGGAAGCGTTCCAACGGTTTGAAACGCTCGATTTTTGCGCACGCTTGATCCAGCGCGCTTCTCAACTCGGCACTCCGCACTACCTGTCGGATACCGAAATCGAATTCAGCGAACTCGATCGCAACATCGATTTCCGTCCGTTTGACCCGGAAATCCGCTCAAGCGACGAAATGGAACTGCGTTACCAGATGGCGCTTTTGATCCGCCGCGCCTACAAGCAGATGCTCTTCACCAGCACCGAAGGCACCTTCGCCGTCCGTGTGGATGAGGAGCGCATTCTGATCACTCCGCGCAATGTCGACCGTGGCAATATTCAACCGGAAGACATGGTTCTGATCAAAGGCATGCGCTACGAGTCCGGCCGCAAACCGAGCCGCGCGGCGTGGCTTTTCCGCGCAATCTTCGATGCCCAGCCTGAAATCAACTCGCTGATCATCGCCAACCCGCCGAACCTGATGGGTTATATGGTCGCGCATGAGGATTTCGACCCGCGCGTGATTCCCGAGAGCTACATCCTGCTGCGTGAAATGCCCTCCTTCCCGTTTGGCGAGCACTATCGCGATGTGAAGAAGATCACCGACACGCTTTCTCCGCGTTACCCGGTCGTCATGATCGAGAACGACTGCATGATCTCCTGCGGCCGCACGCTGCTCGAAGCCTACGACCGGATGGAAGTAGCCGAGTACAGCGCAAAAGCCACCATCAGCGCCAAAAACCTCGGCGGGATGAAGCCGATCAGCGATGCTCAGATCTCCGATCTGGTCAAAGCCTTCAAGCTGAAACCGTGACATCGGCCAATTACCTCAAACGCTCGACGGAAAACTCCGCCGGGCGTTTTTTATGCAAAAAACGCTCTAATTTGTCTTTTAAGTCATTTGGTTGTATAGTATATCAATAACAAAAACAAATCATCCTGAAGAAAGCCCAAAGAATGTCTCCTCGCGTTATCGCGTTTTATTTGCCTCAGTTCCATCCGACAGACAGCAATGACCGTTGGTATGGGAAAGGGTTCACCGAATGGACCAACATCGGAAAATCGAAAAAGCTCTTTCCTGGTCATTACCATCCGCGCGTTCCCGCTGATCTCGGGTACTACGATTTACGCTTGCCGGAAGTCCGGGAAGCGCAGGCGAAAATGGCGAAAAACTATGGGGTGGAAGGTTTCTGTTACTACCATTACTGGTTCGGCAACGGAAAGATGGAGCTGGAGCGCCCACTTCAGGAGATTCTGCGACTTGGAGAACCGGATTATCCGTTCTGCCTCTGTTGGGCCAACGAATCCTGGGCACGCAAACACTGGAATCCCGACGGGAGCAACACACAAGATCTGCTGGTGGAGCAGACATATCCCGGGGAACAGGATATGATCGACCACTTCCACTACTGCCTGCGGGCATTTCAAGACCCACGTTACATCCGGGTTGACGGGAAACCGCTTTTTATGGTTTTCCGTCCGCGTAAGTTCTCGGATGTGACGAAATTTATTCGCTGCTGGCGAAAGCTCGCCGCCGAAAATGGAATCGGTGATTTTCACTTTGTCGCCCAATCCACCAATGCGGACAAGGACATCAAGGAGTATACAGAATGGGGATTCGACGGGGTCAACTCACTTCGCATGAATGAATACCGCAAACATTGGCCCATGTTGAAGCGCCTTTTCTTCCGGCATATCTGTCGAGCGATGCGGTTTCCGCGCGTACTTTCTTATGCCGACATCGCTCGTTACTTTGTGCGACCGGGCGACGAGGCGGAAAATATGTATCCCTCGCTGATTCCGAATTGGGATCACACGCCCCGCAGCGGACGCGGCGGTTCGGTCTGGGTGCGTTGCCTGCCCCGATATTTCGGGGAATCGGTTCGCCAAGTCTGCCGCGCCGTCGCGCGGAAGAAACCGCAACATCAGCTGATCTTTCTGAAATCCTGGAACGAATGGGGCGAAGGCAACTACATGGAGCCAGATCTCCGCTACGGTTACAGCTATCTGGAGGAGCTGAAGCGGGCTCTCGACGAATGCGGTGTCATGAACGAGCCACAATCGCCCGAAAACGATCCAGAAGCGCATCGGAAGTAACTTCCGGCGACAAGCGCAAAAGGCGCACCCAGTCGCGCTCCATCGACACCGTAATCAATCCCGCCATATTCAACAATTCACGCAAAAGGCGATCGTCATTCGGCGTCAGCGCCTCAAGCGTCAGTAAATAGTCGAGATCGAGGTCGAAGATAAAGCCCGGTTCCGGGAGGAATCCGGCCTCGAACAGGCGATGCGCCAAAAAATCGCTCTCAAACACCCGGCACGCCAACGGCTCAAACCGGGCGGAATCATTCAGCAGCTCCTGCATCTCCGGCCAGGCGCGGTCAAAAACCACCTGAATATTCTCGTTCGCGCACCCGGGACGATCGGCATGTGCAATGATTACCGCACGGGAAACCACCCCTCCCCGCAGTGCCAGATCAATGTGCTCGTCATGGCGCAGCCGGGCGACCGCGCACTCCACCGAGGCGTCGTCCGTAAAATCAAAGGCTTCGACCAATCGCAACCGCTCGGTTTCTTCCGATGCAAAACGACCGAATGCGGAGAGCGTGTCGGTATGATGATCGAATGTCAACACAGCCGGAGCCATCGGGCAGCTCCGCCGGTAACGCGCCCACTCCGCCAGGGCGTGATGATGCTCTTCCACAATCCGGATCACGGCGCGGACTCTTCGATCTTCGTTTTACCACCCATCGGCAGAAAAAGATAAAATGTCGTTCCCTCGCCGGGAGAACTCTTCACTTGCAGCCACCCCTGATGGTTCGAGATTGTGCCGTAGACCATCGCCAGCCCCATGCCGGTTCCTTTTCCCACCGGCTTGGTGGTGAAGAAGGGCTCGAAAAGTCGCTTCTGTGTTTCGGCATCCATCCCGCAACCGTTGTCGGAGATGCTGATGAAGAGGTAATCTTCCGGCTTGACGCCGCGCCGCTCCGACGGAGGTTCCGGGCGCATCGGGGACGTGATCGCCAAACCGGCGTCGATGGTGAGTTTCCGTTCTCCGGCATTGTGCTCCACCGCATCCACCGCGTTAATCAGAAGGTTGAGCAGCACCTGCTGAAGCTGAAGCGGGTCGGCGTGCACCGGCGGCAAATCCGGTGACACCGCAACGGCGAGGGTAAGATCCCGTTGCTTCTGTGGCCCCAGCAAACCGAGGCTGTCGTCGATCGCCTGCCGTAAGTCAAGGTCGGTCACCTGATATTTCCCTTTGCGGGCGAAGCCGAGCAATTGGCTGGTCAGATGCCCGGCCTGCTCGGCGATCACCGAAATTTTTTCCAGATGATTCCGCACATCGGGATTATCCGGCGGATGAAGAAAGGTAATCACATCGACATGCCCGAGAATGGCATGAATGTAGTTGTTGAAGTCATGCGCGATCCCGCCCGCCAGGAGTCCAATCGCTTCGATGCGTTGCGAATGCACCAGCTGTTCACCCAATCGCGCTTTCTCCTCCGCCAATCTGGTTTCCTCGGTAATATCCCGCCCGATCAGAACCTGAAGCGACTGTCCGCGAATTTCCAACGGCGAGAGGGAGCAGCTCAACAATTTGCTCTGCGGCGTCCCCTCATCAAGCCGGCATTGAAAACGAACCGGACCGATAATGACATCTCCCGGCTGGAAACTGCTGGAATCGAGAACCCGCATCCGAGGGTACAGCATCTGATTATTCAATTGATCCGGCTTCTCTTCGCCCAACAGCCAGGCGGCGGAATAGTTGGCGTCAATGATCCGTCCGTCCTGCGTCAGCATGAGAATCATCTCTCCGGCATTCTCCAACACCAGCCGGTAACGGCCGGTCCATTCCCGCAAGTTTTCTTCCAATTCCTTGGAACGGCTGTAGCTGCCGACGAATGCGAACAAAATATCCAGCGGGCTTTTGCTGCCGGTGCGAATGTCGCCTTCCACTTTAGCGATATAGAGCCAAAGCAACAGCGCCAGCCAAACCCCGCCGAACATTCCGGCGATCAAGTTTCCGTTGAGAAACACCACCGGCAGGCCATAGACCCAACCGACCAGCAGCCGGAGCGCTCCTCCGAGCAAAATCATCGCCAACATGCCGCAAGCGATGCTGAAAAAACGGGGGATTCCAATATTCTTCAATCGCGTATAGAGGATCGGCAGCATGAGGAAGTCGAACAAATGCGACAGCGCCAATAGATTCATGGAGTTCCGACTGCCGCCGATCAGGCTGTCCAACGTGATCGCATCGGTTCCGCCGGTCAGCGAAAAACCATACCAATTACACTGCAACCTGGTCAACTCCCCGAGGTAAAGGTATAACCCGAACAGCACCGCAGCACCGATAATCATCCGCTGAGCCGCCAGCGTCCCCTCCGCGATGTAGACCATCAGAAGCGCAGCCAGAATCGGCATGAATATAACCACATTGCCTACATCAAAATCGTAGGAGCCAAATAAAACCACCCGGATTTCCGCCGCGTTCACCAGATGGGAAAAGAGCAGCAGAAGCCCGATCGCCATATAAAACGACGTAGTACCGATGGCGCGACGCTGGCTGTACAGCATCTCCAGCGCAACGAAGATAAAGGTCATTTCCAGGAATGTCAGAAGCAATGCGTAGATGTGTTCCATGTCGATCCCTTATGATGCGTCCGGCGTTGTCGATCCCCCGTGCTCCGCCGTCTGCCGGAGTTTCCGGCTTCGGCGGCGACCGTGCATATGAAGTTGGTACGTGTTCCAGCTGTTGTGCCAGATCACATAAAATGTCGGCCCGAGCGCAACCAGCGGATTCGCATAGGTCAGCGCGAGAAAAATCGTCAGCGATGTGTTTTTCTGCCCAAGCACCTGACTGGCTTCCCGTCGGTACCTCTTCCCTCCCAGAAAGCGGCCACAGCAAAAATTGAAAATACAAATCGCCAGCGAAACAAGCGCGATTTCCAGCAACACCAACCCGGACAAATCACTCTGCGACCGCAAAAAATCCGAGGAATTCGCGATAATCAAAAAAATCGAACCGACCCACAGAAAAAACGAAACATCCTTCAGCTTCCGGGGAATCTCCGTCGCCTTCCGGTAAAGCAGCCGAACTGGAATCGCCGCTGCCAACGGGATCCCGATCACCACCAGCAAACTCCCGATCACCTCGCCAAACACCCCCGGAGCAACCTGCCCGATCACCACCGGAATCAAGAACGGAAACAACAGCGACATGCCGAAGTTCGTCACCAGAAACGCACTCACCGCGTACTCGATCCGTCCGCCAAGCAAACCGACGATCACTGCCGCGGCAGTTGCGGTCGGAGCGATCCCGGTAAAAAATGCCGCCTGTGCAAGTTCGGAGTATCCGAACGGCAAAATCAGCAGCCATGCCCCCACGCCGATCGCAACGTTCACCAGCAGAATCTTCAGGTGCGACCACTGTAATGCGTGCCACGATACGCGAACCTGAAGAAAAACCAGGAACATCATAATCACAATCACCCAGCGGATCATCCAACTCCAGGAAGAGGCCCACGGGCAAAAATAACCGCACACAAAAGCAGCCAGCATTCCCGCAGTTCGCAAATGGCGCATCATGACGAGAGCGCTTCCAAGTTCAAAAACTGCTCGACCGCGTCGGGCAAGTCTTCCGCCACATCGATGCCGGAGATATTCTCTTTTCGGATCGTCTCCAACCCGTAACCGGTTTTCACCAGATAACAGGCACGGCAACCGGCGGCCCGCCCGGCAGCCAGGTCGCTCAGGCGATCGCCCACCATGGCGGAACGGGCCGGGTCAATATCGAAATCCCGGCAGGCGGCAAGCAACATCCCCGGCTGCGGTTTGCGACAGTCGCACGGCGAACTGAATTTTGGGTGGTGCGGACAGTGATAGAAGCCGTCGACCGAAGCGCCTTCGGCAGCGAGAAGTTCCCGAATCCGTTCATGCACGGCGTGCACATCCGCCTCTCCGTACATGCCGCGCGCCACGCCGGACTGGTTGGTGACCACAATCGCCAGAAACCCCGCCTCGCGCAACCGCCGCAACGCGGAAACGACACCGGGGAGAATCACGGTTTCATCCGGTTTGTACAGGTACTCGACCTCCGCGTTGATTACGCCGTCGCGGTCGAGAAAGAAAGCCTTCTTCATGTCTTCGTCCTTTTTCCACCGGCCCTGCTGATGCTGCCAGCGGGAACCAGCTTGATTTCACGCACTTTTCCCGGACCGACCGCTTTCGCGATACGCTCAAGGAACAGATCCAGCGAAGGGGTCAGTTCACGCACCAGCGCGCTGTGGCGCACCTCAAGATAGAGAACCCCATCCGCAAAGCGAGCCGGCGAGGCAAATGCCGCCATCTGCCCCGGAATAATCTCCCGCCACTTTGAATTCAGAGAAATAAACAGCGCCACATCGCCGTCAATCAATTTTTCACACAGCTCACGCATCACATCACCGGCATTTACCACCGGCGCGGTGTATGCGGTCATTTCAACCGAGGCGCGCTCCCGACCGTACCATTCGCGCAAAAGCGGCGCAAGATTGCGTCGCCGCCGAAACAGTTCCCTGCGGGATTCCCCCATTGCGATACCTCAAATGTTGAGACTGATACCACACATCAACACCGGCAGCAACAAAACATGAACGATCAACTGCAAAGGCGCAATTCCGCCTCGGATCACATATTTCATGCCGCCTTTCATATTACCGAAACACATGTATCCCAATCCGTACGGCAGATAAAAGAAGTGAAAGATATCCTCGCCGACTTTCATCAAGCCCTTGCCGGTATTGTATACAGCGCGGATGATATACGGCGCGCCTTTCTCCGCCACCTTGATGGCGATGGGGGCGAGGATGGCCAGCGTGACCGGGTCGATCGCGTTTGCTTTCGGCGCGGGGAAGAAAGTCGTCATCATGGCGACCAGCAGACAGATTGTAATGGTTCTTCTCATGATTTTCCTACGGTTTCGTATCCAGTCTCCAATTTTCTATTCTTCCGAAGGCACGGGAGGCAAACGGTTGGAAATCTCTTCCAACAACCGTTCGGCCGCGAATGGCATCGCCAAAGTGGCGGCCAGTTCACCGCGGTGCGCCAACTGCGCCGGATTCTCCAGGAGCCCGGTCAGCAACACCTCCACATGTTCCGGTGTACACGCATCATTCAAGAGCAACTCCGCCGCTCCAGGTTCAGAGAGGTAGAGCGCGTTATCGTACTGGTGGTTCTCCGCCGCATATGGATATGGAATCAGAATCGAAGCCAATCCGAAACGCGCCAGCTCCGCCACCGTACTGCCGCCGGAACGGGAAATCGCCAGATCCGCAGCACCGAGAAACAACTCCATCTTTTCACTGCTTTCCAGCAACAACAACGGAAAAGTCGAGTCCCCGTAAATTTTTTTCGCCTCACTCAGCTTCCCCGGCCCGGTCAGGTGAAGCACCTGAAACTCCAGCCGCCCGGAAAGCCGCCCCAGCGCACCGGGCAGAACATGGTTGAAAATCGACGCGCCCTGGCTGCCGCCGAAAATCAACACCGTCGGCAATTCCGCGTCCAATCCGACCCCGAATTCCCGGTTCAATCCGGCAATCGCCTCATTCCGGGTGATTGACGACGCTTTTTCCAGCTCCGGCCGGATCGGCATTCCTGTCGTCAGCTGCTCGCATCGGCACCCGTCCGGGTTGCGAGGAGGAAACGCGGTGGCCAACAGCCCGGCCTTGTCGCTGAACATGCGGTTCGCCTTGCCGATTCGCGCATTGCCATCATGCAAAAACACCGGGATTTTGTTCCATCGTGCCGCCATGATCGGCGGAAGCGAGGTGAACGAGCCCATTCCCAGCAACGCCTGCGGCTTGAATTTGCGCAACTCCCGGCGAGATGTCAGAAAACCACCCAACGCGCCGCTTAAAAAACTGAAAACAGCACGAATTCCACGCGGAGACGGCATACGCGGCAACGCAATCGCAGGGACGCCGTGCGCCTCGGCGATGGCCTTCTGTTTTTCGGCATTGACGCCGGAGAGCAGCAGGAGCGTTCGCCCCCCCTTCTCCCGAAGCGCGCGCGCCACCGAGAGTCCGGGGTAAAAATGGCCGCCGGTTCCGCCGCAGGAGATCACCAGTGCATTCAGCTTCATCATGCCTCCTCGTCTTTCCGGTACCGACGAAACCAGGGCAAAAACGACAGTTTTACACGGATTTCGTTCAAATAGTGCATATTATAATTCGGGCAAACGTTGTCAAACGCAATCGCGGCGAGAATTCCCACCGCGGTCAAGCTCGCCATGATGTTGCTGCCTCCGTAGCTGATAAAAGCGGCGGGCATTCCTTTAGTCGGTACCGAGCCGGTCACCACCGCGATGTTGATTACCGCCTGAAGCGTGATCCCCAATGTGAGGCCACAACCAAGCAACATACCGAGCCGGGAACGCGAAAACAAGCTGATGCGCAATCCATACCAGGTGAACAGCGTGTAGAGCAACAAGACGCCCAACATCCCGAGCAGCCCCAACTCTTCCCCGACAATCGCCAGAATAAAGTCCGTATGCTGCTCCGGCAGATAATCCTGCTTGAGACGGCTCTCCATAAATCCAACGCCGGTCCAGCCACCGGAACCGAACGCGAGCAGCGAGGTCCAGAGCTGATAACCGCTCCCCTGGCTGGTCTCTTCGGGACGCAAAAACGTGGTCACCCGCGCCAGGCGCACCGGGTCGAAAAAGAAAACATATACCCCGGCCAACGCCACCAGCGTCGCGGGAGCCACAAGATAAAACCAACGCACCCCCGCCACCACCGCAATCGCCACAGCAACGGCCAATACCAACGCGGTGGTCCCGAAATCGCGTCCGAGAAGAATTCCGCAAATCACAATTCCGGAAATTCCAAGCAGCGGGAGAATGCCGCGCCGGCCACGCAAGTTGTTGAACGTACGAATATTCTCCGAGCAATATTTCGCCACGAAAAGCGCAACCGCAATTTTCGCCAGCTCTGACGGCTGCAGTCGCATGCTCAATCCGGGAATGCTGATCCACCGGTTCGCCCCGTTGATCGCCGGGGAAAAGAATGCGATAATCAGCAACACAAATACCGCCACCATCAGCAGGGGGCTCCAGAGCGCCAGCCGTCGGTAACCGACCAGAAACGCGGTCAATCCACCAACCGCACCGATCGCCACCCAGACCAGCTGGTTACCGAAGTACTTATACCCGGCCGTGCCGTAGCTGGCCGAATAAAGCATGGTCAACCCGGCAACGACAATCAGAGTGACGACCGTAAGGAGGCCGAGCATCGCGTTCATCGACGCGGCGCTCTCCTGCGTATCAAGCTCGACCGGAGCGGCCGGCTCGTCGTTCAGGAAAAAACTCCTCACGGTCATACCTCCATCATTCGAGGCAGAGTTCCGCGCCGCGGGCGATTTCGGTCAGCCCCTTCGCCTTCACGTAGGCGACGGCGTCTTCGTCGTCGAATACCGCGAGCGGCGAAAGTTCAAACTTCGCATCGATCTTGCCTTCGGCGGTGCGGGGAACTTTGACCCCGGCCTGTTCGAGCCGTTTCGCATCGCGTTCGATGAGCATTTCGCGGCAGCTCTCCACCGAATCAACCCCGGTCGGATTTTTGGTGGGGGCAAAAACACTTGCGCGATCCCCCTCGAGCACCATCGTCCGGCTGGCCAGAGGCATCGCATCGAAAATAAACGATTCAAGTTTGACCGCGTTCGGCGATTCCGGCTTGACCGGCTCCCCGACTTCATTCACATAGGGAACCTTTTTGTCGGCGCGATGCCACGGCAGTTTCAAGCTGCCGCCGGCGGTCAACTCTTCAATGAAGGCACGGGAAACCATATGGATCGCCGGGCTCCCGGCGATAAAGCGGAGCGAACCGTCAGGATTCCGGCTCTCGGCCAGCTCCGCCGGGAGGTCGCTGTATTCGATGATTTCCAGACGTCCCTGGGTAACGCAGAAGTTACCCAGTTTCTCGAACGGCCCGGTCTTGGCCAACATAATGGCGGACATTTCGGATTTCTCCAAATCATGCAGACCGGCGAAAAGCGGAGAGACCACCGGAACCAGCGGATTATCCACCTGGAAATACGAGAGATACTCCACCCCTTCTTGCGCCATGCGGTCGAGCGCGCCGGACTTGCGCAACGCAAGCAGCGTACCGCCGTGCCCATCGGGGGAAAGCGAGAGTGAGGACTTCGTTTCCAACAACAGCTTACCATCGTATCCACAGGCGGGCATGGTGCCCTGTGTGAAGAAAAACACCTGCGACGCGGGAAGCCCGAAATAGTTGTTTTCTTTAAAAAACGCCTCGGTGGCCTCACGGTTGAGTAAGCTGGTCATGATATACCACGTCAGCGGCTTGCCGTACTTGTCCCCGGCGCGGCGGATCGATTGAGCAAAATATGCAAACAGGGAACGCCCGGATACCGGCCCGATCGGGTAAGTCCCTTTCGGCCCGTCGAATCCGAGCCGCGTGCCCTGTCCTCCCGCCACAGTCAGGCAGCTCACCTTCCCGGCCCGGAGAAGCTCGACGCCGCGCTGTTCGGCTCTGGCATAAAGCGCCGCCTGCGCCGCATCGCGCGGCTTGAGCGCGAAGTAAGGCGCCGGACCGAGATCAGACGGAATCTCCGTCTTCGGCTTCTGTAAAATATAATCACGGATCAGTTTCGCCATTTCGGAAAAATCGATTCCCCGGATTTGTCCGGCAAGCTCTTCTTTTTCCGGTGCGGAAAGTTCGTTCCAAAACCGCAGAAGCTGCTCCTGTTCGGCGGGGGCGGTTTTGTTCAAAAGTTCCTGATAGGCATCCATGATTCAGCTCCTTCTTATAAATAACGATAACGTAAAACCATTCCTTTGGGCGGAGGCAGACCGCAGAGTACAATATAGCCTCCATCCGTTATTTGCGCCAGTTCTTTTCCGCATTATTTGCGAACTTTTGCCGCCACCGGTTGCAAGAGGAGAAGTTCGAGTGTACTATAGAGGAAAAACGGAAGGAATTTTTATCATGAAACGAGCGGAAACCAACAATAAAAAACGGAAATGGCCATGGGTTCTCCTCGGCGTCGTCGGGGGGCTGATTCTTCTTGTCATTATAACGATACTGGTGATTTCGTCGCTCCTGTTCGACAAAGCGCCGGAGTTCCCGGTCGACTCGCTCCGTCAGGAGGATTACACGCTGGCGACCAAGCTGGTCGGGCGATTGATCGGAGAGATCAGAAGCGGCCGAACGGCGGAATCCGAATTGGTGCTCACCCCTGCCGAAGTCGCCTCTCTGGTTCGCTGTTTCGACAACGGCATGTCGCTCCAGTCCATGCTCAAAGGAGAAAGTGCGCCGCAGGGTCGCACCAAGCCGGTCAGCATCCGGTTTGAGGACGGTCAATTTGACGTCATCGCTCCCTGCAACACCCAAATTCCGATTCTGGGCAGCAAAACCATTGTACTTGACTTGAGTTTCCGTGTGGAAAAAGACGGCAGCGAGTTGACGCTGGAAATTCCACGCCTGCAAGCCGGAGCCTTCTCCGCCACCAGCTCCATCCGGGAAAAAGTGCGCCAAGAAGCCATTACGGAATTCAAAAAACAGAGAGAATACCGGGAATTCGACGCGATCATCAAATCGATCCGGGTCGACGAAAACAACGCGCTTCGCATTATTTACCACCCGGCGGAGATCGACAGGCTCCTTCCCAATGATGTTCGGAAAATGCTCTTCCTGCCCGCCCGCAGAAAGTAACCCAAAAAAGAGAAAAAAAAATGCAGAAAAAAATCCTCTTTGCCATCGCCGGCCCCCGTCTTTCCGGTACATCCGCGTTTGCCGCTCGCACCGCAGCGGAAGCTGCTCGCGCAGCCGGATGCGACGTCACCATCGTCGAACTGCCGAAGCTGAAAGGCTCCACCGTCGGCTGCATCGGCTGTCACGCCTGCCAACAGTTGGATGAGTATCGGTGCGTTCTCAAAGACGATATGACCGAGCTTGTCGCCACACTCCCGGAATACGACACGGTCATCATCGCCAGCCCGGTTTATTTCTTTTCGCTGCCCAGTCAGGCAAAGGCGTTCATCGATCGCCTCTATTGCCTGGTCAAATACGAAGATGGGGAGCCGAATTCAATGCTCTCGCAAATTCGTTTCGGTGCAATCATCACCTCCGGCGGCGATGAAAAAGACAGTGGAATCCAGAACATCTACAGCGTATTGCGCAACTGCGCGGAATACTCCGGCGCACCGGAGCCGTGTTTTCTACATTACGGCAATTGCCATGAGCCGGAAGAATTCCGCGCCAACCCCGTCAACGCGGCAAAAGCGATCGCATTCGGGCGCGCGCTGTAAGGAGCAACCAACGTGGAATTCTGGCCGGGCCCGATGGAGGGCGTGATGACCCCCGCGCTGACCCGCGCGTCAAACACCATCGGTCTGGTTTCTCGCTGGATGACTCCTTTCCTCCGAGTCACCACCGGAGCGCCGAAATGGAAAATCCTGGATGCGTTCCTCGCCCCGTTTGCCGGTTCGTGTCCGGTAACAGTCCAACTGATGGGTACCGATCCCGAAGCGGTGGCGAAATGCGCCGCCGCGTTTGCGGCACTCGGTGTGACCTCATTCAATTTAAATTTCGGCTGCCCCAGCCGTCAAGTCACTTCCGGCGGCGCCGGTGGCGGAGCACTCCGCGACCCGGCCGGGATGCTCCGCATGGTGGAAACGGTCAAAGCGACGATCCCCGCTTTGCCGCTCTCAGTGAAACTGCGTACCGGCTGGAGCGATCCGGCGGAACAGGAGAGCTTTTTGCCGCAGCTCGCCCAAAGCGGTTGCGTCGACGCTTTTTTCGTCCACTTCCGAACCGTGAAAGAGCTGTATCGTCCGGCGGAGGGACGTACCGAGCGCTTGAAACAGGCTCTGGTGCTGTCCTCCCCGGTTCCCGTCATTCTGAATGGTGACATCTACACGGCAGATGACGCGAATGAACTTCTCGCCGGATTGCCGGAAGCGTGTGGAATCATGTGTGCCCGCGGCTGGATGCGCGACCCATATCTGTTCCGTCGCCTGGAAGGCAAGTCTGCGCCGTCGCCGGAAGAAGGGCGAGAGCAATTGTTCCGCGAGGTGGTGAAGGACGGGTTCCCGGCCGCCAAGTCAATCGAGCTATCCAACCTCCTCTGGGGGAAAGAGCAAAACCCCTACTTCCAGCGCCTGATCGCCCTCCCCCGCAACGCAGAGTTCCATCTGCCATGAAAATCAAAAAAACAGGTTCCTGAAAATCAAGAACCCGTTTCGCATGACCGTTTTTCGATCAGTCTTTTTTGGCCGCGTCGCCGCCGCCGAAGACGAGCCGGGCATCGGCATCCGGAATCCGCATCCGATAGAACGAGCGCCAGACGAAGAACAATCCGACGATCAGCAACGGAATCGCGATATAGATCGAGTAGTCGGAACCTTCGCCCGCCTTCATCTCAATACAAATCTCCGTCGCCAGCAAACCGAACAGGGTCGAGAATTTGATGATCGGGTTCAACGACACCGAGGAGGTATCTTTGAACGGGTCGCCAACAGTGTCGCCAATCACGACCGCTTCGTGCAGCGGGGTGTTCTTTTCCTGCAGTTCGACTTCCACGATCTTTTTGGCGTTGTCCCAGCTTCCGCCGGCGTTCGCCATGTAGATCGCCTGGAAAAGGCCGAATACAGCAATGGAAACCAGATACGCGACGAAGAAGTTCGGGTCGATGAACGCAAAGGCCAGCGTAAGCAGGATCAGGGCGATGAAGATGTTCCACATCCCGCGCTGCGCATACTGCGTACAGATACGGACAACCGCCTTGGAGTCCTCGATGCTGGCTTCTTTCTTGTTGATGTCAAACGTGCGCTTGATAAACGCCACCGCGCGATACGCTCCGGTCGTCACCGCCTGCATCGAAGCGCCGCTGAACCAGAAAATCACCGATCCGCCGACAATCAACCCGAGCAGAACCGGGGCGTCAGTCAGCGAAAGTTTCAGCAAATCGACTTTCTCCAACAGCAGAATGATGGAGAAGATCATCGTTGTCGCGCCGACTACCGCAGTACCGATCAGCACCGGTTTTGCCGTCGCCTTAAAGGTGTTGCCAGCAGAATCGTTTGCCTCAAGGAAGTGCTTGCCGCTCTTGAAGTCCGGCTTGAAACCGAATTCTTTTTCGATCTCTTCGCTGATTCCGGGGATGCTTTCGATCCGGGAAAGTTCAAAGACCGACTGGGCGTTATCCGTCACGGGGCCATAGCTGTCCACCGCGATCGTTACCGGGCCCATGCAGAGGAAGCCGAAAGCGACCAGACCGAAGGCGAAAATCGAAGCATGTGCTCCGAGCACAACGTCCAGCCCCATCTGTGCGGTGAGGAACGCCGCAGTCATCAGTCCCGCCACCAGCAATCCCGTCCAGAACGCGCCGAAGTAGCCGGCGACAAGCCCGGAGAGAATATTGAGCGAGGGGCCGCCTTCGCGGGAAGCCACAACGATTTCTTTCACGTGACGCGACTTGGAGCTGGTGAAATATTTGGTGAACTCCGGAATCAGCATCGCCGCGAGCGTTCCGCAGCTGATGATGATCGACAGCTTCCACCACAGCGTGGTGTCCTGCTGCATATCGCTCAGCAAAAGATAGCTCATGAAGAAGCTCGCCGAGATGCAGAGAATCGCGGCAATCACGATCAGGCGCATCAGCGGAGTTTCAAAATCGAACTCTTTCTTTTTCGCATAAAGCAGCTTGGAGATCCCCTGATTGATGAAGAACGCGCAGCCGGAGAGGAAATCCATCAGGAAGCGCATGCTGAAGATCCAGACGATCAGCGCCGCCTGAATGCTCGTGTCGGAGATCGCCAGCGTGATAAACGCAATCAGCGCCACTCCGGTCACACCATAGGTTTCAAACCCGTCGGCGGTCGGGCCGACGCTGTCACCGGCGTTGTCGCCCGTGCAGTCGGCGATCACGCCGGGGTTACGCGGATCGTCTTCGTTCACCTTGAACACCACCTTCATCAGGTCGGAACCGATGTCGGCAATCTTGGTGAAGATACCGCCGGCGATACGCAGGGCGCTGGCGCCGAGCGATTCACCGATCGCGAATCCGAGGAAGCAGATTCCGACGATATCACGCGGAACAAAGAGCAGAATGACCACCATGATGACCAATTCGAGGGAAATCAGGAAAAGCCCCACGCTCATCCCCGCCTTGAGCGGAATGCTGACCACGTCCCACGGATACTCCCTGAGCGAGGCAAACGCGGTACGCGAGTTGGCGTAGGTATTCATCCGGATTCCATACCAGGCCACCAGATAGGAGCCCGCCATACCGATCACGGAGTAGAACAGCACCTGAATGACCACACCGATCGATTGTCCGGCCAGCCCCAGGAAATAAATGCAAAGCACAACGGCAATCAAAGCAAACAGCATCAGCAAGAATTTACCCTGCTGAATCAGGTAAGTGCGGCAAGTGGCGTAAATAATGGAAGCCACTCTCTGCATCGACTCATGAACGGGGAGCCGTTTCACCTGATAAAAAAGAAGCAAGCTGAAGATCAGCGTGCCGGCAATCACCAGTGCGCCATAGAACAAGAAGTTCCAAGCGGAAACCGGCATGCCGAGGATATGGAATGTGGCATCGTGGAGGTCCGGAATCGCCAGGTCGGCTTCTCCGGCATGGAGCGGCGCGCTGAAGCCCAGAAGCAAAGCGGCCAACAAACAGAAACTTTTGATTTTTTTCATAAACAGTAGTATTAAATGTAAACTTTTACGAACGTGTCAGCTCCCGATTCCTCGGACCCCAACATTTTGCCAATGAAATGCTGTTTGTTTTCCTTTGATCAATCTTATGCGCGTACCTCTCTTTTTATCCTTCCGGCAACAAATCCAAATTCCGGCATATACTACTAATCTACCACCATATAAAGGGAAAAACCAGTATTTCACAAAAGAATTTGCCGTTTTTTGCATTTTTTGCATGTCCATACCCATTGCTGGTTCATGAAACAATGCGCCGCAATATTACAAAAATCGCAGACGATACAAAATTTTCCAAACACAGCGGGGAGCTACAGCGCGGACACCAGTCCGCCGAGAAAAAGATAAAAACGCTCCACGCTGTCGATTTCAACCCTCTCCGACGGGCTGTGCGGGTCCAGAATCGTGGGGCCGAACGAAAGCATGTCAAGTCCCGGCCGCTTTCCGGCGAAAATACCGCACTCCAGCCCGGCGTGAATCACCTTGACGGCCGGGGATTTGCCAAAGAGTTCGGAGTAAAGCGCCACCGCCTTTTTGAGCAAGGACGAATCAGCCGCCGGTTCCCAGCCCGGATATTCGTTGCTGACCGTCACCTTGCCACCGAGCGCCTCAAAATGCGCGGCCACGGTTTGCGTTGCCGCATAACGTTCCGCATCGGCGAAACTCCGCTGGCTGGTGCGGCAGATCAAGCGACCATCGTGCTCAAGCACCGCCGCCAGATTAGCACTGGTTCGCGGGAGGCCGAAGCGCGCATCCATCTCCAACACGCCATCCGGGCACCCGACCAGAGCGGACGCCACACGCCGATGCGTGACGATGTCCCAAACTTGTTCCGGGCACGGGGCATCGACGAGTTGCATTTCAAAGGTATCCGGTAAAGCCTCCGCGGTCTTCAGTCGCGCTTTGAGCGCGGACAGACTTGCCAGCACGTCCACCCGGTCTTCCGGCTTCAGCACGACAATGGCGTCCGCTTCGCGCGGGATGGCGTTATCCAACGACCCGCCCCGGACGGATGCGGCGCGCAGTTGAGGGCACATATCCAGCGCAAGCCCCAAAAAGCGCACCGCGTTTCCGCGACGATCGGCAATATTGCAACCGGAATGGCCGCCGAGCAAACCCTTGATCTCCAGCAAAGCTCCGGAGAAGCCCGGAGCGGTAAGTTCATATTCCAGCGGCAACGACGCCTCCAGCCGTGCGCCCCCGGCGCAACCGATGCAAAGCTCCCCTTCTTCCTCGGAGTCCAGATTGAGCAGATAATTCCCGGCCAGCATGGATGGCTCCAGCGCCATCGCGCCATTCAGCCCCACCTCCTCCGAAAGAGTGAGAAGTACGGCGAGCGGTCCTGAGTGAAACGTGGTATCCTGCAACAACGCAAGTGCGGCGGCTACTCCAAGCCCATTATCCGCACCGAGAGTGGTTCCGGCGGCAGAACGGACAAATCCTGTTTCCGCAAGCAGCGGAATCGGGGTCGTTGTAAAATCGAACGAGGCATCCGTCGCCTGCGGAACCATATCGAGGTGCCCCTGCAAAATCACCGTCGGGCGTGTCTCGAATCCGGGGGAAGCGGGGCGGTCGATGCGCAGATTGCCGAACGTGTCCCGCCGGACGCTCCAGCCATTCCCGGCAGCGAAGGCAGCGACAGCGTCGGCCAGTTGCGCTTCTTGCCCGGACGGGTGCGGAATTCCGCAGATCATCGCAAAAATATCCCAGACGGCTTTCGGCTCCAAGTTTTTGACCGGATTCATCGCAAACCTCCTGCTTTTTTCACAAATTCTTTTAATATATCACGATTTCCGCTTCCGACAAGTTGAAAATCGCCTATATCGTTATATTGTCATATAGATTAGAAGGGACTTATTGCCAGACCATAAATTAGGGAGATATGGAAAACATGAAGAAATACACCTTATTCCTCTGCATCGCTCTGTTCGGAGCATGCCTCACATTATCCGCAACGCCGCCAGACAAAGCATGGTTCACCGACTACTCCAAAGCACAGGCGGAAGCAAAAAAGAAAAATCTGCCGATGTTTCTGCTCTTCACCGGTTCCGACTGGTGCGGCTGGTGCGTCAAGCTGAAACAAGAAACGCTGACCAAATCCAAATTCAAATCATTCACCAAAGACAAAGTGGTTCTGGTCTACCTCGATTTCCCCAAACGATTGAAACTCCCGCAGGCGACTGTTACGCAAAACCGCGAGTTGGCAAAACAATACGGAATTCGCGGCTACCCCTCCATCATCATCACGGATGCGGAAGGAACCAACATCGGCAAGCTCGGTTATGGCGCGCTGGACGATTTCATGCCGAAACTGGAAGCGATGCTCAAAAAAGCCAATGACCTCGCCCCCAAGCCGGAAGAAAAGAAAGTAGAAGAGAAAAAGGAAGAGCCGAAGAAACCGGAAGCGGTGGAAGCGATCACCTATCTCACTGATTTTGCGGAAGCGAAAAAACTGGCTGCCGAGAAAAAATTGCCGATCGTCGCCCTTTTCACCGGTTCCGACTGGTGCGGCTGGTGCATTAAACTGAAACGCGAAACACTGGGAACTCAGGAGTTCCGGGATTTCATCGGCAAGGAAGCGATCTTTCTCTACCTCGATTTTCCGCAAAAACTCAAATTATCGCCGGAGCTTCAAAAGCAGAATGACGAACTTGCCCAGAAATACGGCGTCCAAGGTTTCCCCGACACGCGAGTGTTGGATGCGGAAGGCAAGGAACTCGGCCAGATCAGCGGATTCCGTTCCGGCACGGAATATCTCAGACTCATCCGCAGTTTTATGAAAAAATAATCCGGCTACGTCTATGAGAAAAATATATTTGTTCGCCGTCCTGCTCTGCTTGACGGCGGTTTCCGCAGTTGCCGGGCCATTCCAATGGACGGCTCGGACGGATGGCGACGTCCTGATTTTGACCGCTGATGTCGCCGCCGACCACTATTTTTACGCAGCCGAATCGTTTCGACTGGCGATCACCGACAAAAACGGCAAGGCGCCCCGCATCGAAACTGCACCAAAACCGACCGTGATTCAAGATGAATTCATGGGCAAACTGGATGTTTTTCAGACCGGTCAATGGGTCTGGCGACTGCGCGGGACGCCTCCATTTCGTGGTGAAGTTCAATTTCAGGGCTGTCGCAAAGCATCCGGCGACGAACCGGCCATTTGCCTCATGCCGGAAACCTTTTCGCTGACGGCGGACGACGGGGCGACAATCGCTGCCCCGGCTCCTTCGGACAACGTCACACTCGACCGCTTCTCCCTGGTCCGTAAAACCGAGGGGCTGTTGAGCATCGGACAATTCAAGGAGTTTCTCACACTCTCGGACGAAGACGCCGCAACGACGCAGAACGAGGGAATGTTTCATAACACCGCGCTCTGGCTGGTGATGCTGCTGGCGGTGCTCGGCGGGCTGGCGCTCAATTTGACGCCGTGCGTATTGCCGATGATCCCGGTGAATCTGGCGATTATCGGAGCGGACGGGGCCGGGCGCGGAACCGGATTCCGGCGCGGGATGGCTTACGGCGGCGGAATGGCGGCGGCATATGGCGCTCTCGGTATTGTGGTCATTTTGACTGGGGCGCGTTTCGGGGAGCTGAATTCGTCCAGCTTATTCAACTTCGTGATCGCGGGAATTTTTCTGGTTCTGGCCGCGGCGATGTTCGGATTGTTCAACCTCGATTTTTCCGGTAAAATCCGGGTCAGCCCCAAAAAGCTCAAGGGCGGCAAAACCGTCGTCGCATTTGTCATGGGCGGGCTGGCCGCCTTGCTGGCGGGTGCGTGCGTCGCGCCAGTGGTGATCGGGGTACTGTTGTTTTCGGCCGAACTCTACAATGCAGGGAACGTATTCGCCCTCGGGCTGCCGTTTCTGCTCGGGGTCGGGATGGCGCTACCGTGGCCGCTGGCCGGAGCCGGGTTCGGCGTCCTGCCTAAGCCAGGCAAGTTCATGGTCATCATCAAGAACGTATTCGGCGGAATCATCGTGCTGGCTGCGCTCTGGTACGGTTGGATCGGCTTTTCGTTGCTCCCCGGAAAATTCTCGGTGGAACAGGAAATGGCCGCAATGAATCGCAAACTGGAACAAGCCGACCGTGACGGAATGCCGGTGCTGATCGATTTCTGGGCGACCTGGTGTAAGAATTGCCGACAGATGGAGCAAACAGTGTTCCCGACCCCGGAAATTCAAGACGCATTGCAGGAGTTTGTCCTGGTGAAGTTCCAAGCGGAGAATCTGCGTGATCCCGAGGTGAAGGCAATCCTCGACCATTACGAAATCCAAGGGCTCCCCGCCTTCGTCATTCTGAAGAAAAAGTAAGGTTAATTCCGATTCCCCGGCGTCACGGCAGCTCGTTGATGCCGTGCGACGCCCGCTCGAAGCAGCGATGCAGCTCTTTGTCGCAATACGGATCGGCGTCATCCTGCAACTCCTCGACGGAATAGCCGGAGCGGATCGCGGTCACCCGGCGTGAGTCGCCATCCTCGAAGTCGATTCGCCAGGTACGGAAAGCGAGCTCGTAACGTCCCGCCTCCCCCAATTGGCGAAGGCGCTGGCGTTTCGGGTTCAATTGCCGACTTCCGAGCTGAGCTTGCACTGTGTTGCACAGATCCGGGCCGCCATGAGCGCGGATGAATTCAACGGCGGCAAGTGCGGCAGGAGAAAATTCGACCGCGGCTCCGCCCGGAACACTCTCGCCGCGCCACCCTGTTTTCGCCTCCGGGAACGCGTCTGCGGCGGGAACATAAGGTTTGATATCGAGAATCGGCGTCCCATCCAGCAAGTCGAGATTGCGGACAAACAAGCGCAAGCCATCAATCTTCACCAGCTCCACCGCGGAGATTCCAATCGGGTTCGGGCGATGCGGCGAGCGAGTGGCAAAAACGCCGCGCTTGCGGTCGCTCCCATCCGGCGGCTGCACTTTGGGCGACCAATTCCGGTTGCGGTCAAAGACAAACGTCAGCCAGATCCGGTCAAATCCTTCCAGATCCTCCAGCGCCTGTTCATAATGATGCCCGGAAACAAGCTCGATGATTCCTTCGTTCGAGGCGTAAACCGCCTGCCGGGGCGCTTCCTGCGGATACTCACCGGCTCCGGACACGACAAATCCGATCGGGTCAAAACGAAATTCCATTCCTCAGCCTCGCTCCTCCTGAACCGCGGCGCAAACCGCCAGAATCTGCGGCAAGAGCTGCTTTTTACGCGACAGAATACCGGGTAATGCAAAGAGGCCGTCGCCAAGCGATTCATACGGCATGTGCCGGAGAAATCCCTCGTCGCCAAGCGTCAGGAACTCGGAATATTCCCACACCGCATCGGTCACCAACAGGCCGAAGAAATCGAGTTTCTCTTCCGCAATGCGGCGACGAATCGCCTCCTCCAGCTCCACCTTGCGCTCATGAAGCAGCTCCAGATTGTTCTCTTCCACCTGTGACAACGCAAATTTGAAGGGACCGTCGTTGTAGAGTTTGCAATCCCCGCCGATAACCTCCTCCGCTGTTTTGGTCGCGAGCGGAGAATCGATCCGCAAAAGCTCACTCATCAATTCCCCGCCCGTCACACCAGAGATGCGTTCGAGCCAGTCGCACATGCGGCGATCGAGCGCCGCGGTCGTCGGGGATTTCAGTTGAAGCGTATCCGAAACAACCCCGCCAAGCAACAACCCGGCCAATTCCGGCGATAGACTTTCTCCCGAGTTGCGAAACATCATGGCGATCAAAGTGCAACTGCTGCCGACCACATCGGCGGTGAAGCGGATCGGCGTGGTCGTCGGCATCATGCCGATCCGGTGATGATCAACCACTTCGATGATGGGAATTTCGTCCACTCCCGAGATACTTTGCTCGGGTTCGTTGTGGTCAACGAGAATCATGCGGTACGGCGGCGGCTCGGAGAAACGTTTTTTCAGCACAACCCCGGCCAGCTGTTCCTGCGCATCGAGAACCGGGAAGACATCGGCTGGATACGCGATGATCCGGTTTCGCACCACGCGAACCCGATCGTCCAACGCAAGCCGCAATTCGTCTTCCGGAAAATGCGTAAACTCCACGGGGGAGCTGAATTTCAAACGCCGGATCACCGTCGCGGAATCCAATCCGGTACGCAGGATCGACACTTGATGCGACTCCGCCGTTTCCAACACTTCCGGGTCGATCGGGCGGCTCCCGGTGACGATGAGCAGACGCAATTCATGAAACAACGCCCGCTGATGGATCTCGGGGCGGTCGCCGACGATCAACGCCAGATTTCGACCGTTGTGCGGCAAATGCGCATCGAAACTCTCCAACCCCATGGCGGCGACGTAAACGTCGAAATCCTGAAGCGCCTCCGTTTCGCACCCGGCAAGTTCTTCGGCGTCCAACACATTGCGAATCAGATCGATCGAACTGTGAATCCGGCGCCCGGCAAGATCGCTGCCATCCAGACTGCCGATGTTGAGAAGTTGCGAAAGCAGCGCGAGGGAGCTCAACATACCAAGGAACTTCCCATCGGAACCGGCCACCGGAAGACGCGCCATGCCCGATTCCCGCAGCATATTGACCGCGCCGAAGAGCGAAGTTCCGCCCTCGATCACCGGACATGGTTCCAAAATATCACGTATCCGCAAACTGATGTCATTACGGCTGACGGGAGGCTTCAGTTTAAAGCGTTCAAACAGGTACGCGGCACGATCCGGCAAAACGCCAGGGCAAAGCGGAGTAACGGGAACGTCGCTCTGGCGGCGGCGCAATTCGGCCAGCGCGTAAGCGCCTGCGATGCTGTCGATATCGGGGTTGCGGTGGCCGGAAACGAAAATTTGCTTAGGTTCGGTGTGAGTCGGATTCATACATTTTCTCCTATTCAGAAGTAATATACGTTTCCTGCACCGGAATGCAAATAGAAAAAAGATTCCTTTTTTGTTTCCATTAAGTTCAGCCGCAGATTTTTCGCCTCGCCCGATTCGGTTCTTCGAGTTTTTGCGAACACCAGAACGCCACCGCCGCACAAATTGCCAAGGCAGAGAAAACAGCCAACCAGGAACCGATCGGGTAGATCAGCACCCCGTTTTTCGACTCCGGCGCACAGACGTTGAGCAACATCCCGGCGGCATTGCCAAACACCGCCACCGCGAGGTAAAAGCTGAAATTCATAACGCAGACCGCCGGTCCGGCCAGATCCCGCGGATTGGTTTCATGCAACATCGGAATGGTGATTGAAGAAAGGCTCGCCGTCGTCGCCAGCAGGCAAAAGAGCAACGCAACACCGCCGCTGCGCATATCGCACGCAATCAAGAGCAGCACACTGGCGAAGACCAGCAAAGAAACCGCGCCGGAAATCCGGCAGAAAATTCGACGACGATTGCCGAAAGTGCGACTTAAGAACGCAAATAAAACGCCGGAAACCGCCGACAACGCCGCCATCAGCGAAAGAATCCATGCCGCGCGATCCGGTGCGAAACCGCAGAAGTCTTCCAAAAACTTCTTGCCGATCACAGTTTGAAGCACATAATAGAGGCCGAAATTGATCCCGCTGAACAGGAACAAGATGGCGTTGTGCCGTTCCCGGAGCACCTGCCCAAACGCGTAAAAACGGAGTGGAACATCCTTGCGAACCGGCGGCAGTTTTCGTGCAAACGCAACCGAGGAAAAACAGAGAAAGCAAACCGACGAAGCAACCGCCACCAGAATCAGGAGCGGCCGCCAGCCGATGGCATGGACCGCCGCCGCGAACGGGGCATTCGCAACGATTCCGCCCGCATAGCCCACCATAATGACCAGAGAAAGTACAATGGTGTAATTTTTACGGAACGAACGAATCGTTTCCGCCACCAGAGATAGATAGATCGCGCTCGCGCCAAGCCCGGTCAGAGCGCGCGCCGCATAGAGCCCCCCTCCCTGTGCAAATGGAAAACAAAAAGAGCCGAGGCAAAACAGCAACGCCCCCGGCAAAATCACTCGTTTCCCTCCGTAACGGCTCACCAGAATCCCCACAATCAGCTGATTCAGCGCGTAAACATACATAAACGACGATCCCAGCGCGGTTACGCCGGGAGCCGAGAGCGCCAGATCCTCCTGCAACCGATCAAAGATCGCGCCCGGAATCGCCACACGCTGGATATTCGCAAAAAAATAAAGCGCAGAGCCAAATAAAACCGGTAAAACCGAAAACCAGAACACACGTGACATGGCAATTATTCCCCCGGAGCAACAAACATCGGAATACCACCGGCAGCCGACAGGAGTTCCCGTAAATTACCGGAAAAAATCCGACGGCGAACCTCCCGATCCGGGAACGCCCGTTCCGCCCGCGCCACAAAACACGCCGGATCAAATGCCGTATAATCAGTCGCCCACAGCAACCGTTCCGCACCGAACGCCGTCAGTGCGCGCTCCATCAACCCGGGACGCAGTCCGCCGTTCACTCCACTCAAATCCAGAAAGACATTCGGATGGGACGCCAACGCATCCAGCCACTCCGGAGTCAGGTGAGAACAGACGATTTTCAACCCCGGCATCTGCCCGGCAAGAGCGATCACGCCTTCGGAATTATGGAGCTGAACAATCATTCCATACTCCTCGCAACGCGCAAAAAGCCGCTTCCAATCCGGGTGATCAAAGTCGATCTTCGAGCGATAGGGAACCAATTCGCCTACCCAGCGCAATCCGCGCCGATGAAAACGCCGGAGCCACTCCAGCGAAAGCTCCGACATGCGCGGATCAATCACAGCGCCCGGATAAAGATATTCCGGCATTTCATCGTAAAGCGCCAGCGCGTCGCGGTTGGCGGCTTCCAGTTCTTCCGGCGTGTCGGCAAAAACACCGAGCCATGTGTTGAACACCATGCCGCTCACTCCGGCACTCCGGGCAAAGGCAATCGCCTCGTACACATCCCGAAACACCGGTTCGGACATATGTTTCCCGAAATCACGCGGATACGGCAGGTGGACGTGAGCGTCAAAAATTGTTTCAGCGAATTTCAAGAACCACCTTGCCAATGTTTTCATTCCGTTCCAGGATCGCGTGCGCTTCCTCGGCCTGCTGAATCGGCAGGACGGCGTGGATCACCGGGCGGATCTCGCCCGACGCGATTTTCGGCCAGACCCGCTCACCCAATTCGCGCATAATCCGCGCCTTCATCTCCGGCGGGCGACTGCGCAATGTGCTGCCGATCAAGCGCAAACCACGGGTAAGAACCGGACGGAGGCTGACCTCCGCCGATACGCCGCCAAGCGTGGCGATCAAAATCCAACGACCGCCGCGCGCCATTTTTTCGATGCACGCGCCAAGCTGTGCACCTCCCACGCAATCCAATGTGACGTCGACCGGGTTGGCGTCCATCACCACACCGAGATCCTGGTGATGCCGCTCCACCACAATATCCGCACCAAAACGGCACACAGCGTCGGCTTTCTCCTGCGACCCTACCGTTGTAATCACCTTTGCACCAAGCGCTTTTGCCAGCTGAATCGCAGCGATCCCAAGCCCGCTTGCCCCTGCCTGAACCAGAATCGTTTCTCCAGCCTTCAATCCAGCCTCCAGACAAAGATTCAGATAGCTTGTCGCATATGCCTCCGGCAATGACGCGGCCTCCGCCATGGAGAGATTACCCGGAATCGGGAGAAGCATATCTGACTTTACCGCAACTTGTTCCGCATACCCTCCCCCACCGAGCAAGGCACACACTTTGTCACCGATTTGCCAACGACTTCCGGCTTTCGCGCCGACAGCGGCGACGGTTCCGGCAATTTCCAGCCCCATCCATTCCGGGGCACCCGGAGGCGGCGGATATTTCCCGGCACGCTGAAGCAAATCAGCCCGGTTCAACGCGGTGGCATGGATATCGACCAGAACGTCATCCGCCTCCATAACAGGATTCGGAACATCCGTCCAGATAAGTTCTTGCTTCTCTCCTACCTTCATCGCTCTCATTTTGTATTCTCCTCAAGCGGGTGTTTTCGTTGTTTCAGTGGAATCGTTATGGCACGGCTGGCAAACTGCGACGCGTAGGCGCCTTGAATCATCTCCAACACCATTTGTGCATCGTGTACCGAGGCGACAGGAAGACGATCTTCGTCGATCGCGTTCAGCAGATCCCACGCCGCACGGCGATTGTTGATGGCAAAGTATGGAATATATCCGATGGTGGCGAAATCGATCGGAGCCGCACCGGGGACATCCGGCTCTGCCGGAAGTTCCTGTTCTTCAAAGCAAGCCTCGTCCTCCGGCGGAAATTTGGAGCGACAGAGGCGCAGTTTCCGGTCATCGTCATAGCGGACGGCGAGCATCCCTTCCGTCCCGGCCACCGTCACTCCCATGCGGACGCCGCTGGCCGACAATCCCCGGCGGCTCTCGAAAAAACCGCGTACTCCGTTCGGGAAGCGATAATATGCCATCAATTCATCGCCCGCCACCGGGCCGAGCGGTTCGGCGGTCTCCAGCCGATCCGTTGGAAGCAACGGCCGCCCCTGCATACTGAAATCGGCAAACACCGACTCCGGCGCGTCAAAGAGAAAGCAACCAAGATCGAGAATGTGCGTGCCCAGAACGGCGAAATCCTCGCCGCCGCCGCGATGATCCTCCTTCCCCCGCCCATAAAACGAAAGCGGGCGACCGATGACGCCGGACTTGATTTTCTCCTTCATCGCCCGGAATACCTGTGCGTGGCGCGCCAGATGGGCAACCGCAATTTTTACCCCGTGCGCCTCGCTGAGCGCAACCACCCGATCCGCCTCCTCCAAGGTGGCGGCCAGCGGTTTTTCGCAAAGAATATGACACTGGTTTGCAATGGCGAATTCAAGCTGCTCCAGCCGTCCGACCGGAATCCGGGAGCCGAAGACGACCACGTCCGGTCTTTCGGTTGTAATCATTTCGCGGTAATCGGCATAATGCCGTTCAGCCCCCATCTTCGCCAGACGGTCGGCGATTCCATTGCTGTTGGAGTCGGCCAATGCAACAGTCCGTACCCCCGGCAACCCCTTGAATGCCAGATGGGTTCCGTGACCGCCCAGACCGGGCGTTGCGGTATCGTAGACAATGGCGACTCGTTTCATGCCTTACTCCTCGGCCCCAGCGTCCGTCCACCGTCGATGACGTAGGTCTGCCCGGTGATGAACGCCGCGTCGTCCGATGCGAGGAAACAAATCAGGTTCGCCACTTCATCTCCCGAGCAAGCTCGTTTGAGATATGTCGCCGCGCCGAGCGCCTCCATACCGGGGCGGGTAGCGACAGCGGCAGGCGCGACGGCGTTGACCGTCACCCCCTGTTCGCCATACATCATGGCGAGCGTTTTAGTCAGCGAAACGATCGCACCCTTGGTGGCGGCATAAACCGGAATATCCGGCATGCCGACCGTTCCGCAAATAGAGCTTAAATTCAATATACGACCATACTTACGCTTCTCCATCATCGGAATCGCTTCCTGGCAGCAAAGAATGGCGCTCTTCAGATTCACCGCGATCTCCCAATCGAGATCGGCTTCACTTTGTTCCAGAAAAGAGACAAAGCGACCGAGCGCGCGGCAGCTTCCTCCCGCGTTGTTAACCAGAATATCGACTTCTCCGAATGCCTCGCGCACCTGCGTAAACATCCGCCTGATCGCCACGCCACTGGACATATCCGCCGGAAACGCGGACGCGTTCCCCCCCGCCGCCCGGATAGCGGCGACCGCCTCTTCGGCTCCCTCCGCATTGATGTCGTTCAAGGCGACATCAGCGCCTTCGGCGGCAAGACGTTTCGCCGCAGCAAAACCGATTCCCTTTGCCGCACCCGTCACCAGGGCAACTTTTCCTTTGAATCGCTGTTCCATCTCTCTCTCCTATCGTCCGAGCGGGCCGAGCACACGGCCGCCGTCGATGATGTGATCTCGACCGGTGATGAACGAGGCCTCCTCCGACGCCAGAAACGCAACAAGAGCGGCAACCTCCTCGGGGGTTCCCATCCGACCGACATAAGTTCCATTTGGAATGCTATTTGTGGCGTTACGCGCAATCGCGCCGGGCGAGATGGCATTGACGTTGATTCCATATTCGCCAAGCTCCATCGCCAATGCTCTGGTCAGTGAAACAATTCCCCCTTTGGCGGCGGAATAATCGACCCGATCCAGCATTCCCTTCTCTCCGGCAACCGAACCGAAATTGATGATATTCCCGCTTCGTTTGCCGGTCATATGGGGGAGCACGGCATGAATGCAGCGCAGAGTTCCGCCCAGATTCAGGTCAAGCACCCGGCTCCAGACCTCTTCGGTTGTATCCTGAAACCGGGAGAGCCTGCCAAACAGCGCCGCACTCCCTCCCGCATTGTTGACCAGAAGATCGATTTGTCCATATTCCGCCAGCGTCCGGTCGACCATCGCAGTCACTTCGGTGCTCTGGGTCACATCGGCGCGGCATCCGAATGCGCTTCCTGCTTCCGCGGCAAGCGCTTCCGCTTGCCCGGCGTCAAGATCAGAAACACAGACACGCGCCCCCTCGCGGGTCAATCGCATCACAATTGCCCGGCCGATGGCGCCGCAGGAACCGGTTACAATCGCAACTTTTCCTTGCAAACGCTTCACCGTTCATCTCCCATTAAACCGAGGCTTCGGCCACCGTCGACAATGTAATTCTGCCCGGTCACGTAACCGGATGCCGGCAAACAGAGAAACACCGCAACTTGAGCGACGTCATCCTGCGTGCAGATGCGATTGAGATACGAATAGCGCTTCGCAAACGCCTCGGCGTCCGCAGGCATCTCCCCTTCCCGCTGCACCTTGCCCGGGGAAACGCAGTTGACGTTGATTCCAAAGGTTCCCAACTCTTTCGCCAACGCTTTTGTCGCCGCGATCACCGCGCCTTTCGCGGCGGAATACTCCACCAGCTTCGCCATCCCCTGAACGCCGACGATCGAACTGACGGTAACGATCCGCCCCTGCCCGGCCTTCACCATGCGTCGGGCGACGGCATGGGTGCAATAGAGCATTCCATAGAGATTCATATCGATGATCTCTTTGACCACATCAAGCGACTGCTCATGGAAAATACGACAACGCTGACGGGCGCTCCCGCCGATGCAGTTGACCAGAATATCGATCCGACCGCACCGGGTGAAGGCTTGCTCCACCAAGTGTTCCGTTTCGGAAGAGCTCGTCAGGTCGCCGGTCAGCGCAAACGCACTGCCGCCACTCTTCCCGATTTCCATCACGACGGCATTCGCCGCATCAGAAAAACGGTCAAGTACCCCAACCTCCGCCCCCTGTTCCGCCAACCGAAGCGCGATTGCGCGCCCGATGGCGCCACCGCCGCCGGTAACCAGTGCGACTTGTCCTTTGAGTTTCATCATAACCTCATTATTGTTTGTACCCGGAGGCGGCAAGAAGCGCCTCCTGCACCAGAAATTCATGTTCGACCGGATAGGGATTGGCGATTTCGCCACGGACGATCCGAGCAAATTCGCGCATCTGCTCGGAATAGCGCCCCGGCATCACACCAACGTCGATGATATGGGTTCCGGCGGGATAATCGCCGCACGGCTCCAGAAGCGTCAGCCGAACATGCAGCGGATCGCGGTCGTAACGATCGCTGGGATGCTCCAGCGGGCAGATTTCCGCCGTACCTTTCGTACCACAGACAATCAGCCGGCGATGTTTCATGCCGTCAACTTCGGCAACGCTGGTACGGATCGACGCCGTGCAGCGCGGATACTCCATCACCGCAAAACCGTTGTCGAACAACGCGTCATCACGGGTTTTGCGCTGGAACGGAACCACCCGGTCGGGGCGCCCCATCATGGAAATCACAATGTCGATCAAATGTCCACCGAAAATATACATGACGCCACCCTCGAATTTCGCCAACCATTGGCGATACTCTTCGTTGTGCCCGTCATAGCGGCTCATCACCGCATGAATTTCAAAAACATCGCCAAGCCACCCTTTGCGGATCGCCTCGCGGCAGAAGCAAATGGCCGGATTGTTCCGGTACATGTAACCGAGCTGGATGCAGAGGTTTCGTTTTTCATATTCATCCAGCAACTCCCGGAATGGCGCCAGCGCTTCCCCACCCGGCTTATCCAGATGGATATGCAACCCATGCTCCGCGCAACGACGTGCGGTCGGAACCAGATCAAATCCATCTGTTTCCACTGCCACAGCCTGAAGCCCAGGCACTTGAAACAGTTCCTCCTCGGTCATCCACGGCAAATCACGGTAGGCGGCAAACTCACCCCGCTTCCGCCGCCACTCCGGGTCGGCCTCCACCACGCCTACCACCTCAAAAACATCGCTGAGGCTGCGTAGCGTATTCATGATTTCAGATGCGTGGTTGTGGCCGATACCGATCTGCCCGATCTTGATGCGTGTCATTTCTCTTTCCTCCAGTCAAACACAATACCGAGCGGCGGATTTTCGCACTCGGCCAATCGCTGATAAATTTCCGGGGCGGAATCCGGACTGACGATCTCAGCCACCATTTCCGCGGCGCGTAACCGCTTGGCGCGAAACAATGCAAGCAGTGTCCGAAAGTCATCTTCATACGTCCAATAACCGGGCGCGGAATCCTGTTTCGGGCGCACAAAATTATGCGCTCCAATCACCGATACTCCCGGCTTGTGGATATCGGAGTAAAAATCAATCGGGACATCCGAAATCCGGGTGCATCCGAGCAAAACCACTCGTCCCCGATAAGAAACGCATTCCAGCGCCTGCTTGAGCGCCACGGCCGAACCGGTCACTTCGATCACCGCATCTGCGCCGCGGCCATCGGTGATGGCATGAATCCCGGCGGCCAGCTCCGGGTCATCCGGGGAAAAGACATAATCCGCTCCAAGCTGAAGAGCCAACTTGCGTCGTTCCGCACAGAAGTCCGTTGCGATCACCGGAATCGCCCCATCGAGTTTCGCCAGTTGAACCGCAAACATACCGAGAAGCCCAAGCCCTTCGACAAGAACGGATTCACCCAGCTCTACCCGCGCCTTGCGAATCCCCTGAAGCGACATGGCGGCGATCACAGTAAACGCCGCATTCAACGGGTCCGTCGCCGGATCGACTTTCGTCAGCTTCCCGGCGGCTTGCAGGAAGTGGCTGCGGTGCCCGGTATGATCGGCCAAAACCCGGTCGCCGGGTGAAACCGCCTCCACTCCGGCGCCGACGGCCAAGACCCGGCCAATGCCGCAATACCCCGGATAATACGGAAATTGTCGCGCCGTATTCGGGGCTCCCAGCAGAAAGGCTTTCTCGGTTCCGGCACTCAGTACCGAGTACTCCATCTCGACGACCGCCTGCCCGGGTTCCGGCCGGGGGATCGCCATCGCTTCCAACACCGCCACTCCGGGCTGCGGCCATACAATACATGCTCCGGTTTTCATAGTCTTTGCTCGCCAAAGGTCAAATTTATCGAGTTCATCTACTGATACAATAACGCACAATGCTTATGATAGCAATACTTTAATTGACAACATTGCCGTTGTCGTCGGCAAGATACTCAAATTTCATGACGCCGGATTTCAGCGCCCCTTTCGTCCGGCTTTCAACATGGCCGTCCGCCATGGCCAGATTGCAACTGCTTGAGTGTCGGAGCGACACCGCCGGCTTGCTGCTGCCAAGCTCATCTTTGGGGGTAAACCAATAGACCGACTTCCCGATGTTGGCAGTGGCGGTGGCAATCGTATCTGCGGCAAGCGGCAATTCGGTCGGATTTTTCACGCCGATCAGCCGGAAGGTGGAAACCGACGCTCCATTCGCCCCGGTCACAATGGAGCCGAAATCTTTTTTGTAATCATAGGCGCTGCCGCTGAACGGCGCGAGAAGCCCGTACATGCCGAACCAGACCTCAACCCCCTGGGTGGAGGAATCCGCCGGACAGACAATCGCCTTCTTCGGCAGATAATTGAGCGGCTGGTCAAGCGGAGACGCCAGAACGCCATCGGTCATGAGGTGTCCCCAACCGTAATTGCCGGCTCGTTTGATAAAAACTTCCCCGTTGAAATCATCGCTGTACTGTTGAAGGACGAAGGCGATTTGCTTGAGATTACCCCGGCAGTTGGACGACCTTGCCCTTCCCAGCGCCTGATTCAGCGCCGGCAGCAACATCGCCGCCAGAATTGCAATGATTGCGATTACAATCAAGAGTTCAATCAAGGTGAAGTTTCGCTTTTCCATTCCGCTCCTTTTCGCTGGTTCCAATTACAATGCAGACCCATGAAAAGTATAGCTCAACTTGATGCCGAAACCAATGGAAGAAATGCAAAATCAATGCAAAAGAGCATGAAAATAAAAACTATTTTCAATGTTATTTTCAATAATTGGAAAATGAATCAAAAAAATCACCGCCCCCGGTTTTCTGAGAATACCGTGAAGCGGCTGTCGTTCAGAGTGTAAACTGTTGTTCTTACCGAATCAGTTCATATGCCAGCACCGGCCCCTGGCCGGAATCCGTCTTCAATGTGTAAATGCTGCGGCCATCTTCCACTTTTGCCGGGACTTCAAACAGTCTGCGACCGGAAACATCGCAGGCATAAAGAGTTCCGAAATTTGTAGAATTTACAATCAACTCCGCTTCTCCGCGCAGAACAAGCAAGCGTGGAGTTCCGGTTTGTTCCAGAATCGCCATTTCCGGATCGCGGAACACCGCACCGTCGCTCTTTACATCGGTCAGGTGCAGGATCAAAATTCGGCGACTCTCTGTCAACGGCTTCTCTTCAAGCGACGCGACCAGAAACGATGCAGGTTGCCTACGATTGACGATGGAAACGAATTTGCCATCGCCGGACTTCCCACCGGGCAGCAGGAACGATTCACTGCGAGCGGTAACGCTCCGAAATGTTTCCTGCTTCTTATTCAACTCCAGTTCTCCGGTCGAACTGGTGAAACGCCCGGCATTCCAGTCCACATTTCCGGCAGGCAGAACCTCTTTTTCCGCAAGGATTTTCATCACGTTTCGTTCATTGCCGAAAACCACCGGGACCCGGCTGTTTCCAGGCACCGAAACCGCATCGGGGAACAGAATCGCCTGGAACGCGGGGGAATCCGCCGTAAACGCAGTTCCCGTCTTCACCACCAGGCCGAGCGTTTCCGGCACACTCGATTGCCGGAAGCTGGGAATCATCCAATACTCTTCCGGTTGGTAAACCGGCACCTCGATCTCGGAGGCGGCGACATCGCCCCGCAAAAAAGCAAACGCCCCCGCACGCATTCCCAGGCGAATCACCGGATGATTGGCATAATCAAACGGCCCCAGCGGTTCCTTGCCTTCCAGCATTCGATCTTTGTGGGCAAACGCGAATTGCGTCAGCGCACCATAATTTTGCAACGCGGAGTAAGCACCGACCAGAAACGGCCCTTCGCCGCCAAAACGGTTCGGATAGCAATAGTTCCACTCAGTAATCGCGAACGGCTTGCCCGACAGACGCGACTGGAACACTTGATGAATTCCGCCGCCGGAGCGGATAGACGAACTCGGCGACACCATATAAGGAGCCGACCAACGGTTTTTGCCGACATAAGTCGGGTGCCCCCAATAAAAGTGCATATCCACATAATCATAGAGGCGACGGGTCTGGGTGACGGACGCATGCGAATGAAAACTCTGGTCGCTGAACGGAACCCGCACGCCGGCCTGCCGCATGCGCAGATGCGTTTCCCGGTATGCTTCTGCGGCAAGGTGACGGAGCCAGGCAGTAAACTGAGCATCGCGATTTTTCTCCGTCACACTCCAGTTGTTCTCCGTCGCGAATTTTTGAAATGCCGCTTCCTGCTCCGCCTTGAACTCTTTAGAAGCCCTCTGATAAAGGAACGTCAAGGTTCCTTCGTTGACGATGCTGATGAATACCAGAGCCGGGTCCTCTTTCCACGTGATTCCGGTATACGCATTCTGATGATTCATCAGCAAGAGAGCCGAGTCTAGGAATTTCTCACGGAAATCTCGATCGAAATAGAAACTCAACTTGGGGCTGGGCACTCCTTCAATGGTTCGGAGAGTGTAAAAATCCAGCGTCAGATAAATCCCCCGCTTCTTCGCTCCGGCAAACAGGTAGTCCAACCGCTCCAGCTCGTGCTCGTTCAGCGTGGAGTCCGCCGCGTAGAGCTGACGGTCAAAATGATGAAGACGTAACAAATTACATCCCTGCGCCGCCAATTGATCCAGCATAAGATCTATCAATTCGTTCGTAGTGAACATGGCGGAGAGGCAGACATTGGTGCCCCAGAAACGAGCTGGAGTTCCCGCTTTCCCCTCAAACTCAAAATTTTCACCCACCGTTTTCAAAAAGCCGAACTTGCCGGCTGGAGCATGGAGCAAATGCGAGCAATCCAGTACGGAACCCTTTTCCACCACCAAAGAGTCAGGCATCGGCATCCAATTCCTGTCCGCCTGCAATTTCGTGGGGGTAAACGTCTCCTTCTGATTCATTTCCGCATCGGTAACGGTTGCGGCAAGAACCATCCACACCTGATCGGCGGAACGGAAGGTCAGGGTTTTCACCTCTTTGCCTTCCTCCAGATGAATCCTGGTGACATATAGTCCGATGTTGGTGGAGGAGTTTGCGTTTCGCCAACCGACGTTGGCATTCTCCAGATGTTTTGGCTGCCAGAAGTTCCCGGTATCCCTGCCGCATTTCAAATCCACCTGCTGAATGGAACCGTCGACATACCCGAGTTCCACAATTCCGCAGACAGTATCCCGAACCGGGGCCCAGGCGACCCCATTGAGGAGATAGAGATACCGCCCTTTCGTTCCGCCCGGCAACGCAAATTCCGCCCGTTCCTGAAAATACGGACGCTCCTTGCCGCGAAACGCCAGAACCGAATTGCCTCCGTTTTTCATCGGATCAACCACCAGAAAACGGATTCCGGAATACTCGTGAGTTCCCGGCGTCATGGGGCTCAGGTCGTTAGCCGGACCTTGATCCGTCCAGCCGCCTTTGCGATCCTCCGCGACTTCATCGCGGAACCCCATCGTCATCTGCGACTTCAGATCGAGAAGCATGGTGCTGAACGGAATATACTTCAACCGGAACGAAAGCGCCGAGTTGCGGACAGTCGTCCGGTATCCGGGCAAACGCAACCGAAATTCCGTAAACCCCTTTTCGCTTTTGGGGCGACGCACAATCAATGTCAAATTGCCGTAGATTTCCAAAACACCGCCACTCAAGGTGATCTGAAACGGAATATTGGGTTTTAAGGTAAAACTCTGCTCCTCTTTGCCGGAAACCCAATTCAATGGAGCACCGTTCCATGTGCATGACTCCAGAGGAAGTTCCGCCGATGGAATGCGTGCACCCCACGCGAGGCTCGATGTGGGAACACCGTCCTCCGAACTCAACTCCACCCGGATGCGAACCTCGTTTTCAGAGATGCGTTCCAGCCCCTCCATCAAGCGAAATTCCCCGTTGGCAACCCGAAACGTACCGTAGCGCCGCAACTGATTCTCCATCTGAACCGCCCCTTCGCCGGGGAACGCCACGGAATTCGGCTTCAAAAACTGATAGACGTTGTTCCAGTTCATATCCCAGTGCATCAAGCCGAATTTCAGCTTGTCGACCTGGAACAATTGATCCGGAGTTTGCGTGATCTCCGCGCCCACCCGCAGCGAGCAAAACGCCACCAGAAGCAGGCTCAGAAACTTTGCGACAAAACCAGTCATCGACAGCTTTACTTTTCTTACTCTCTTCCGTTTCATTTTCATCAGAAGCGATCCCATACCGTACCGTAGTCTTTATTCATGATAAACGGATTTTGCCACGAACCACCCAGCGGAGCCGAGCTGCCGGAAGTGAGGCTCTTGGCACACTCTTCCCCGGAACCGATGCCCTTCATCCCGCTGACATGCCCGTCGACCCAAAGAATATTCGCCGTCATTTCGCCATGGTGAATAGGCCAGACGGTCGGGCCGTTGCCGGCTGCGGAAAAGTACGGATTTACGATATAATATCCCTTCCCCATCCCCGGTTCATAGCGGGCAATCGCATCCTGAGGCGCGGTTTCCGCCGCAAGTATGGTCATGGTCGGCTTCTTGATCTGGGTGATTTTTGCCGCCCCCAGAGCGGTGTTTCCCAGAAAAACACGGTTGTACCCGTAATGGACGGAACCAAACCGTCCCTCCCCCAGTTCCATCGCCATGTCATCATAGTCCCAGCGATTGCGGGAGGGGCAGCTCAAAGAGCTGATGGGTGTATACTTCTCAAGCACAAAATACGCGCTCCATGTACTCCACCACGCTTTCCCCAGATCGCAGGGCGGGAAATAATCGTCGAACGATGAATTGTAAAGCATGAACGCAGTACCGAGTTGCTTCATATTGTTGACGCAGCTGATCGCCTTGCCTCTTTCGCGCGCCGAATTCAACGCCGGCAACAGCATGGCGGCCAGAATCGCGATGATCGCAATCACGACCAAAAGTTCAATCAACGTAAAAAAGTGTTTTCTCATAATTCTCCTCATTCAAGTTTCTCGTTGACACTAAAATTAACTCGTTTCACGAATCATCAGCAAAGGTTGAATCAACTGGACGGTGCGAGTATGGCTCGGCTGATCCAGTCGAGCCATCAGCAATCGAATCGCATGACGAATCTGTTCTCCGAACGGCTGCCGCATGGCGGTGATCGAAAGCTGGAGAGTGCGCTGTACCGTATAGTAATCGTCGTACATCACCAAGGCGACATCCTCCGGAATTCGCAGCCCATACTCACGCAGCGCAAGAACCGCCCCGTAAGTAGCCCAGTCTCCATGAACGATCAATCCATCGAATTTCTGCCCCTCCGCCAACAGACGCCGGACAAGTGCCGCGCTTTCGTTCTCGACATAAGGGCTGCATTCGTAATGACGGCGTTCCTGCGGCGAGAGAAGACGGAACTCGTCCAACGCCTGGTGAAACCCATCCACCTTCTCCTGATTGATTTTCTCCTGCAATGTTTTATGGAAGAAAACAAGATTGCGCCGTCCCCGTTCCAACAGGTGCCGGGTCGCAACATAAATGCCGTTGAAGTTGTCGATGGAAACGTAAGAGATTTCGCGCCCTTCGGCCGGAGCCTGCAACGCAATGAAATTTCGACGGCTCCCCTCCAGCGCGTCCACTTCTTCATTGGAGAGCTCTTTGGCGAAGACAAGGCCATCATAATCGGCAAGATTCAGTCCTTCGCGCTCGAATGTTTCCATGAAACTCCGGTCCTGAGGACGCATCGCAATCAATCCGGCCGCATAGTCGTAAGAGCTGCCGTTCCGCAAAAGTCCATTCATCAACTGTGCGAAGTACGGATCCACCTCGTCAAAGTCGTTGCCGCGCACATCCACGGCGACGATGGCGACATTGAGCCGCCCGGAGAAACGAATCCCCTCGCTATTGACATAGGTTCCATTGCCGCGCACACGGCGGATCAATTTCAGCTCTTCCAATCGGCGCAGGCTGGTGCGCACGGTGATGCGCGAACACCCGTACTGCTCCGCCAATTCCAACTCAGAGGCCAGGCGACCGCCATTCGGAATCTGTCCGCATCGAATCGCCTCGTAAAGCTGCCGGAACAACTGTTCGTTTTTATTGAGTTCTCTCTGAATCATCTTCGCTCCTGTTCTCTTATAGAATTAATTATACAAAAGCAAGGCGAAGATGGCAACTCCGAAAGGACAAAAACATGATATTTAGATACGCAGCATAACAATTATATAACCTGCGTGTAAAAGCCAATACTCAGGCATGAGATTTCCAAGCGAATTCTCCGGCATGATTCGGTTTTCTACCTGCCCGATTCGCCCCTGCGGGAGTCTATTTCTGAAAAACTCGTTCTTTTTCTCCTAAAAAATCACTTCCCCACTTGACATATTATATAATTTTGTTATAATTATATAATAGAGTTACAAAACAAGATGTTTGGATTTTTATGAGCAAGCCAGTGAAAAAGACAAGAATCACCAAAGCCGAGCAGGTTCGCGAGCAGTTGAACCGGGAAATTCGGATCGGAAACTTCTCCCGCGGCTCGTTGCTCCCGCCGGAGCGTAAGCTCGCCGAGCAATTCGGCGTCAGCCATATGACGCTCCGCAAAGCGGTCAGCGACCTGATTGCGGACGGAGTTTTGACACGCAATCACGGCAGCGGCACCTACGTATGCAGCGAAATTCCGGAGCAGAAGATCCAAAAACAGCTGGGGCTGGTGCTGCCGGCGTGGTCGGCGCCGGAGCTGCTTGATCTGGTCATGTATTTCTCCGAACTGTGCCGGGAGATGAACTGGCTCCTGAAGGAGATCCACGTCCGCAGCTGGGAGGAGCGTTCCATCCTGACCCTCTGGGAAAATTGCGACGCCATGGTTCTTCACTTCGTCCCGTCGGATGAAATGCCGGAGTTCCTGCGCGAAACCTTACGGAACTCCACCAAACCAGTGGTCGTGGTCGGAGCCGACGGCAGATACATCAGCAGCGACTCCATCTACTGCCGCCACGACGACAAAATCAAGAGCGCTTGCAGCCGCATGTATGAGCTGGGACACCGCAAGATCCTGCTGGTTGACCAGCTTGTCCGGAGAGACGGCGAACTTGTTTCGATTCATCCCGGAATGGACGGTTTCCAGCGCGTATTCCAAAGCGAATACCCCGATGTGACATTCAATGCTTCCCGGCTGGCGCTTGAGATCCCGCTGTTCCAGATGCCGCACGAAGCGATCCGGCAGGCCATGGAAGCCAACAAAAGCGAAATCGCCGCTTACACCGCCATCATCTGCCCGCTGAGTTTCTATTGGCCGGTGATGCGCGGGCTGCACGACACCGGATTCCGGGTACCGGAGGATCTCTCCATCCTGACATTCGGCAACCGTGTGGAATCGCATTACTACTGTCCGCGACCGGCCATATTCGCCACCCTGCAACGGGATCAGAGCATCAAGGCGTTCGACCTGATTCAGAAGCGCATGGCGGACCCCGGCATGCCGCCGATCGAGCTGGAAACGGAAATCCTATTCACCGAGGGAGAAACACTCTCGGCAAGCAAGTTTGCCCAATCATCCGAATCACTTACCTGAAGGAGAAAAATGAAGAAAAGGACATTCACACTGATCGAGCTTCTAGTCGTTATCGCGATCATAGCCATCCTCGCCGCCATGCTGCTGCCGGCCTTGAATCAGGCACGGGAAAAAGCACGGGGAATCTCCTGCGTCAACAACCAGAAACAACTTCTGATGACGATACGGATGTATCTGGACACTTACGACGACAGCCTCGTCTATTTCACCAACAACATTGACGGCAAAAGTTTGAATTGGGCGAACTGGATGCTCTGGTACCAGACGCAGACATACCGGGCGATTGTTCCGACAGACAAAGGATTCTACTGCCCGAGCTTGCCGCTGCCTTCAGGCGTCGCCAATGTTTCCGGCAATGCCTATGGACTGTCCATGCCGGCAAACGATGGCGGAATTCCCAAAAAATTCATCCGATCAGATTGGGCGACACATGAAGCAATTATTCTGAAAAGCGTAGAAAACGCCTCCTCGTTTCCCCTGCTCGCAGATACCGGCAACGCAACGCTTGCACAAGGGGCGCACCAAAGGTACAACCGGGCGGCCGCAGCCGCGTTCATCCCCATCCACGGCGGACGCGGCACACTCGGGTTCCTTGACGGCCATGTGGTTCTTTCAAGCGAACAGCAATACCAGGAAACGACCCGCCAGACATTCGACGACGAAACATTTCAGGCATACTACATCCCGCTACCCGGCATAACTCCGCGACCGGTACAGTAAAAACAACGCACCGAAAGAACATTGCGAATATGAAATTTCCTTATCTCTTTTTGACGATCATGCTGGCGTGCCAGACGCTGATTTCTGCAGGCACGCCCCTTCGGATCATCCCTGCCGCTCCGGGTACGGTTTTTCAGCAGAGCGAGGCAAAACGCTTCACTCTCTCCGCGCCCGATGTGCTGCCATCCGAATACACCGTGCTGGACTGGCAAAATCAGGTGGCGTCCACCGGGATCTGGGAACCCGGCTCCCTGACGCTGAACGATCGGCTCCCGAGAGGATACTATCGGCTGCGTCTGGAAAGCAAGAACGGAAACGCAGAGTGCAGCTTCATCGTGGTCCCGGATCTGAAACTGCGCGACGGCGTCGTGAATGATTTCTATGCTCTCGATTCCGGGCAGGCCACGCACGGAACCGATTTCAACGAAGGGTTCGGCGGCGACGATCCGGTCAAAATGTTGGCCGACTTGACGCAACTGGCAGGAATTCAACATGTCCGCAACCGTTATTATTGGGGTGCATACAACCCGAAACCGGGAGTTTACACCAAAGAAAACTATTTTACCCGATCGCTGGAATTATTGAAAGAGCGGGGAATCCGGGACTCCATCGTCTTTGCCGACTCCCCCTATTGGACCAGAACGCAATCCTCCAAATTGCCGGACGATCTGATGGAGCTGTACACGGTGATGAAAAAGATGGCGGCGGATTACCGCGATTGCAACCCCTACTGGGAGTACTGGAACGAGCCTGATATCGGCAGCGCGCCGGAACCGGCCTGGCATTTTGCCGCCAACCAGAAGGTCGCCTATCTCGGCCTGAAAGCCGGCGCCCCGGAAGCCGAGGTGCTGAATGGCGGATTATCCGGCCTGAACGGCAGTTACGAGGTAACTTTATTCAAGAATGATCTGGCGGATTATTTCGATATCTTCAATATCCACGCCTACGCCTCCCCCACGAGCTATCGCTCTTATGTCGAAGAGATTCGACACACCCTCGCATCAGGCGGAGTTGCAGGGCTCGGGATTCACATGACGGAATCCTCCACCAACGCCGAGGGTGCCGCGGAAGAGTCGATCACCTACGTCAACCAGCGTCGAACCAAGGGAAAAGCCGAGACCATCGGAAGCCATTCGCCACGTCAGGAGATGTTGCTGGCGGAATATTATCCCAAATCCATGCTGGCGTTTCAGCAGGAAAGCCTGGAGCGCGTTTACTACTTTTACCTTTCCGCTTACAACGAGCGAGGCGGTTCCAAGGATTGGGGCATCATGCGTCGCGACGCCACCGCAAAACCGGTCTACGCCTCTATCTCTAACATGAGCTGGATACTTGCCGGAGCAAAATACCGGGGAAAAGTCGATATCGGAGAAAATCGGAAAGGCTTTTTGCTGAAGCACCGCGACGGTTCGAGCGTTCTGGTCTTCTGGTGCGAATCCCCGCTGGACGGAAATTTCATGCACAATGCCGTCATCAAAACGGAAGACTTATTCCGGCAGAGCGTCACGCTCAACATTCCGAACGGCAAGTATACTCTGACCGACTTGTTCGGCAAAGAAACCGAATTGACCTCCAACGGAAGATTGCAGTTGGAAGCAACCCGCTACCCGGCATACCTCAAAGGGGAATTCGATCTCCCGATCTCCGAATCGCCAACCGTGAAACCGCAAGCGTCCGCTCGCCTCAAGGATGCGAAGGACAAGACAATCGTGTTCAACGCATATGTCAATCCCGACGATTTTCGGGTGATGCGTCACAAGAGCATGGCGTCGCTCGGCGGCGACACTGGGCGGCTCATCATAAAAATATGGAATTTCTCCGAAGAGACCAAGGCGGGAACCGTTTCGATCAAAAACGGAACCTTATCCGGGCTGCCCGCCGAAGTGACGCTGAAGCCGTTTTCCCACCTCAGCTTCGAGTGCGTCTTCACGCCTCCCCCGGGAGAGGAGGCCGGGCTTGACCTGAGCATATCCGGAGTGTTCGCCGGAAAGAGCACCAGTTCGCTGGTCATCCCGATCCAGATCGAGAAACGGATCGCAAAGGGAACGCAGATCAAAGCGTTGCAGACGAATCAACCGAAATTTTGGCGAAGAAACGCGGGCGGCAACATGACCATCGCCAATTCACTGGAGGAAAACGCCGTCCGATTCGATACCGACTTTTCCGGCGGGAAACCGGGTTGGGCATACCCGGAATACATCCTGCAACCGGGCGAAAGCCTGAAAGACGCCGTCATGCTGACGTTTGAAATCAAAAGCAAACAGGATCGGGTGGAGAACCAGTTCGGCCGCGTGGGCGTTTTTCTGGTGGAGGGACAAACCCACGAGCGCGGGAAATCCATCTATCTGGATTACCCCGCCCCGATCCATGATTGGGAGGAACGCCGCATCCTGTTGACCGACCTGCCGTTCGCGCTGGAGAAAACAGGCATCATCCGAATCGGCGCAAACCCGGTAGGCGAACATTTGACGCACTGGGTACGGAACGTCAAAGTTCACTACAAATCACCGCAAAACCCGTAACAACAAGTTTTCCGGGCACGCTCACTGATCGGAAGCGTGTTCGGTAAATCCAGTCAGCTGGCTCAGAAACTTGTGATCGTCCTCGATGCTGCGGCCGCGGGTAGTGAGGTAACCGCCGGTAATCATGCTGTTCATTCCGGCGAGCATCAGAAGACCTTGAAAATCCTTCATGGTCGTTTCACGCCCCGCGGCGAATTTCAGCATCTTATCCGGATTGATCAGCCGGAAAATGGAAAAGGCCTTGGCGACGTCCACGGGATCCATCACGGTCAGATGTTCCAGCGGCGTACCCTTGATCGGCAGCAGAACATTCAACGGACAGCCGTCCACCTCCAACTCCCGACAGGCGATCGCCATCTTGACTCGATCCTCCCAGCTCTCGCCGAGGCCGAAGATGCCGCCACAACAGATGGTGATCCCATACTTCTGCAGCGACCGGATCGTATCGATCTTCTCCTCGATGGAATGCGTGTCGGAAATCAATTCGGAATAGCGCTCCGGGTTGGTCTGCAAATTCATGTTGTAGCGCCAGACGCCGTGCTCGGCGAGCAACCGGGCGGTTTCGTCGGACAAGATCCCGATGGAGACGCATACCTTCAGCTCCGGGAACTCTCCCCGCAGCGCGTCGATCGCAGTCAGGATCTGCAAGAATTCCTCATTGGGCAAAAGATACCCGCGGCCACTCGTCACGATTCCGTAAGTGCGAACCCCTTGCGCGTAAATCTCCCGCGCGCTTTGCACGATCCGTTCCGGATCGAGAAGATCGTAAGTTTCGATCCCGGTTCCGTGATGCCCGGACTGGGCGCAAAAGCGGCAGTTCTGCGAGCAAACGCCGGATTTGGCGTTGATGATCGAGCAGGGAACGATCTGCGGCGCGAACTTGTCCCGCACCTTGTTCGCCAGCGAAACCAGATCCAACACATCGGAACCGGAGAGACGGGTCAACTCCAGCGCTTCGGACTCCGAAAGAATTTCACCATCAAGAACTTTTCCGGCATTGAGAATCGCCGGATGAATCGATATCGGCATTTTCGTTATTTCCTCTTGTAAAGTGCAACGGGTCGCCACGGCGACCCCATTCGATTTGTTCCCCGATTGCCAGCACGCGCCAGTTCAGGCAGTTGCGGCACTTGGCGGCATTTTCATCCAGGCAGGGTTTATTGGCGTAAAGCTGATAGCCGGCCCGGTATTCGGTATCGGTTACATTCGGCATAATCACATTGGCTCCGGCAAGAAGCCCCTGTTCTCGCCCTTGATCATCCAGCGCCTGCAGCGCGGTGCTGGCCACCAGATTGATGTCATGCAGATAGAGCCGAGTGACGGCAATCATCCGCAGCGCCAGTTGGAGCTGTTGCGCCATATACTCTCCGGTTAACGTGATCCCTTCCCCCAACGGGGTTTCCGGGTGCGGAATATAAGGCCCCATGCCGATCATATCCAGATCGAGCTGCCGGAAAAACTCCACGTCATCGGCCAATTCCTCCAAGGTTTGTCCCGGCAACCCCACCATGACACCGCTGCCGGTCTGGTAATCAAGACGCTTCAGCGTCCGCAGGCACTCGATCCGGCGCCCCAGCGAATGATCCGCCGGGTGAAGGCGGGCGTAGAGTGCGGGGTTGGACGTTTCCACCCGGAGCAAGTAACGATGCGCCCCCGCCTCTCTCCAACGCCGGTAGACCTCCTCGGTCTGCTCGCCCAGTGAAAGCGTAACGCCAAGTTCCCCGTCGGAATGCTCCCGTATCCGGCGCAACACGCGCTCGATCAACGCGGTATTCGCCTCCGACTCCACCTCGCCCGATTGCAGGACGATGGAACCATACTTCTGGTCATGCGCCCAACACGCCATGCGCACGATATCGTCTTCTGAGAGGCGATAACGTTCGACCGCACGGTTGTCTTTACGGATTCCACAATAAAAGCAATTTTTCGCGCAGCAGTTGCTCCACTCGATGATTCCGCGCAGAAATACCGACTTCCCGGTATGCCGCAGTTTCACCTGATAGGCCGCCTGAAACAGCGCCCCGGAGTCGCCGTGAGCGAGCAGGGCAACCATTTCCCCCCGGGAGAGATTGCCCGGGCGTTGGGTGGCGCGAGAGAGAATCGAGTCGATCATTGGGTACCTCCGATGATTCCGCCGCCCAGAAGGTGCTCGCCACGATAGAGCACCGCCGATTGTCCGCGAGCCGGAGCAAGAATTCCCTTGGGAAACTCCAGCTCGAATCCGTCGTCCGAACTCTCCAGAACAATCGCAAGATGCGGGTTGCCGGCAGAGCGGATTTTCACACCGACCGCCATCCCCGCTTCCGGTCGTGGGGCAAGCCAATTCGGGTTCACGACGTTCAGCCGGTAGCGTACCGCGTCATCCGCCCGCCCCACCACGACTTCATTCCGGCAGGCGTTCACCTCCAAAACATAAAGCGGATGTTTCGCCGCAACGCCCAACCCCTTGCGCTGACCGACCGTATAATGCCAGAACCCACGGTGCGTGCCGAGAACGTTCCGCTCGGCGTCCACAATATGCCCTTCCCGATCCGGTGTATCCAACAATTCGGCGTGATCGCCGCTGTAAAAATCCTGACTGTCCGGCTTGTCCGGATCATCGAGCCCGAATTCCAGCGCCATCCGCCGAACCTCCGCCTTGTGGTATGCTCCCAGCGGGAAGAGCAACGAATTCAATTGCGACAACTTCAAGCGGTAGAGAAAATAAGACTGATCCTTCGCCAGGTCGGCTCCACAGTACAGCATCGCCCCCGTGTCGGATTCGACAATCCGCGCATAATGCCCGGTAGCGAAGCGGTTGAACTCTATCCCCGACTTCCGGGCGAGATTCGGCAAGACACCAAACTTCAAAAACGCATTGCAAAATACGCATGGGTTCGGCGTTGCGCCGGAAAGATACTCGCGCCGGAAATATTCCAGTACCACTTTTTCATATTCATCGGCGCAATCAAATACATGATACGCGATCCCCAACTTCCGGCACAACGCCTCGGCACGGCGGATGTCATCCGCTTCGCCGGGACCGAAACAGGCGTCCCGCGTTCCGCCACGGTATTTCCCCTCACTCCATATCTTCATGGTGACGCCGACCACCTCGTGTCCGGCGGCCTTGAGCAGCGCCGCCGTAACGGAGGAATCCACGCCGCCGGATAATCCGACTGCTATTTTCATCGCCTCTATGTTCCTGTGAGTTGTTCCAGTTCTTCCGCCACGCTTTGCTCACAGGAGCGCATGGCATCGATGGTGCGAGCGATCAATTCCTCGAGTTCCCACCCCAACAGCGCCGCCCCGGCTTCGATCACCTCACGGGAACAGCCGGCGGCAAAGGCTTTGTTTTTGTATTTTTTCTTCACCGATTTCGCTTCCAGGTCCTGAACGCTCCGGGAGGGACGCATAATGGCGACCGCCCAGATCAATCCGGTCAGTTCGTCGGTCGCATAAAGAATCTTCTCCATCTTATGCTCCGGACGAACATCAACCGTAAGGTTCCAACCGTGCGAGCAGACCGCGTGAATCAGCGCGTCGTCCGCACCACCTTCCCGGAGCAGCTCTGCGGCTCTGGTGCAGTGCTGCTCCGGGAACTGCTCGTAGTCGATATCGTGCAGCAATCCAACGTTTCCCCAGAACTCCGGCCCCTCTTCTTGACCGAATTCCGCGGAGAAGTACCGCATCACGCCCTCCACCGTCAACGCATGTTGAAGATGAAATCGGTCGTGATTGTACTTTTTCAATAACACCAACGCGGCTGCACGATCCATTTGAGAACTCCTCAGCTCAAAAGACTACTTTAACAATCAAGTATGCAATATATACGCTTTTTCGCCCAGATCAATAGCCACAAGATTAAAAACAACAAAAACAGTAGTCTATTGAAAACAAAAAAAACTCCGGCCGGAAAATTCCGGCCGGAGTCCACGTTCAGTCGATGTTATTCAAAGAGGATGACCGGATAGAATTCCGGCGTCTTGCTCTCTCCGATTCCGGGAGAGATGGAAATATAGCTTTCGCGCATCTCCCCGTCGTTGTCATTCACCAGCAGATTGAAACGGAAACCGTTCTTACGGGCCGCTTCCTTCAGGCCAATCGCATCAAACGGAATCTTGGCCGTATAGCTGGTGATTTTGGTGTTTTCATCGCGGCTGGTTTCAAGAGAAACCTGTTTTGCAACCTTTGCCGGGTCGAACTTGTCCGGGGCGATCCAGAGGAACACCTCGCTCTTGCCGTCGGCAAGGCGGGTCAACCCGATCTCCCACATCCCTTTTTGTCCGGGCAGCTTCATGGCAATCTGAATGTTGTCGCCTTCAAAAGCGTTCGCACCGCTGAACGGCTGGAAGAACACGTCATCCTTCACATCGATCTTCAACAGAAGATTCCCGGCATCGTGCCCAAGGCGAACCTCGGCGCTCATATCGTCGACGCCTTTCCAGAAAAGATGCGTGGTCTGCGGCGAGTTGGGGGCAAGAACCCTCACCTGCTCGGCGCGGTTCAACAGGAAGTCAGGCTGCTCACGCAGCTGCTTCTCCAGAACCGTCACACTGTGAACCGGCAACAACAGGACACCCTTCCAGAGATCACCAATCGCAACCGTCAGCTCGATGCTCTTCCGCAATCCATGATAGGAGCGGAATTCGGGGGCAACAATGAACTCCAGTTTGACGTCCTGCGTCTTACCGGCTTCGACCTTGATCGCTTCCGGGGATTTGTCAAGCGTCACCCCATCCGGCAAGCCAAACCCGAGCTGGAACACAAGTTCCCGATCGGTCGGATTTTGCAATTCCAGACGGTATTCCCTGGTCTTGCCCGGGCGGAAAATGAGTTCGCCATCCTGACGGAGAAAGTCACCGTGGACACTGGGCAGATCTTTCTGATCCGCAAAACGCAGCGTGGACGGCATGTTGCCGACACGAACCACCAAAGCCCCGTTTTTCGGAGCGAGTGTTTCTTCGTTGCCGAAGATGTCGATCACGGAAACTTTGCCCTGAATGCCCGAAAGCATGACCAATCGGTCACCCTGAACCATTCCATCACTCCAGCACGGCAACAGCACCGCACCGTCGGCGGCGCGGAAGAAGAAACCGGTTGCGCTGTCGCCCAGATCCGCGTCCTTCAAATACTTCGCGTCCCGGAACACCGAGGCGAGCATGTTGTAGGCGCCATAGGCGGCCTTGGGATAGAAATCATTGGTAATCAGACCGAAGTTGTGTTCATTCTCCTGCGGGTCAAAGCCGTCGTTCCGCAGATCGTACCAATTGTACCCGATCGAACCGCGCGCCCAGCTGTAAAGCAGTTTCTGGAACAGCGTCGTCGCCTGCGTCAGTTCTCCGACATAGATCGAAGAGATCGCGGTTTCATTGGCAAACCACGGCGTCTCCACCTTGAGATCTTCACACATCTTGATCAGTTTCTCGATCTGTGTGCGGTAGCCGGAAAACGGACCATGACCGTGGAAGGCGAATACATCGTAGAACCCCTTCCCTTCAGTCAGCGTACGCGGGATCAAATCCGGCTCCACCTGGCGAGCCGTCGAGGTGGCAGGCGGCATTCCGGCAAATCCGCCGGTCAACACCTTCATTTCCGGATCGTTCTTCTTGGTTTCCGTGTAAGCGATTTTCATCATATTGATGTATTCAGTCGCAGAGAAGTTGGCAAAGCCGAGCAAGTCGGGTTCGTTCCAGACTTCGACGTAACGCATCTTACCGCGATAGCGTTCCGCGGTTTTCGCAATAAAGGTGCGCCAAAGTTCATAGTCCGGGCGGGATTTCCCCTTGCCCTTCGGATTCAGCGGTTTCCACTCCTTGGCGGTGGCCCACTGCGGCAGATAGCAATAAATGCCTTGTACTTCGATACCATTTTTGCCGAATTCATCAATCACATCATCCATGCGGCTGAAATTCCAGACATCGGGCTTGGGCTGAATCCGCTCCCAATAGATATCGGTACGCATCATTTTGGCTCCGCAAAGCCCGGCCGCCATGGCTTCGAGCTCCAGATTGCGGGATTTGCCGCCGGGGTGAGAGCAGACGCCGAACAGGAACCCGTTCGAGAATCCTTCCGTCGGACCGGCCGGAATCATATAGCTGAAGCTGAAACGTTTTTCAAAGGGCTTCTTGCCGTCCCCTGCCTCTTGGTAATTGACATCGACGTAATAGACGCCGAATTTCGCCGGTTTCGCAATCGCAATCCGCTTCACCGCCTGGCCGTCAAGTTTCACATCGACAGCATCTTTGCTCAACTCCGTCCCATAAGCGTCACTGACGCGGAACTCAAGTTTTCCGGTAACGGGAGCAATCATTTCGTTGTTCAAAACAAGCGCAACTTCATCCTTCGGCGTCAAGACCCGCACAGGGCTACCGGTATCCAGCTGGGGACGAAGCGGCTGATTGCTGCTGATAACATCGATCTCCGCTACGCCGAGCGCGATGAATCCAACGCCCTCTTTGCTCTTGAAATCAAGGGCAAAACCGGAAAGTGTCGCGGGGAAATCAATTTGCTTATTCGCTTTCGCACCGCCACCCCAGGGAAACGCTTTCGGTTTGGCGGAGTTGACATCATAGACAAACTCATTCCAACCACTCATTCCAGATGGAATGCTCTTTGTAAACTGAAAAATTTCGCCATCCCGATCAGCGATGCGCAAATTGAAGTTACGCGCCTGATTATCCTTAGAGATGTAAACTTTCACTCGAATTTTCGCTTCCAGAAATCCGGGGAATTTCGGCTTGTCGGTCGTGGAAAATTCAAAGTGCTTAGCCAACGAGTTATCCCAGTCGATCCGCAACGCCTTGACGCCGTCGAATTCTTCAATTCGCGCCGACTGCTTCTGCTCTTCCGCCTTGCGTAAATGGACCTTCGCAGCATCCATCGTACCGTAATCGGTCAGTTGGGCAGCGCTCAGCGAAGCGCCAACCGCAAACAACATTAATGCTTGTAAAAAACGTTTCATCTGTTATTCCCCGTTGTTACCGGCAACATCGATGCTCGCGGTTCCTACCGCGATATAACCGGTGCCTTCTTTGGAACTGAAATCCGAAGCGAAACCGGAGAGCGTCGCCGGAAAATCGATCTTCTTATTCGCCTTTTCACCACCACCCCAGGGGTGTACTTTCGGCGCAATCGCATTCACATCATAGACAAATTCATTCCAGCCGGTCTTTCCTGCCGGAATCGCTTTCCCGAACTGGAAAACCTCACCATCCCGGTCGGTGATGCGCAAATTGAGGTTGCGCGGCTTGCTTTCAGCAGGGATATAAACCATCACCCGGAATTTCGCTTCCGTGAATTCCGGCAGTTTCACCTGACCGCTCATAGAGAATTCAAAATGCTTCGCGAGTGCGTTATCCCAATCAATCCGCAACGCTTTCACGTCATCGAGTGTTTCAATCCGCGCTGACTGACCCAGGTCCGCCGCTTTACGTACATGGACCTTCTTGAGGTCAATTTCACCATAATCGGCCAATTGCGCGGCATTCAATGCAACGCCGCCCCCCAGCAACATCAGAACCAGATAGAAACTCCTCATCTCATAACTCCTTTCCTTCAACTAACTTAATACGATCTGCCAGGCTGGAGCCCGACCGATAAACACTATAATTGATCAACGCGGCAGAACCATCTGCACGCGAAACACTCGCCCCGGAATGCGCAGGATTCACGGTACCCAAATCAAACCCGCTGGTATAGCAAAATGATATCATCTCATTTGACAACTGCCCCAGTGTCTTCTCGAAACTCTTGATACTGTGCTGCGAGAGCTTACCAGAATCACGGTAATAAAGATAGTCACACCAGTTATGGTACATCCATGTCCAACCACCGGTCGGCTGCGAAGGACACCGCAAAGCAGTAGAGCGATCTTCCTTCCAACTCCGCACGCTGGCGCCTCCACCGCCCAGATATCCATTCACCAGACCAAGATTGACGTTTGCAAAACTACCGCCAACCGATTCCGACAATGAGCGTGGTTCCGCAGCTCCGGTAATACTGGTAATGGTCGCCGGTAATTTATCCTCAAAATCACCGGCATACATAATAAATCCCTGTGCAATCTGCTTCTGATTGCCCACGCAACTGATGGTACGCGCCCGTTCCCGAGCCTTGTTCAGAGCCGGCAAAAGCATTGCAGCCAGAATTGCGATAATTGCGATAACAACCAAGAGTTCAATCAAGGTAAATCTTTTCATTTCAACCCTTATCATATACTTTATACCCCAAAACACATTATTTCAACCACCATCGGCCGTAATTTTCGGCCGATGGAAGCATCCCCAATCAACGAATGCGAACCGTTATCGATTTCGGCCCGACCAGATAAAGCATCGCCGAACTTGCAACATATTCATTTTCTGTAAGTTTCACCGCCTCGCCAAGGTGGTTCCGCGCTTCGAGAACCTTGCCTTGGAGAGTCAGGCGAAGTTTCTCACTGCCGTTTGCCGTCCAGATCGCCCAGGTCTTCACGCCATCCGGACGCGTCCAGTTTGCAACATAACTTTTGCCGACCTTTGTCAACTCGGGGCGAGTGGAACCGGAGGGGCAGAGTTCCGTCAGCGTCTGATAAGCCACAAATCCCGGCTTGGAATCCATGTTCTTACGGACGACACCGAAATGAGCCTCACGTTCAGTCGGGTCCCATTCGCCCGATCGGAAGCAATACCAGAACACCCGCGGTACGCCATGCGCGAAGGCAATCAAATAGGTACGCGGCAACATCTCCGCCTGACGTTCTTCCGTAACAGTTTCGGTCATTACCATCGAGGTGCAGACGATTACATTGCCCTTCAACTCGCTGTTCAATTTGTAAAGAGCGGTGAGCGCGCCTTTGTAGTTGTCTGTTCCGGCCTCGATCACTGGAATAAATTCATCGCCGGATCTCATATTTCGACCATGCAGGAAACGGCCGAAAGGCTTGAATGGAACGTTGAATTTATTTTCAAATCCCGGAGCCGCTTTCTGATATTTCTCCTGATTCGGAACGTTTTTATTCGTCCACCACGCTTCCCAGCCGATATGGAACTCTTTCAAAAACTTATCATTCACCTGCACCCGTTTCGAGCCGCCCTTGCCGTCGAGTTGAATGTCGTAATAAAACGGCAAACCGGACATTAGCAGCAATGTACCGCCGCGCTTGACGTAATCACGCAACGCAGGAATATAAGCACCGGGAAACTCCTCCCCGATCGCCGGAATCAAAACCGGATAGCGCTTGACGCTGAGATTTTTCAACTGCGCAAGAGTGAGAGTTTCGATCTTCTGAAACTCAGGCAAATTCCGGGTCGCGTCGAAATCCATACAACCGGGAAAACCCGCATCGGGATCGGCAACCATCGCCAACGTCGCCTTGGCCGGATTCACTCCAGCGCGTTCAAAAACCGCAGGCAACATATCGCGAAACAATGATGGAGGCGTTGCGGTAGACCAACCCACCTCGGTAATCCAGATCGGCTTCTCTCCCACATTATACTTCTTCAACAACGTTTGGAGGTCAACCAATTCCGGAATCATCAACTCCGGCGTTCCCTGCCAGTGATAGGGGTGGATGTTCATGGCGTCAAAATATTTGCCGCCACCCGCCTTGAGCGAATCCTCGATAAACGAAAGCGGAACTCCGGCGGTGCCGCCGTAAAGGACGGTCAATTCCGGGTCGATCTTCTTGATCTCTTCGTAGGCGCGTTTGAGAAGCGGAACATAATTGGTTCCGCTCGGCGTATCTCGCCAGAACCCCTGATGATTCTGCTCGTTCCATACTTCCCAATAACGTAGATCTTTGGAGTAACGTGAAACCGTTCGGCGAACATATTCGCCCCACAAGTCAAGATTTTTCCACGCTGGGCGCGCCCAGACCACGTCATAGTTGAGAATTGGCAGAATGTTGATTTTATCTTTTTTCGCCTGCGCAATCACATTGTCGAGATGAAGATACGACCACTCCCCTCCCTGGGTTTTCTGAATGCGATCCCAATCGAAGTCGGTGCGAACCCAGTTGATTTTCGCTTCGTGCATTTTCTGAAAATCCTTTATCGCACCAGGCAAAGCCCCCCGGCTGACATGCGCGCAAACGCCATAAGGGTCATCCATCGTTTCCGGCGCGGCCGGCAACGTCAAGGCCGTCGCCCCCAGCAGGGCGCTGAACATCCATTTCAATTTCATCATGAATTCCTCCTGTCTTTGGTGAATGTTATTTCAGCGATGCCAACAATTCGCGGATGCTGAGTTCGGCGCCGCAAATCACACTGTCGGACGCGCCGTAATAGAGCAATATCCGGTCGCCGTCGATCACATGGCCGTTGGTAAAAATGCAATTACCGTAAAAGCCTTTTTTCTCGTACTCCATCTCCGGCTCCATGATCGGATGTTCGGAGCGGGCGATAACCTTGGCTGGATCATCGCGATCGAGCAGAAGACAGCCGAGGCAATAGCGTCCGGTCTGATCGGCGCCGTGGTAAATCTCCAGCCACCCCTCATCTGTTTCAAATGGAGCAGCTCCCGCTCCAATGCGCTCGGAATCCCAGTATCCCGGGCGAGTCATCGCCAAACAGCAATGGTTTCCCCAATACCGCAAGTCGGGCGACTCCGCCAGATAAATGTGGTTCCCGCAAGCCGCATCGCTCGGACGATGAAGCACGAAATAACGATCTCCGATTTTGCGAGGAAAGAGCGCCACATCTTTGTTGGCGGGCGGAAGCATCAATTCGGTCCGTGTAAACGTTTTCCAATCGCGAGTGCGGCGACAGCCGACCGCGATCCCGGCGGCGCTGACCGCGGTGAAGGTGATAAAATACTCTCCATCCACCAATTCCACCCGCGCATCTTCCACGCCATAGGCTTCACAGGGAAGCTCCGGCAACAAGCGGCAGTTATAATCGGGGACAAAAGTCTTACCGCCATCATCACTCCAGGCGAGCAACAAGTGCGACATGGTGGTAAGCATAAATTTTCCGTTCCAGACAAAACTGCGCCCTCCCACATCGCTTAAACCCGGATCATCCTCTTGCACACGGATAATTGTTATTTTGCGGTCATCTCCAAGAACCGGAGTCGCCAACAGGCCGGGTGGGGAAGCCGGGCGTTCCGCCACACGCATCAAAAGCCCGATTCGTTCGCCAAAGCGGAACACGCCGGGATTGAGAACGCAGGTAACTTCCAGATCCGGATGCGACGGCAGAAGATCATCGGGAGCCAGCAATGGATTACCGGAAAAACGATTGACTTGAATGCTCATAATTTCCTTTTCAGACTTCTTCCAATATTGAAATAACGGACTCCCGTTCGATTAACTTCACCGACAGCACAACCGACGCCGCCTCCTCCCCCGCGAGCTGCTTCAAAAGCGCCGTCACCGCGGCGGCTCCCATCTTGCGGCGGGGAACCTCCATCGTAGTCAGGCGCGGGATCGATTGCGCTCCGATATAATCCCCGTCAAATCCGGCGACACTGATGTCGTATGGCACCCGGACGCCCCGTTTACTCAACACCTTACAAACGGCGACGCCCATCGTGTCGTTGGCCGCGAAGATGGCTGTGGGCGGTTTATCGCACTCCAACACACCGGCAAGATCGGCGTCGGAAGATTCGTAGTGAAAAAAGCGTTGAATAATCCGGCCATCCACTGGAATGCCGTGTGCGAGCAACGCATTGCTGTATCCAATGAAGCGTTCCAGAAAAGTTGTCTGAAGCGGGGTGCTGACAAACCCGATTCGTCGATGTCCTTGTCGAATCAGATATTCGACCATCTCATAAGCGCCGGTTTCATTCTCGCCGGAGACACAGCAAACTCCAGGGGATTCGATCCGATTATCCACCACCACAAACGGCAATTTAGCTCGCTTGAGTTCCGTCACCAGTTCTTCCGGGATGCGATTAATCAAAATCGCACCACGAAATCGTTTCCCGTCCACCAGTCGCCGCACCAATTCCCGTGGCGTGCCTTCATCGGTATAAAAATAAGCAAAACTGCATCCCGCCGCAGAAAGTCGATCATTGATTTCAAATAAAATCTCCGCGTAAAACGCATGGGCATGACAGGTGACGTTACGCGCGAGCAACAGGGCGATCTGATTACCGACGGGACGGCGTTCCGGGTTATCTTCCCGGACGAAGGTGCCGCGCCCCTGGCTACGCATCAAAACGCCTTCGGCAACGAGTTCTCGAAGCGCCCGATCGACGGTGGCGAGAGAGGTTTCATATTCCGCCATCAAGGCGCGTTGTGTGGGAAACTTGTCGCCGGGAGAAAATTCCCGCCGTGCGCGCTCGCGCAAGGTGTCCCGCAATATCTCATATTTACTCTTCACGTCTTACCACATCCTTGTAGGGTGAATGGATTCACTGATACAAATTATACAAGGAAACCGCAAAAAAGCCAAGCGATGCAGAGCAAAACCGTCGATTCCAAGGCAAAAAACGGCCAAAAACCAACCGATTCAGAGTAAAGTCGCCCAAAGTGATTCGATTCATTTCAACCCCATTCAAGGCATCGCAGATGCCGCGGTCCAGCCCATCGGCTGGTCGTGATCCAACGGCGAAAGCGTTGGCGGGTTTCCAAAGGCGCGGAGCCTTTGGCTGCCGGAGGCAACCGGTCGCCCCGAAATAGCTCAACAGCAAAATTGAAAATTTTGCAGGGAGCGACCGCGATGGAGTTGGCAGGAGGCCAACTCACCCGCTCGCGGCGAAGCCGGAGCCTCTCTTTTCCCTTTCTCCCACAATTCATTTACCGTCAGATAAGCATTCTCCCACAATTCATTTACCGTCAGATAAGCATTCTCCCACAATTCATTGACTGCCAGATAAGCCAAGGCGCGAAGGCGGTTCACGGGTTTCACGATATTTCTGGGGTGGTAGAGCGGCAATGTCGTGGGCATTGTGGGGGAAATGCTTTTTCCCCCACGCCCCCTTTATCCACGATCACCGGCGAGCGCGGGGTCGTGGGATCGTTCCTCCACTACCACGGCGCCCCCGTTGGGGGCTTACTTGTCCGCCTTTGGCGGCCAACTCTTCAATTGCCCATTCGGGCAATGCCAGAGGGGCTTTTCGCTGCGCTGCGTTCGGCGGCGTCGCATACGCTCCTTGTTGCCCGCTTCGGCTGCGCCGAACCGTGCAATTCCCTCTCATCCGCTCCGCGGCGCATACCGCGCTTAAGTGACCTAAGGATATTGCTTAGAGAAAGTAGAGAAAGAGAAAGTGTAGAGAAAGAGAGAAAGTAAGCAAGAGAGAGAGAGAGAGAGAGAGAGAGAGAGAGAGAAAAAGAGGCGCATACCACGTTTAGGGGTTCGCTGGTGGAATGGTACATTCCGCACTTGAGGAGAGTGCGAAACATCGTGGCGGGTGACTTTCTTTCCTATTCCAGCTTCAGCTCCGGGTACCGTTCGGCTAACGCATCAGTATATCTCGGGTTACCCGGAAAGCGTCGGGCGGCTTCCTGCAGAAACGCTCCGGCGCGTTCCCGGTTTCCACGCATCTCCTCAATACGCGAGAAGCGTTCATAAACCGACGGGCGTGACGCCGTCCGTTTCAGCGCCTCCAAAAAGCATCGTTCCGCCGAGCGTACATCTCTCTGCGCCAGATAGAAATCACCCGCGCTCTCCCATGGGAACGGCGAGTAAGGTCGCAGCTCAACCGCCCTCTGGAGCGCTTGCTCCACCCGACGCGACGTCGGGCGCAACGCAAGATCCTCCTTCGATTGCGGTTGAATCATCCGCAGCAGCGCGTCATACCCTATCTCGGCCTTTACAACGTACCAGCTCCCGGCAAACGCCACAATTCCAAGCAACGCCGCAACCACCAGCAACGGAACATGAAATCTGGAACGATCGGCAAAGGCTTCCTCCTGCTTCGGCCTCACGGTAAGAGCGGCCAACAACAAGCCCCCGGACAACGCCATGCTGCCAGGAATCTGCAAATTCACATCCATCAACGTATGAAGCAAAAACGCGACTTCTCCCCAAAAAATCGCCTGCGCCATCCCATCCGCCTCTTTTCGATAAATCCTGCGCCCCAGCACGACCAACGGATAAATAAGCGCAAACGCAACCAGCAGCCCGGCCGGCAGTCCAGCCTGCGACGCAAACGATGCGACAATGTTATGCGGATCGTGCGCCGCCTCATCGGTATCGGTCGTCTTGAGCTGCATATGGCGGTAGAAAAAGCCGCCCCAACCATGCCCGGTCAGCGGCTTCTCCGTCACCATAATCGCGGTGGAGCGCAAGTAATCCACCCGCTCCGCCATCGAGCCGAATCCACGCCCGACATAATGAGCGAACACCGCACCTCCGACAATTCCCAGAACCGCAAGCAACAGTAACCCCGAGCGGTATGCCCGCTTCATCGGCAGCGTCAGCACAAATCCGCCCGCGACAAGAATCACTGCCAGCAATGCGCCGCGGCCACGGGTCAACAAGAGAAGAATCGCCAGTAGAACAACACCGACTCCAGCCAGCAGCGGGCGAGAGATTTTTTGCGGATCAAAGCGATCGCCCGCCCGCCAGAGCGCATAGCCGACCACCGGCAACAGCAACACCAGATATCCGGCCAATGCGTTGCAAGACGCGAACGGGCCATACACCCGGTCGTCCTCCAGTTTGGCTTTCATCACGTTCCCGAGGGGAATCCCCGCTTCGTACTGCTGAAGCATAAATTTTCGCATCTCTCCGAATCCGACAAAATACTGCCAAAACCCGGAATAAATCACCAGAAATGAAGATACCACCGCGATACCGATATAAGGAACCCGCCACTCCGGACGACGGGCAAGAACCAGATAAACCGCCCAGAGATACGCCCCGATTCCAGTGAGGTGAAACACCTCCCAGATTCCGTAGTCGAGAGTTTCGCATCGAATCAGGCCGGGCAACGCCGCCAAAGGAAGACCAAGCGCCAACAGCAGCATCGAACGCCCCATCGGAGTCCGTTCGGGCGAAGGCGCACGCCAACCGAACACGGCAAGAACAAACAGTAATAACGCCCCCGTCAAGATCCCGAAACTTTGCGCAGCCCAGGTCACGTCAAAAAGATATGCCGTCCAGTAGCCGGGAAAGAAACTGGTCGCCTCCGGCATCACCGCAAGACTACCGTATTTGAGCGGCAACAAAAGGGTCAGGAGGGCAAGTGCACCCCCCGCCGCATATTCCAGCGGTCCGATCCGCCCCGATGCCCCCGCCTTCCTCATGAGAACACAATCGTCCGGCGGCCGGAAACAATCACACGGTGCTCAAGATGAGCACGAACCGCCCGAGTCAGCACCCGACGCTCGATGTCTTTGCCGATTTGCTTCAACTCTTCCGGCTGATCCATATGGCTGATGCGTTCGACATCCTGCTCAATGATCGGCCCCTCGTCCAACTCGGCAGTTGCATAATGAGCGGTGGCCCCGATCATCTTCACACCACGTTCCCAGGCGCGTTCGTAAGGGTTGCCACCCTGAAATGCCGGAAGGAATGCGTGATGAATGTTGATGATCCGCTGCGGATAATGCGCAATAAAGTCATCGGTAAGAATCTGCATGTAACGCGCCATGACGACCAGATCAATCCGGTGCGTCTTGAGCAGTTCCAGCACTTTCTCCTCCTGCGCCTCTTTCTTCCCTTTTTCGATCGGGCAACAGAAGTACGGAATGTGGAACCGATCCGCAACGTACTCCAGATCGGGGTGGTTGCCGATAATGAGGGGAATGTTGCAATCCAGGTCGCCTTCGTCGGCGTGCATCAGAAGGTCGTACAGACAGTGCGACGTTTTCGATACCATGATCGCCACGTTCTGCTTCGGTTCCTGATAGTGGAACGAGTAGTCCAGATTGATCCGTTCGGCAAACTGTGCGAATTCGTCCTCCAACTGGCGGCGCGTCACTTCCGGGTGAAGCTCCAGAGCGATACGCATGAAATAGCGCCCTGAACGAACATCGGAATACTGGCGGCACTGGAGAATATTGAAGCCGCTGTTATAGAAAAAACTCGAAATCTCCGACAGAAGCCCTTTCCGGTCTTCGGTCTGAATCAAAAAAATCACTTCCCGCATTATCGATTCGTCCTTATTTGGATAAATGGTTTATTTCAAATATATTCTGTTAAAGATAGCACACCGCTTTCCTTTTTCCAATAATTTATTTCAGGAGCAGTGCGCTTTTTTTGATTTTCCACCATTTCCTCCTTCTATTTGGTATCAGTAAAAACCCAAAATAATAGCCTGAAACGCAATTTCACTGTTGGCTATTTTCTATAACTGTGGTATAATATATGATGTATCGTTACAAACAATGACATGTTTTAGCTAATCCAAAAGGGAGCCATGCAATACTCATGAAGAAAAGAAACTTCACTTTGATTGAATTGCTCGTTGTGATCGCCATCATCGCCATCCTTGCGGGGATGTTGCTTCCGGCGCTCAATCAAGCACGCGAACGGGCACGAAGCATCAGTTGCGTCAGCAACTTTAAGCAAGTCCTCCTCTACTCGCAAATGTATATGGACACCTACAATGGGGAATTGCGCCTCTGGAATCACACGTCTGCGTCTTCTGGTGTTCCGTACTGCGTCAAGCTGAAAGAACTGATCAATGGCGGAACCAATCCTTCAATGAATATCCAGGCGGACAAAGTGTTCTATTGCCCGAACTCGACTCCGGAATCAGCCGATTACGACACTTATGGCTTAATGCGTTCGGACAATGACGCCTATCCCAAGGCGCTGGAACCGGGACAAGCCGAAATGGTTGCCTGGAATCGGCTAAAGAACCCTTCCGCGACGCTGATGCTTCAAGATTCCCGCCGAGACGGAATATCGAGCCGAGCTTCCTTCAGCGGTAGGTTCAACTTCTCCACGTGGCACGGTTCCGTCGGAAGCGGCGGGTTTGTGGACGGACACGCCAAATCAATCACCGGCAAAGAGTGGGGTGAAATCATCCAAAACGTCTGGAAAGACAACTCCACCGCTACGTTGACAGTAGGAAACGTGAAATATTACGACAGCTCCGGCGCGCAGAAAAACGCACTGTAAGCGATCACAAAAAAATCCCGGAAATATATCCGGGATTTTTTATGCCTTGTTTTTCCAATCAGCGAGGAAGTGACTTGAATACCTGAATGCAGTTGTAGAGTGCACGAGGCAAGTGGAAAAAAGTCTTGCTGATCGACCCCTTGAACCCGAATCGCACCGAGCCGTCGTGCCGCACCTGCCCGAACCACTCCGGGTACTCGGCATCGCGAAAATACTTCCAGCTCCACTCATCCACCTTGCGGAACCAGTCGAACAACCGCTCGTCGCCGGAGATCCGATAGGCAAACGCGGCGGCAAGCAACGCTTCGTTGTGCGTCCACCACAATTTGAATCCGTCACGGCCATCGACAACCGGCTTATCCTGCGCATCCATAGCACCGAAAAGACCGCCGTATTCGCGATCCCACGCATACTCGAAAATCGAAAGCGTCCATGCCGGAATTCGCTCCAGAATCTCCCGATTCCCGGTCAGTTCCGCCCCCTGCGCCAGAAACCACATCGTCTCAAAATCATGCCCCGGCACCACGGTTCGGAAAAGCGCATTGTCCAGACGCAGACCACCCGAAGTCGGCATATTCTCAACCCAACGCCCGGCTTCTTCGCTGTAGAAATTCGGGATAATCTCAAACGTCATCTCCAGCGCGGTACGCACCTTGCCGTCAAATTCACAGTCGCAGGTCAGCATCGTACGGCAGAGGTGGCAAAGGTGCATATAGCATCCCCGGCGACGAACCGGCGGAAAAAACGGGGAACGCGAAAAGTGCTCCGACTCCTTCAGCCCGCTCAGATAATTGGTGAAGCAATTGCGCGCCTCCTCCCGGTAACGCTCCTCGCCGGTCGCTCGGAACATTTCCGCGCAGGCGCACCCGGCATAGACGAACGTCATCGTTTCCATAAATCCCTTGCCCGGCATCAGAGCGACGCCGGCGGCATTGGTCATGGCAGGATAACAGCCTTCCGGAGAACGCATTCTCCAGCAAAAATCAAATCCGAAACGCGCAAGCTCCAGATATTCCGGCTTTGCGTATTCCGAATTGTAGAGCGCGGCGAACATATAGACGTTCCGCCATTGCATCGCACTGTTTTTCGCGGTGTCAAAACAGTTGCCTTCGCGATCGAGGGAGTTGAGGAAGCCACCGTTTTCACGGTCTACGGCACGCTCCATCCAGAAGGGAGCGACACGGTTCAGCAGTTCGTCTTCATAACGGCTGACAATTCCGGCATAATCATGCTGCATATCGATACTCTAAAATATGGTCGAATGAAAGGGAGGCATCGGTTCAATATACACCAGCAATCGATCAATTACAACACGTTGGATCACTTACCGGAAACGGATTTCTGCGATTCCGGTTCTTGGGATGGTGTCGCGTTTTGCTTCTTCAGCCGCTCCAGTTCGCGCTGTAATCTACGTTCCCGTTCGCGCGCCCGGATATTCGCCTCGACATGACGCAGGCGAGTCGTTTCTTCCCGGATGGATTCCAACCGGTTCAACTCCCGTTGCAGCTCCGGGTCATTTTCCGGATTCAGGCGATTCATCAACCCGGAGCGCTCTCCGGCCAAAACCGCCACCCCGGCGGAAAGCGGCAGCACTTTGCTGCGCCGTTCGCCCAGACAAAGCAACTCATACACCGGTAGCGGAGAAGGTTCCTCACGCGGGCGGTAGCGGCTGGAGGCGGGCTTGATGTCGCGCAACAGCCACGCCGGACGACTGCCGGTAAGCATTCCGAGATTGTCCACTTCAAAATATCGGTAGAATGAATTCTGAAAACGGTTGCTTTCCCCCGGTCGTCCGACAAAATAAACCGGAATTCCCGCATCCACCTTTTCCCCGAAGAAATCCCGCAGATAAGCGGAAAGCTGGTTGTGATCCAGCGTGCCGAGCGTTTCATGAATACGCTCGGCGCGGGTTTTTTGAAGTCCGGCAGCCTGCGCCCCTAGCGATCGCTCGATCAGTCGCCGGGTTTCGGCCGGGTTCAAAATCAGCGAAGGATAGAGCAACCAGCGCTGCTCGAAATCCAATTCATTCAAATTCCCGATGGATGAAATGATCACCGCGCCTTCCGGCACGCGCAACCGGAGGGATTCCAATAAAACCGCTTTGGAAAAATCCGAAGCGAACCGTTGTTCCCCCTGTCGGGTCGCCCGTGTCCATGACCAAACGCCCTGAAGCGTCAATAGCAACGCCAGCGTCAGCAAAACCGCACCGCGCCTGCCCATCGCCGTAATCAGCCGCCGAAGCGAAAACAGCGCCAGCAAAATCACCGCGGGAAACAGCGGCACTAGAAAACGCAACGCCCCGACGCTCTCCCCATCCGGTGCCCAGTAATACATCAGGTAAAGTCCGAGTGTCGGCAGAATCCAACATGCCCAGAATCCGGCCTGCCGCCAACGCCAGCGCCAGACCAGAAACGCCAACACGCCAAACGGCCCAATCGCCAACGTAAAAAAATCCGGCAGATAAATCTGAAGATTCGCCCAGATGAACCGCAAGGCAAACGCCCCGGATTCGTCGGTCAGCGAATACCCGCTCCGCCACGGTGCGCCATAAGCCTGCCAATGAAACAGCGCCAATGCGGCATAAGGGATCGCGGCACCGGCGAGAATCGCGCCGAATAACTTCCAACGCAATGGCTTCGGAGCCATGAACAGCGCAAAGCCAAGCGGAACGAAAATCAACAGAAAATCAGTATAGCGGATCCCGACAGTGAATCCGACCAACGCTCCGCCGAGTGCGGCGAACATCCACCGATATTTTCCTCCCCGTTCCGCCGCAAAACAGACCGCCGTCAATCCCCACAAGAAAAACGCAAGGCTCGGAGTATGAGAGTTTTTTGCCAATGCCAGCGCAAACACCACCGGAGATGCCGCCAGCAGTGCGGCAGCGCCCAACGCATAATATCGCCCGATACGAAAGCAAGAGGTCAGCGCGTACATTCCGGCAACCGCCAGCAGCGCGCCCCAGACAGTCGCGTAAAAACCGCCTCCCTCCCCCAACAGCCGATTCAGTCCCGCCGCCAGCCATGGGTAAAACGGCGGATACTTCGGATAGAATTCCCCGCGCTCGTTGACCACCCACATATGACCGACATGCTGGAGGTCATCCGCCGTCTTCCGGTAAAACACGCCGTCGAGATTGTACATCCGCGCCGAAATATGATAGCCGTTCTGATCCACTCCACCCGTGACCGGCACGAAATAAGTCAGCAAGAGCCAGCAATATCCGATCAACAACGCACCCAGGAAAACCAGCGGAAGAATCCGTAGAAAGAAATACCGTACCCGATCTGTTTTCTCCACCGCTTTGCTCCCTGTTTGTATTCGCAGTTTCTTCGGCAGTTCGTACACGATACCACCCGTCCAGCCCTTTTCCAACGCAACTTCATCGTTTTCAATGCTTTTTCTTCAAAAAAAATGAAAAATAACGACTTCACAGGTTGAAAAAAGAACAAAAGATGGTACAATAGGTAGAAAAAGGAGCGCTTAGGAGCATTTAGGATGGCAACGACAGGAACAAGTCTTTTTCAGGGCCTGTATCTGGGCGAGTTCGATCACGCACTCGACACCCAGTGTCGTGTCACGTTGCCGAGCGACTGGAGAAATCCGGAAGGCGCCACCGAGTTGGTGATGATTCCGGCTCGCGGCAAAGCGCTGGTTCTGTTGCCGATCCAGACGTTTCTGGATTTTGTGAAGAAGGCCACGAAACTGGCGATCGCCAATCCGAAGATGCAGATGGCTCTGGCGTTTCTTGGTTCCCGCTCCCGCCAATGCCGTTGCGACAAACAGGGGCGAATCGCGCTGGATCGGAAAATGCTCGATGAAATTGAAGTGACCAATCAGTTGAAACTGATCGGCGCGGTGACGCACATCCGGATCACCGCACCGGGTAACTGGCAGATTCCGGACGACGAAGACACACTGAATATGTATCTGGACGAAATTCAGAAAGTCAGCGACGAAGGTGACGGCATCGCCTCGCTGTTGGCCGAGGCAATCGGCCGCAAAGAGAAAGACGAACAATAAATGACGACGGCATTTGAACACATTCCGGTGCTCGGCAGGGAGGTCATGGAACAACTGACCTTTCCGGCGGATCGCCCGGCGCGCCTGATCGACGGAACCGTCGGCGGGGGTGGCCACAGCGCGATGCTGCTTCGTCAATATCCTCGACTCGAACTGCTTGGAATCGACCGCGACGACGCGGCGCTGGCCAAAGCGGCCGAGACATTGGAATTCGCCAAGGGGCGAGTCACGCTCGTACGCGGAAGCTATTCGGATATGACACGTCTCGCGGCGGAAGCCGGATGGGATCGAGTGGACGGAATTTTGCTGGATATCGGAGTATCCTCGCCGCAGCTTGATTTGCCTGAGCGCGGATTCTCCTGGCGAGCAGAAGGTCCGCTGGACATGCGGATGGATCGCCGAAACGCACTGACCGCCAGCCGGTTGCTGAATACCATAACGGAGCGGGAATTGGAACGGATCCTGCGCGAATACGGCGAGGTCGCCAAATCGCGCAAACTCTCGGCGGCGATCATACGCCAACGGGTGGACAAGCCTTACGCGACGACGGCGGATCTGGTTGCGGTTTGCGACGAAGTGCTCGGCCGAAGCCGTTCCGGGAAATTGCCGGGGCCGACGCTGGTGTTTCAGGCCATCCGAATCGCCGTAAACGATGAACTGGGAGAGTTGGAGCGGACACTGCCCGAAACGGTAGAACTGCTGAATACAGGGGGGCGAGTCGCGATCATCAGCTTTCATTCGCTGGAAGATCGGATCGTGAAGAACTTCTTTCGGGATGAAGCCGCAACATGCACCTGCCCGCCGGGGCTGCCAATCTGCATATGCGGCAAGATTGCGACGCTCCGGGTTTTGACCAGAAAAGCGCTCTCCGCCCAGCCGGATGAATTGGAGAGCAACCGCCGAAGCGCCCCGGCAAAATTGAGAGCGGCGGAAAAAATCGCGGATAGTAAAAATAATTTATCGATAGAGACAGGAACAGGGGGAAAGTTATGAACATTCAACCGGGAAAATTGAAACGGCAGCGCAAAAGCACCCAGCACGGTGCGATGAAACTCGGTGCCCGCCTGGGTGCCGTGATCAAATTCGCGCTTTTCCTCGGCATCATCGCCGCGTTCCTGAATATTTATATTTATCTGAACCAGCGGATCGCCGAAACGGATCTCGCCATCCGCGAGACCAAAAAACGTCTGCATCAGACCGAACGGGAAATCGCCCAGTTGCGCATTCAGCGCGAGGAACTTTCCCGCTGGGAACACATTCGCGCAAAAATCGCCCAGTTCAAGCTGGGGCTGCGCGAACCCGCACCCGGACAAGTCGGGCGCATGGCGCTGCTCTCTCCGCAACAGGCGGCGATGATTCCGTTGGAAACAGTCGCCTCCACCAACCGTGGAACACGCCAGACCGGGCGTAATTGACGCGGTTACGCCTGATGAGAGCGCGTATACTCAGCACAAACGACAAGATCCGAATCCGGATCCGCCTGATCATCCTCCTGCTTCTGCCGGTGGTGATCGCACTGGCGGTCCGGTTTTACTTTGTTCAGGTCGTCAACCATGAATTCTATCTGGAGAAAGCGCGAGCACGTTATACAACCACCCGGATCACCTCCGGCAAGCGCGGCGAAATTTTCGACATGTACGGCAGCCTGCTCGTCAGCAACGCGCCGTGTGTACGCGTCACCGTCGATCCGACTCACCTGAAAAGCGACACACAGCGAAACCGGTTGGCGCACTTGCTCTCCGTCATGTTTCCGGAAAAAAGTTTTCAACAGCATTATATCCAGCTTGCCGCGGAGCGAACCCGGCGTGATTCGCAGGGCAATCCCCTGCTCGGTCCGGACGGCAAGCCGGAAATCGTGCCGAACCGCTACGTCGTCGTTGCCCGCGCCGCTTCACTGGAAGAGGCGGAGCGATTGAAGGAAGCGGCAAGAAAGAACCGCCTGCCCGGGCTTTTCTTCTCCGACATCTATCAACGCACCTACCCCAAAGGGGAGCTGCTCTCAAACGTCCTCGGCTTCACCAACGTCGTCGGAGACGACGACGTCGCACAGGCCGGACTGGAGAAGTATTTCGATACCCAGATGACTGCAAAGCTCGGCAGCGAAACCTACGAACACGCCCGCGCCGGGCGCCCGCTGCTGTATGGTACGCACATCGCTCAGGAAGCACGCGACGGGCGCAACATCTACCTGACCATCAGCGAGCCGATTCAGTCGATTCTGGAAGAAGAACTTGACGCCTCGTTCGCGGAGTGGAAGCCCAAGACGCTCTACGCGGCCATCGTCGACCCCAGAACCGGCAACGTGCTGGCCATGGCGCAACGCCCAACGTTCAACCCGAACGATCGCTCGACCTACACGCACGAAGCGGGACGCACCCGGATCGCCGAAGACAGTTTCGAGCCGGGTTCCATCGCCAAACCCATCACCATCGGCAAAGCGCTCGATTGGGGCTATGTGACGCCGGACACCAGAATTGATTGCGAAAAAGGGACGTGGATCTACCTCGGCAAGCCGCTGCGCGACTCCCATCCCTACGATATCCTCACTGTTTCCGATGTGATTCAGAAATCCAGTAACATCGGCACCGCCAAGGTCGCCATGATTCTGGGTCAGGAGCGCGTGTTGCAGGCGTTGCGCCTTTTCGGGCTGGGAACCAAAACCGACCTGCCCTTCCGCACTGAAACCGCCGGTTATTTGCCGGGGTTGAAGAGTTGGGACGGGCTTTCCATCACCCGTTTTCCGATCGGTTACGGGATCCGCACCACGCCGCTTCAGATGATCCGCGCCTACTGCGCGCTGGCCAACGGCGGGCGCATGCCGCAGCTCCGATTGGTCGATCGGGTGGAAGATCCGACGACAGGAATCGTCGAGCACATTCCCTCCGCCGAACCGTTTCAGCTTTTCGACAACCCGGCGAAACATCGTGAACTGATCGACATGATGGTGCGCGTCGCCCAACCGGGCGGAACCGCGGCCAAAGCGGCGATTCCGGGTTACGAAGTGGCCGGCAAAACGGGAACGAGCCGAAAGTATATCACCGGCCGCGGTTATGTGCCTGGAAAATATTTTTCCAGCTTCATCGGTTTTGTTCCGGCTCGCGATCCGGCGTTCGTCATGCTGGTCACGATGGATGAACCGACCGGAGCATATTACGCCGCCACAGTGGCAGTACCGACCTTCAAACGCGTATCGACCCGGGTGTTGCGCCACATGAACGTCCCGCCCGATCCCGCGCTGTTACCGGAAAATAAACGCAACACGGGCAGGCCATGAATCATCTTCATTTCATCGGAATTGGCGGAATCGGCATGAGTGGACTTGCCGCCATGTGTCGGGAGCAAGGCATGACGGTAAGTGGAAGCGACCGCGATGCGGAGCGCCCTGAAAACGCCCGCATCATCGACGCATTGCGCAATCAGAAAATCGATATTTATCCACAGGACGGCTCCTATATCGAAAAAAGCGGCCGACCGGAATACATCGTCTACTCGACCGCCATCGAAGAAGATAACCCCGACCTCGTCGCGGGAGCAGGAATCCCTCGCCTTCACCGCGCCGAATTGCTGGCAAAGCTGATGGAAGAACTTCATTTTACCAATACCGTCGCCGTCACCGGGAGCTGCGGCAAAAGTACCGTCACCGCCTACGCCGCCGAAGCGTTGACCAATCTCGGCGTCGATCCCTGCTGTCTGAACGGCGCTCTTTCAAAGCGCTTCCATACCGGGAAACTTGCCGGGAACTTCCGGCCCGGAGAAAACGATTATTTTGTCTTTGAAGCCGATGAGAGCGACAAAAGTCTGCTCCGTTATTCGCCCGACTACGCAATTGTCCTCAATCTCGGAACCGACCACTACGACCGGACGGAACTCGTCCGGGTTTTTTCGGAATTCCTGAAGCGGGTGAAGAAAGGGGCCGTCCTTGAGCGTGAAGTTTATGAAGCGGTCAAAGGAACACTCAGCCCCACGCTCAAAGTCAGTGTTTTCGACGCGGAACCGCGCAAAGATTCCCGATACGCCGTGACGCTGTACAAGAAAGCGAAGAAAGCCGAAGTGATCTACAAGCGCGGACACAGCATTGAAATTGCCCAAAGCGGCGACCGCGCGGCCGAAGATTATATCGCGGCATTTAATATCTCAGCGCTTTACGGTTACCGGGATGAGAATTTCCGGATCGAATCCACTCATTTCATCGCTCGCTTTTCCGGCAATCGCACCATCACGCTGCCGCAGCCGGGCTTCCATACCGCGCTCAACGCACTGGCGGTTCTGGCGCTGCTGGAAATGCTTGGAGTCGCAGAAACCGAAGAGGCGCTGCTGGAATCGCTGGAGCGCTTCGACGGCGTCTGGAGGCGCAATGACTTCGCCGGAATCACCGTCCGTGGAGCGGTGGTCTATGACGACTACGCACACAATCCGGAGAAGATTCTCTCCTGCCTCAACGCAATGCGTGAAATCGCGCAAGGAAATCTCTACGCGGTGTTTCAGCCGCACGGCTACAAACCGTTCGGCTTTATGCGCGACCAGCTTTTCGAGAATTTGAACAAGTTCTTGAAGAAAAACGACCGCTTCATTCTGCTACCACCGTTTTACGCGGGCGGGAGTTCCAGCTTTTCCCCCACCTCCGAAGAGGTGACGGCGGACTGGAAAAGCCGATCCGTCCACCCAGAACGCTTCATGGTATTTCCGGATCGTGAAGTGCTGGCGGATTATCTTGCGCTGAAACCGGCCTCCGGTGACGCGGTCGTCATTCTCGGCGCCCGCGACAACTCGCTCTCCGACTACGCCAGAAGCCTGACCTATCAGGATGAAAGCGCCGGGAGCTAGCACTCCCGGATCAGGTTGTACTGCTCTTCCAGCACCGCGATCTCGGAGCGCCAGAACAAGTCGCTGCCCCAATCCGGCCAGCGTTCGCGGAAGTTACAGTCGCCACGCTGCTTCGCACACCAATCCAGAAAGTAGATCAACCGCATCGTGCGGAGAAGTTCAATCTGACGCAAGCTCGCCCGATCAAATTCACGGATGGACTCATACCCGGCCAGCAACTCTTCGAGTTCCGCCGGACACGAATCCGCCGGGCCGGGCAACATCAGCCAAAGATCCTGAACCGGCGGGCCGGAGAGCATATCATCGAAGTCGATCAGCATCAGCCCTTCATCCGGCCGCTCCAGAATATTTCCTTTGTGACAGTCCCCATGCAGCCGGATCGCACCCGAGGTATCGAACCGCTCCGCCAGAATGCGCAACAATCGCTTCAGCACCGATGTAAGCGCCGGAAGCACTCGATCGGAAGCGACGCCGCTGCTCAGCAAGTGAGCAATCTCAGGAAGTGTGTTCCCGCGTGGATCGAGCCGCAGCCGATGCCGCGCCGGACGCATCGCCCCCACCGTATGCAGCCGGGCAATCAACGCCCCCATCCGCCGCCAGACGGGCGCATCGGCATCGGGGTCCAGTCCCCTGCCCCAGCGTTTCGGGAACGCGGCAAAATATGTCCCATCCTCTGCAATGCCAAGCGTCGTGCCGGAGGCGAGCCGCAACGGAGGAACCACCGGAATTTCCGCCTCATGCGCCTCCAGTGTAAACAGGTGCTCTTCCAGCAATGCGGAGCGATTCCAGCGGCCAGGTCGATAGAATTTGAAAATGTACCGCTCCCGATCCGCCGACTCCATCTCATAAACCCGATTGATATACGAAGGCAGCGGCATCAATACGCCGGAAAAACGGCAGGCGAAAGCCGACTCGGCCGCGGCAAAAATAACCTCGGGAGTCAATGTTTCAAAATTACCGAATTCCGCCATCATACTTCCCTTTCAGCTCCAAAGAAAAACGCGGGATCGGATTACTCCGTTCCCGCGTCGTTTCAACAACCGTCGATCTGCTTAGATCTCGACCGGCTTGGTCTTCGGCAGTCCAAGAACCTTGTCCTCGGCAATACGGCCTTCGGCGCGGAGGACGTCGATGCGCTCATAGCGCTTCATGACATTGCGAACTTTGCGGATCTTTCCGCCAACGCGGAGACTGGGATGCTGGGACATGGATTCACCTCATATGTTCAATTGTTTCATCAATTCAAAATTCATTCAACTTCACCGCTGAAACCGGCTGAGGGAAGCGACTGCTACAACCACCAAAAATCCGGCCGCAAACGGCAATGCTTATTAATGTGCCTCCGAAATTTGATTTTTCAAGTCGACCGGTCGCATTTTTTCCACTTTTTATGATTCTCCGGTTTGCCAAAGAGTGCTTCCGGCGTTATACTTCTCACCGTCAACCCACTTCATGAGCGAGAAAGGCAAACATGCTTCACATTGTAGACCACCCGTGCATCAAGGCAAAACTGACGCTTTTACGCGACCGGGAAACTTCTTGCCCGCGTTTCCGCCGCGGGGTACAGGAAATCACCGGCTTCATCTCCTGCGAAGCGCTCCGCAACCTTGAGTTGGAAGAGATTTCCGTCACTACCCCGCTTGCAACCACAAAAGGCTGGCAAATCCGCGATGAAATCGTTCTGGTTCCGGTTCTGCGCGCGGGGATGGGGATGCTCGAAGCATTGCTGGAGCTGGCTCCGGAAGCCAAAGTCGGCTTTGTCGGGCTGGAGCGCGATCACATCACCCACCTGCCGCACGAGTATTATTGCAAGCTGCCTAAAGCGAAAAAACACTCGCTCGCGATCCTGATCGACCCGATGCTCGCCACCGGAAACTCGCTGGCCGGTGCGATTGAACTCTTGAAAAAGAACGACTTTCAACGCATCATCGTCATCACGATCCTCAGTTCGCCGGAAGGAAAGGCAATGATCGAGGAGCGCTATCCGGAGATCGAAGTTTACACCGGGGCGCTCGATGAATGCCTGAGCCAGGAAAAATACATCGTGCCCGGCCTCGGCGACGCAGGCGACCGCATCTTCGGCACCATGGAATCATGAAAAAACAGATCATCACCTTTGCCTTTGCATTGTTGCTCTTCCCTGTTGTTGCATTTTGCGGCGAAGTGGTGATCTTGACGACGACCGACCTGCACGGGCGCGCGGAAGAGCTTGCCGCCCTTGCCCCGATTCTGCGAGATGATCCGGACGCGATCCGAATCGACTGCGGCGACACGATTCAAGGAACGCTTTTCTCGCGCCACAACGACGGGCGGGCGATGATCGACCTGTTGAATGGCTTCCGCTTCGACGTCTGGGTTCCCGGCAATCATGATTTTGAATTCGGAACAGAGGCGCTCGCACAAGCCGCCAAACGCTTTCGAGGGAAAACGCTCGGAGCGGAGTACCACCATGTGAACTTCCGCCCGGAAGCATGGACATTGCTCAAACGCAAACGCTACAAAGTCGCCGTCATCGGCATGACCGATCCCAAGATGCCGCAACGGCTGCTGCCCGACGCCGGCTGGAACTTCGAGCCGAACCGCGACGCGCTGAAGCGGATCTTGCCGGAGGTGCTGAACGCCCAGCCGGATCTGATCGTCCTCGCCTGGCACTCCGGGATGCACACGCCGCCCGGTTCCATGTTCCGTTTTTTTGCGGAATTCCCGGAAATCGATCTGGTATTGGGAGCACACAGCCATGAAGAGGTTCCAGGGCGAAACATCGCCGGTGCATGGTACGTACAAGCCGGGCGCTACGCTCAATGCGTCGGGCGCGTTGTCGCTGAATTCGACGATGACACCGGAAAATTACGACGAATTCGCTCCGAACTTCTCCGCCCTCCGCAGAAAATCCAAACGGACATGATTTCCGAGCGAATTCTCAAGCAATATCAGCCAAAATACCAATCGACGGCCGACCTATTGCTAACCATCACAAACCAGCCGCTTGGCTTGCCGAAAAAAGGCGACAACACCGCTCTGATCAACTTTTTAGGCGCAGAAGCGATGCGAAACGCAACCGAAGCGGATGCGGCATTGTTTTCCTGCTCCGCTTTGCCGGAATTTAAAATCCCGAATCGGGTGACAAATGCCGGATTGTTCCGGTTGTTGCCTTACGAAAACGAACTCTGCACCATCGGCCTCACCCGGCCGGAAATTACACGACTGGTAAAGGAGATCGGCGAAGCCTCACGCCGCGGCCGCAGTTCTTTCCGCTTTCCGGCCTTGATGTCGACTACGCCTCAAAAGGCGACTGGCACCCTAAAAACCCACCGGAAAAACTCATCATCGCCGTCACCACCTACACGCTTCTGACAACTCCACTCCTACGCGAGAAAATAGAATCCGGCACGCCATACCGCCGCCACGGCATCAACGAACGCGACGCCATCGCCGCCTACCTGAAGAAACAAGACAAGCTCACCACATCTCCAAAGAAGCAATTACGCCCGCAGGAAAAGATTTAAACTCCTGCAATCACCAGACGCGCAGACAACAGTCGCCAAACATTCAGGTATCATACAACCCCAAACGATCGAAAAATGTTGTATCGCTTAGATGCAATGCCCAAGAACTGGAGTTTTAAGGGAAAGAAATGGTGGATCCGCCCGGATTTGAACCGAGGACCCGGAGATTATGAGTCACCTGCTCTAACCGCTGAGCTACGGATCCATGAGAAATGGAACGGCATACTATAGTGCCGGTTTTCAGGCTTAGCAAGCACAGCGAGGGGATTTTTACTGAATTTCAGAAGACTGTATGGTATTTCCCGCTTTCATGTGGTATGGTATCTCCCGTACGGCAAGAGCAGGAGGATGGTCATGTTTCAGGATGTAATACATTATAGCTGGCTCGTTTACGGCGGAACATTACTGCTGCATCTCACGCTTTCATTTCATGTCCTGTGGACCAAGCGAACGCTTCCGGGCGAGGCTCTTTTCTGGCTGCTGTTGATCGCTCTTATCCCTTTTGTCGGCTGCGCATGCTATCTGCTCTTCGGCATTGTCCGCCTCAAGCATGCGCAGGAAAGAGTCCGTTCTCTGCAGGATCGCATGCGGGAGAATCCAGGCAAGTACTTCGGCCCCGCTCTCGGGGCGCTCCAAGAGGCGCTCACCGGATTCGCCCCCACAGATGAGATCGCGCAAAAGCCTCATAACCAAACGCTTGACCGCTTGTTTCCCGATTATCCGGCGCTGGACGGCAATCACATCGAAATGCTTCAGGACGGCGTAAGCGCTTACCCGCGAATGCTTGCGGATATTTCACGAGCAAAATATTGCATCCGCATGCAATCTTATATTCTGATGAACGACGAGGTCGGACGCGCATTTATCCGCGCACTGGAGGAACGGGCAGAGGCGGGCGTCGACGTCAAGGTCATTTTCGACAGCCTCGGCAGTTTGAAATCCTATTTTTCTCACTGTTTCCGGCGTACACTTCGGAGCAAGCGGCCAAACTTTTACATCCGCGCCTTTTCGCTTTTCCATTTAGTCGCTCCCTGGCGGTTCCAACTGCGCAATCACCGCAAGCTATTGCTGATCGATGGAAAAATCGCCTATACCGGCGGCATCAATATTTCCGATGAAAACGAGCACCTGACGAGCGTTCCGGCCAACCGTCACATCCACGATCTCCACGCCCGCATTCTCGGGCCGGCCGTGTCGCAATTCACCAAATCGTTCTTCATCGACTGGTCCTATACCAATAAGGGCAAGTGGATCGACGGCGTAGGGCCGCATGACTTTCCACTGCCGGAACGCAAGGGTGAAGTGGTGGCTCGTGTACTCGCCAGCGGCCCCGGGAGCAGTTACGAGGGAACCCGCAGGCTATTTTGCGCCGCCGCAATCACCGCGCGGAAATCACTCTGGATCATCACGCCTTACCTCGTCCCCGGAACGGAGTACATCAATCTTCTCTGCCTGACCGCCGTGCGCGGCGTCGATGTGCGGATCATCGTTCCGGCTAACAACGATCACTTTTTCGTATCATGGGCGGCACAGAACTTCTACGAGACATTACTGGAGGCCGGAGTGAAAATCTACCACAAGCAAGGGATCTTCTCTCACATCAAAGCGCTGCTGGTAGACGGGCAGGAATGGGGATTCATGGGATCGAGCAACTGCGACAGCCGCAGCTTCCGGCTCAATTTCGAGCTGGATTTCACCTTTGAATCCGGCAAGTTCCCCGAAGACATACACCGGCAATTCCAGCGCGAGCTCAAAGGCTCCACGCAAATCACACTGGAGGAAGTGCGGCAGAAGTCCCTGCCCCGTCAGTTCGGGGAGAACATCTGCGCGCTGTTCACTCCAATTCTGTAGCGACTCCCGCTTTTTTCCGGACATTTTTCGCATAGTGCCGGAAAAGTCGTTTCACCACATCGAACGCCAGTTTCGGACGGCGGTACTCGTCCAGCAATCCGGCACAATTGAAACCGCGCGGTTTGCTGCGAATCTGTCCGGAATTGATATAGCTCTTGCAATCGATCATCTGCCACAACGCGATCCCACAATAGCGCGGATTACTCAAAACCGCGTCCACGGCGGCTTCAAAGTAGTCGGCCTGAAACTCCTCGCTCCACTGAGCCCGTTCCCGGCTGTGCACACCATAGATTCCGCAAGCGCCGATTTCACTGATAAACAACGGCTTATCTACATATTGCGCTTTGTTGAAATATTCGGTCAGCCGCCGGATGGCCGGTTCGATGGCGATCAGATTGTTTCGCGTCCAATCGTCGCATTCGCTGATCCAGCCGGGATAGGGGTTGATCGAGATGATATCCGCCAGATCAAAACAGATATCATGTTCAATGCGATTGGAGGCGTAAGAGATCAGCCGGGTATTGTCCACAGCTCGGATCGCCTGAATGATCTTGCGGTACATTTCGCGTCCGGCAACCGTATCCGAGCAGCTTTCGTTCAGGAACGCATGGATAATCACCGAAGGATTGTTCAGGCTTGACCGAACCATCACGGTGGAAGCCTGGCAGAAAAGCGCCACAACATCCGAGTTCTCCGCATCCGACTCCGGCTGTCCCCAACCGAAGCTCTCCTGCCAGACCAGGAACCCCATCCGGTCGCAAAGCTCAAGAAATTCCGGATTTTGCTGATAATGCGCGCCACGAATGAAATTGGCGCCAAGTTCTTTCGCATATTTCAGATCGTCAACCATCAACTGAGTGGGTTGCACCGGGCCGAATTGTGGATGCGACTCATGCCGGTTGACGCCGATCAGACGAATCGGGGCGCCATTCAAAAAGATCCTGCGGTCGTGAACCTCTACGGTCCGGATTCCGAAGCGCTCCTCCACCAAGTCGCTGCGAATACGAACGGAAACGATATGCAGATCCGGGCGCGCCGGGCTCCAGAGTCGAAACTCCGGCACCTCCACTTCAAATGCAATTTGATTGTCAACAACACGCGCCTCGACCGAAACCATTTCCGCATCATCGAAACAATACTGAAATTTCAACGTCTTCGGTGCGATTCCACGCAGAGTGATTTCAACGCGGATCAATCCGCTTTTAAGCTCCAGAGTCTGAACCCGGATTTGATCGATGGAGAGCTTCGGCAGTTGCTGGATCATGACGTCGCGATAAATTCCACCAAACCCGTAAAAGTCGCTATACGGTTTAAACAGAGGAACATTGATCGGGTCAAAGCGATTATCCACCGCAACCACGATCTCATGCACACCTTCTTCCACCGCCAGATCGAATTCCACTGTGGAATATGGGGTCCGGCATCGTCCGATCTCCCGTCCGTCAAACCAGAAACGCGCATAAAGGCCGACGCCGCCAAAAGTCAACCGGCTCTGCCCGGCCGGAAAATGAAAGACTTTCCGGTAAAGACCAACACCACGTTGACCGATCCGCTCCCCCGCCGTGTCGAAACAGCCCGGAACCGCGGCGATTTCATCGTAAACCCCGGCGGATGGGACAATTGCGTTCACATCGACGCGATCGCCCAACCATGAAAATTCCCATTCACCGTCAAGATTGAGCGTGATACGCTCCGGATAAGATGGATAACTTCTCATTGACTCCGACCTTTTCCTGATGCCCGATCCGGGCGGTTTTCGGTTTTATCATTCTAAGGAACATACATGCCGCACTTTTGATTGTCAAGCCGTTTCCCCTCCGCTTTTTCGCAAAAAGCAGGAAAGCCACGATTGCTTTCCTCGTTCTTCCACATTATGGTATAACACGGCATTACGATCTCATTTCAATGGAGGAACACATGATCAACTGGGGAATTGTCGGAACCGGGCGTATCGCCGCCGTTTTTACCGCCGCCCTGCATGCGGGGAAAAGCGGACGGGCACTGATGGTGGCCGGGCGTGACCCCGAACGGACACGCAGCTTTGCCGACGCCAATCGAATCCCGGAAGCGGTGGTGAACCCGGATGCGCTGTTTTCCGATCCGCGTATCAACGCCGTCTATATCGCCACGCCACACCCGAACCACGCCACACTTTCCATCGCCGCGATGAAGGCCGGGAAGCCCGTTTTGTGTGAGAAACCGATGGCGATCGACGAAACATCCACCGACGCCGTCCTGCAAACAGCGCACGAGTGTGGAACACTTTTTCTGGAAGCCTATATGTACCGCTGGCACCCACAAACGGCCAAATTACTGGAACTCCTCCGCGCCCGGGCAATCGGAGAAGTCAACCTGATTGAAAGCTCCTTCGGCTTCGCCACAAAATACGATCCGCAAAACCGTCTGTTCGATCCCGCGCTCGGCGGCGGCGCAATCTGGGACATCGGCGGCTATCCACTCTCAATGGCAATGCTGGTCGCCGGAAACTCTCTCGGTCAGGAAACCATGCCACCGGACCGGTTTCTGAGCGGCGGAGTCGCCCTCCCCGGCAACGTCGATCAAACAGCGTGCGCAATCGCAATCTGGCAGAAGCGCATTGTCGCAAAGCTCAGTTGCTCCACCGGAGCGACGTTGGACGCCGCGCTTCGCATTCATGGCTCCGAAGGACGCATTGTCGTTCCGAATCCATGGGTCTGCGGCCGTACCGCACCGGAGGAAGGCCTGATCCACCTCGAACGTGCTTCGGGAGTGGAAGAAATTCGGATTCCGGCCGACCAAACCAGTTTCGGTTATGAGGCAGACGGATTCGCGCAATTGCTCGCCACCGGCGCCAAAGAAGCCGTATTCGCCCCCTTCACCACCGCCGAGAGCCGACTGCTGAACCGGCTGCTCTGTCATTGGCGCGCCGCGGCAATCGAGCAATAACTCCTTCGCCGCTTTGAGCAAAATCAAAGCGCATTGCAACTCACCCAAGGTGATCGCCCTTCGGCCAGAAAATATGACGGGAAATTCACCGGGACAAAAAAAACCTCCGCTTTTCAGGCGGAGGTTTCTTCTATCAGTTTCCGACAATCAATCAGTTGCCCGGAACCATCAGGATCAGATCCTTGCTCAATTTACCGTCGGCAGGAATCATTCCGGCGTTCAGTTCTTTGATCTTTTCTGCGGACACATTGTGCTTCGCGGCAAATTCCGCAAGCGTGGTGTCGCTGTCCAGGATCACCGGAACCTGATTGATATCCAGCTGCGCCGGCTCGTCCACAACGATGTCGGTGGGCGCAACAACCGGGTCAGCCGGCTTGACAACCGGATCGTTCTTCAGGAGGTTATCCAGAAGCGGATCTTTCTCGACCACCGGCGTCACTTTGGCGGGAGTCGGAACCGGAGCGACAGCCGGCGTCACTTTCGCACCCTTGCCGGGGACGGCGAGTTTCTGGCCGACCTGAAGACGCTTGGCGCTTTCGGCCGTGAGATTGTTCGCCTTCATCAGATCGGCTTCCTTGACGCCGAGCTTACGGGCGATCTTGCCCGGAAAATCGCCCGGCTCCACCGTATAGGTGCCGTCAGTGCCGACCACAGCTTTGGAGTTCGTGGCAGCTTTGGTTCCCGTTGCCATTGCAACGCTCTTGGCCCCACTGTTCACCTTCGCAGTCGCGCCCGGAATCGTCAGTTTGCGGCCAATCTGAAGACGGCGGGTTCCCGCTTCGTCAAGGTTGTTCGCCTGCATGATCGCAGAGGAGGAAACACCATACTGGCGAGCGATCTTACCGACCGTATCGCCGGATTTGATCACGTGAGTGGCACCCGCAACCGTAGTACCCGTGCCCACCGACGAAGTCACCGGAACAGCGGCCATCGGCGGCATCGGCTGATAAACAGGCGCTTGTTTGGTCGCAACCGGCTGCACCGGCGCGAGCGGAATCGGAGCATAGGGGCGAACCGGAGCCGTCATCGGCGGCTGGCCGGCGTCTACCGTTTCGGGCACGTAATCGCGCTGATCCATCACCTGATTGTTGCAACCGGCAAAGCCGAGCATTCCCACGCAGAGAGCCGCAGCTCCCAGCACGACGGTCTTGTTTTTTCTCACAGGTCAACCCCCTTTGGTAACAAAATTTCGTTACGGTACGAAATTATTTCTCTTTCGCTTTTTTACGCAACGACGCAAAAATAACGAAAAAAATGTCTTTTCATTAATATAGAAACCAGTTTGCTAAATTCAACAGAAAATATGCGGAAAATGCAAATAATTTGCGACTTACCGCCGTTCCGGTCAAAATCCCCGCGCCTTATTGCCGATCATCGCTTTCAATTTCCGGATTTTCTTTACGCGGAACCGGATAGCGCAAAACTGTTTCGCCCTCTTTCGTCAGGCCGAACCGCTCTCTCGCCACTCGTTCGACCGCTTCGGGAGAATCCTGAAGATCGGCCACGTTGGTTTTAAGCCGGGCGCCTTCATCGCGCTTGTCATTCCACTCTTCGGTCAACGTTCCCAGCTCCGCCTGTTTTTTCTGGTAGCTCCGGTAAACCGGCAGCAGCAGAACTGCCGCCGCCGCGAAAACCAGCGCCAGAACAAAGAGCAGGAGATAGGTTGAAACAGTACTTTTCCGCTTGTTCTCCGCCATCTTTATCCTCCCCCTCGCATTGATTGAACTTAATTGTTGTTCGGCTGAAGCGTCAACAAAAATTCAATATTATTCTTTACTTTCTTCAACCGGCCAAGCACAAGCTCCATCGCTTCCGCCGGCGGAACCCCGTTGATCGCCTTGCGTAAGAGCCAGACCTTGCTGAGTTCATCCGGGTGGAGCAGGAGTTCTTCCTTGCGCGTACCGGATTTTTCGATGTTGATCGCCGGATAAATTCTCCGGTCGGAAACGTTGCGATCCAGGTGCAGCTCCATATTGCCCGTACCTTTGAATTCTTCAAAGATCACGTCGTCCATCCGGCTGCCGGTTTCGATCAACGCGGTGGCGATGATCGTCAGGCTGCCGTGGTTTTCAATGTTACGCGCCGCACCGAAAATCTTTTTCGGTTTATGCAACGCCGTCGCGTCGACACCGCCGGTCAGAATCTTGCCGCTGTGCGGCTGAAGCGTATTGTAGGCGCGAGCCAGACGGGTGATGCTGTCGAGCAAAATCACGACATCCTGCTTGTATTCGACCATCCGCTTCGCCTTTTCGATCACCATTTCGGCGACCTGAACGTGGCGCTCGGGCGGTTCGTCAAACGTCGAGCTGACCACTTCGGCGTCGACACAGCGCATCATGTCGGTGACTTCTTCAGGGCGTTCATCGATCAGCAGAATAATCAATTTCACTTCAGGATTGTTTGAGCGAATGCTGTTGGCTATCTTCTGCAGCAGCACGGTTTTACCGGTGCGCGGCGGCGCGACGATAAGCCCACGTTGCCCCTTGCCGATCGGAGTGACCAAATCGACGATGCGGGTCGAGAAATCACTGGGATCACGTTCCAGCACCAATCGCTGCGTCGGAAAGTACGGCGTCAGGCTGTTGAACGGAATGATCTCTTTCTTGCGTTCCGGCGAATCGTTGTTGATGCTCTCGACCTTCAGCATCGCAAAAAAGCGCTCTTTCTCCCGCGGCGTGCGAATCTGCCCAGCGATAAAGTCACCGGTCTTCAGCGCGAAACGCTTGATCTGAGAGGGAGAAAGATAAATATCTTCAGAACACGGCAAATAACAATAACTGGCGCTGCGCAGAAAGCCAAAACCGTCCGGCAACACTTCGAGGTATCCCGAACCGTACATCTGGCCGCATTTTTCGGCGTTCGCCCGCAGGATTTCGCAAACCAGCGTCGATTTATCCAGTGCGCCGATTCCTTCGATGCCAAGCTCGGCGCCCATGGTGGCGAGATCCTGCATCGACTTCTCCTGAAGCTCGGAGATATTAAGCGAAGGAGCCACATGGTCGCGCTGGGCGTCACGCTCCCGACGCGCATTATTGCCGTTATTGTTGCCGTTATTGTTGCCGTTATTATTGCCGTTATTATTGCCGTTATTGTTGCCGTTATTGTTGCCGTTTCCGCGACGATGCTCACGATCCTGCCGGTCGTTACGATCATTGCGTTCGTGGCGCTCTTTCCGCGCGGGGCGCTCCTGATTTACCACTCCTTCCGGAGCGGCAACAGCCGCTTCTTTGGTCGCAGTGACTTCGGAAGCAGGCTCGGCAAGCTCTTCCATCAGCAATTCACGCATCACTTCTTCGGCGGTAGGTTCACTGAGCAACACCAACTCATCCGTGGCTTCATCAGGGGCGACTTTCGCGGGGCGACCGGGTTTGCGTTTTGCAGCAGGGCGATGCGCCTTGGCATCGTCATCGATTTTCTTCTCCGTTGCCGCAGGGCGACCACGGCGTTTCGGAACGGCGGGTTCGCCGGATTCATCATTCATCGGAATCAATTCATCAGAATCATTCATAATATCATCACCTTAACTGTTTAAGTAGAGTTCAAATCAGATTATTTTTCGGAAGCAATCGGAAGAGGAGCCTCCGCTAAGCGGTCATCTCTTTCAGGCGAATGCACAAACGCTCCACCTGCATTTCAAGGATTTGCAATCCATCGTTGTTGATCAGCGCATAATCGGCACGCTCCAACTTGTCATCCGGCGAAAGCTGTTTCGCCTCACGTGTCCGGATTTCTTCATCGGAATAATTGCGCTGTTCGCGCAATCTGGCGTACCGAACCGCCGGAGATGCCCAAATTGCGGCAATTCGGTCAAACTTCCCCTCCCAGGCGGTTTCATAAAGAAGCGGAAGCTCAAACGCACCGTCCACATGCTCGTCATGGCATTGGGCGATCAGGCAATCAAGTTTTTTAGACAGCTCCGGATAGAGAACGCCGGTCAGGAAACCGAGTTCTCGTTCATCGCCGAACACGATTTTCCCCAGCTCTCGCCGATCCACCGTCCCCTCCGCAGTCAGAATCCCCTTCCCCCAACGGGCGGAAAATTGCCGCACAAGCTCCCCGGCGGGGTCGGCATACAATTCATGGCAGAGCAAATCCGCATCAGCAGTGCGCCAGCCGCGGGCGGCAAATGCCGCCAAAACCGCGCTTTTGCCGCAGCCGAATGCTCCGGTAATACCCAAAACCATGTTTGTGTTCCTGTTTCCATGACCGGGCGGTAAGTAAAAGTTCCCGGAGACATGTGCTTGATTGGAATCATCCGCTTCGGATCGCAGTCTATGCTTGCGGTTCCGTCTGGAAAAAAAGATCTTCGATCGCGGCGCCGTTTCAGATCGCCTCGAACAATACAAATATGTATCGTTGACTATAATCTAACTTGAAATATTGATTTTGCAAGTGCATTTTAAAGAAAAATCACAATAGCCGGAGAAAATTAAATGAAAACCAAAGCGATAGTGAAACGAACCCTTGCCGAAGGGCGCTTTCTGGTTTTGCGGGAACTCGAATATAACAACGGAAGCGGTCCCCGCCTCTGGGAGTCCTGCGACCGACAAAACTCCAACTCCGCAGTCTTTATCCTCGCCCGCATCGTTCCGGATGATGAACTGCTGCTGATCCGCCAGTTCCGCCCCCCGGCGGGACGGCTGGTGCTCGAATTCCCCGCCGGATTGATCGATCCCGGAGAAACAGCCGAAGAAACCGCTGTCCGTGAACTCTACGAAGAGACCGGCTATCGCGGGCGCATCCTCGAAAGCAGCCTCCCCGGCTGGAGTTCCCCCGGCCTCACGGGAGAAACCATCCGAATGGTTCGCATGGAGATCGACGGCGACGCCATTCGCGGGCAAACCATCGAGGCTCATCCGGAGGAAAATGAACGCATCGAAGTCTTTCGCGTCAAACGAATGGAGCTTGCGGAATTCCTCTCCCGGCAAGAAGCGGAAGGCGTCGGCGTCGACACCAAAATCTACACCTATCTTGCCGCGCTTCAGGGGTAATCAAGAAAGGCCTGAAAGCGTTGTCTGGCATCCGCCACGGCGCGCTCCAGTTCCCCGGTTCGGCGCACACCCGGCTCCCACCACCACTGCTTGATTTCCAACCCCGCGTTTCCACGGTGCGGAGCCGGTTCAAACCGGGCGACCAGTTCGTCGCCATAAAGCACAGGCAATACATAATAGCCGTAGCGACGTTTCGCCGCCGGGACATACACCTCCCACGTATACTCAAACTCAAACAGCGAAGCAATCAGCTTGCGATCAAACAAAAGATTATCGAGCGGAGCAAGAAAACGAACCTTACGCTCCGGAACTCCAGCCCACTCCATCCGAGAGAAATAAGTCGATGGCATATAAAGAATTTCACGCACACCATCGACTTTCACCCGCGTCAATTCTCCGGACTCCGCCAGCTCCGTCAGGACAGGCGTCCGGGCAACCTTGGAATCCAGCAAATTCACCAGCCAGCTTCCGCCGTTCCGGTTAGCGGCCAATCCCACCGCCTCCACCCGCCGCCGGGCGTACCAACGCAAGAAATCGCGCTCATCCGCAAAGGGATCGGGAGCACTCAACAATACCTCCGGCAACAGCTTATCAATGGGGGCATAGAGTTTTTGCGTATGCTTGCGGGAATGCACGCCCACCTTGCCGCAAGCGGCAAGATACTCCAATGCGGTACCGGATACCTTGCGGGATCCCCACCCGGAATCATTCGGGAGCGATCCGAAATCGAGTTTCCCCGGCAGCGTCGGGCCGGTCGCCTTCAACGCGGCAAACACCACATCCACATGCCTCAACGCCTCTTCCGAGTTCCGGTAATGTCGCAGCCAGCCACACAGCGCCTCAGCATACGCGCGACGGAGCCGCCGCCGATGCGGCCACTCGACGGCGAGATGGATGGACATTTGCTTATCCCAATGATCGACCAGAAGCCGATCCCGGTAAAGCAGATCCCGAAGCGTCTCCCGCCGAAAGCCTTCCACACGGGATTGCAACACCAGCTCAGGGTTCCGCCCGACCACGTCGAGCGGATCGTACTGGATGGCGCCAAGGCGCGTCAGGCAGTCGACGACTCCAGACGCGCCTGACCAGCTTGCGGAGCCGTCAAGCCCATGATAATGAACCAGAAAGCGCCTGGCCTCCGGTCGGGTCAGGTGCACAGGGGTCATTTGTGCTTCTCCGGGCGAGTGTCCTTCTCCAGTTTCGTCAGGTAAGCGAGTGCCTCTTCACGACATGAACCGCACATCTCCCGCTCCGCCTGCAAGCTACCGCAAACACGAGGGCGCTCCGGTTGGCCAAAAAGGCCGCAACGGTACTCCGCGTCCAGATGAATACACGCCACCCCCGCCGCCTTCCCTTCCGGCATTCCCGGAATCATGGAAGAAATCGACGGAGCAACGCAACACGCCCCGCAACCGGGACGGCACTCCAATATTTCCATTTGCTTCATATCCGATAAGATACACATTCCAGACAAAAAATCAATCCCAGCGGAAACAAAAAATCCCATCCGCTTTGCAGCGAACGGGATTTCCGGATAAGATCCGCGACTTATGCGTCGAGGAAGCCGTCTTCAAGACCGAGCGGGAGCGGAGCCGGGCGCTCGCAGGTACTTTCGATCTCGACCGGGCGGCCGCTCGTGCTCGACTTATCGAACGAGCACATGATTTCAAGCACATGGTACGCCAGCTTGTTGCTTGCGCGATGCGGGCGGCCGGACTGGATCGCGTTGACCATATCCACCGCGCCGATGCTGCGCGAGTTGTCGGTGTAACCGAACGGCATCGGAACCGTCTGCCACTCCTCGAATCCCTTGCGGAACACGCGAACCGGACCGCCGAACGTATTCGGGTCCGGAACCTGAAGCGAGCCTTCAGAACCGTAGATCTCGATCGGGCAATGCCCGTGCTTCCAGACGTCGAAGCTGCTGATCATGGTAATCAGCGCGCCGCACTCGAATTCGATCACGCCGGTCAAGTGAGTGGTCACGTTGATCGGGTAGACCGGCGGCTGGGTTTCGGGCCCGCCGACACGGGTTTCATCGAACTTCTTGGTGAAGGCGGTAACGCGCTTCGCCGGGCCGAGCATATTCACCAGCGTGGTGACATAATAAGGACCGAGATCGAGCATCGGGCCGGCGCCGTAATCGTAGAAGAACGGAGCTTGCGGCCATTTTTCAGGACCGCGCCCCATCACCAGCGCGGTTCCGGCCAGCGGCTTGCCGATCCAGCCGTCGTCGATCAGCTTACGGGCGGTCTGCTGCCCGCCGCCGAGGAATGTATCCGGGGCGCAGCCGCAACGGAGATTCATCTTCTCTGCCAGTTCCATCACCTTCATCGCATCTTCGAGGTTCACGCCGAACGGCTTCTCGGAATACGCGTGCTTCCCGGCATTGAGAATTTCGAGATCGACTTTCGAGTGCTCGAGCGGCGGGGTAAGATTCACCACCACATCGATTTCGGGATCGGCCAGAAGTTCGGCGTTGGTGCCATCCGGTTTCGCGTCATAAGCGCGGAACGTTTTTTCGCTATAGCCGAATTCCGCAAATTCATCGCGCTTCGCCGCCGCACGTCCCGGAACGATATCCGATCCGGCTACGATTTCGATGTTGCGGAAACGGGAGGCCGCCTTCAAGTAGGCCCCGGAGATCATGCCGCAGCCGATCACGCCGAGTTTCGTCTTCTTCATACTTCGATTTCATCCTTTGTTAGGTTGGGTTCTTTTCAGCGGTTTCCGGCGCAAAGTCCGTTCTGCGTCAGATACTGATAGCTTTTCTTGATGCCGCGATAGATATCGATCACACAGTTGTCGAGTTCGACGATCACCCACTTGACCCGCGTCGGGTCGACTTCAGCAAGAATCTGCGGAATCGGCAGCTTGCCGGAACCGAGCGGAATCTGCGGGATATCCGGATCCAGCACACCGTCTTTCATATGAATCAAAATCGTCCGGTCACGGTAGCGTTTCATCACGTCCACCGGATCGGATTTTCCGAAATTCGCCGACCAGTAGCAGTCCATCTCGAACTGCATTTTCGGGCAAAGTTCGGCGTAAATATCGTAAGCCGGGCGGCCGTCGATCAGGTCGAATTCCCACGCGTGGTTGTGCTGGTAGAGCGTAATGCCCTGCTTTTCCAGTTTCTCCTGCCAGCGGGAGGTCATCTCGGCCGTACGTTTGACCGCATCCAGATCCTTGTACTCATTCGCACCGAAACCGCAAACGCAGGTGGAAAGGTTGAGTTCACCGAGTGTATCGACGATTTCCGGAATCTGCTCGTCGGAACGGCACCACGGCCCGTGCGCGGAACAAACTTCCATCCCGAGGTCATTGACGATTTTTTTGAACTCTGCGGGTTTCAGATTATAATATCCCGCCGGCTCCACCCCTTTGAAGCCGATAATCGACACCAACTTCAGAACATCGATGAAATCCTTCGCGCACTGATCCCGGAACGAATAGAGCTGAACTGCCGTCTGAAACATTTTCCGACTCCTTTTTTTGATTTTTCCTTGCAAGGGCCATTGCAAAAAAACATAAAGTTTATATATTCTATAACTAGAAAGGTGTTTTCGCAATTTACCAAAACTATTTTTTTTTTACCCCTTATCGTTATATGCAAGGAATCAATCGTCCAACTGAGCTGGCAAGCGTCAGCATCTTTATCGCGCCGAACCGTCCAATCCGTCCGGCGCAGATCCTGCCCGGCTACGAAACAGTCGAAGTTCTGCTGGGAGGACGCATCTTTTTCGATCAGGACGGCGAAACAAAAGAGTTCGGCAGAGGAAGCATTTTCTGGCACATCGCCGGAGAGCACACGATTTTCCGCACCCCGCCGGAGGATCCGTACCGCTGTCTCGCCATTCGCTTTCAAGTGCCGGAATTCCTCCGAACCACTCCCCGTATCACCGGATGGAGCAGCCATGAAACCGCGCTGGACACATTTGTCGACGAAGTAGTCGGGCGCTTCCACGATGAAACCATCGACCGAACGTTTCTCTGCGAATACGTCCACCGCCGCCTTTTCTGGGAGAGCTATATCTACAATCGCCGAAGCGTCGCAGCCGCATACCCGAAGCCGCTGACCAAGGCTCTTACGCTGCTGCGCGATAATTCCGCACTGACCTACTCCGTTCGCGACATCGCCACCCGTGCCGGAGTCAGCGAGCCTTATCTTTATGCGCTTTTCAAGCGGCACCTCGGCGTCAGTCCGCACCAATATCTGCTGAATTGCCGCCTCCGCCTCGCCCGCATTCGCCTCGCCGGAAGCGACGACAACATCAAGAGCATTTCCGAAGAGTGCGGATTTGAAAATCTGGAGAGTTTCTACCGCGCCTTCCGCCGCACCTCCGGCATGCCTCCCGGCGAATATCGCCGCCAGCAACAGCCGAGCGGCTGAAATTCAGGGGATGGATACTGACGAAAATTGCTCTTTCGAGTAAATGTCGCAATCGGTCAGAATCTGTGGTAAAATGCCATGCGTTTCGGCTTCTTGATAGCGCGGCGCCTCCGCATTGATGATGCCCTGTACTCTTTTCCTTGCAAAATCGCAACAGGCCACCGCCGCTCTCAAGTCGCTGCTTTTCTGGAAAACACGCAATTCCTGGACTTTGCGGGGCAAACGATGCAGTGTCACAAACCGTGCCACACTCCGGCAAAAAGGCTGGTTCGACAAAATCAAAAGAAGTTGAAAAAGACAAGGGAGTTGAAATAAAAATGGTGGAGCATATCGGACTTGAACCGATGACCCCCACACTGCCAGTGTGGTGCTCTAGCCAACTGAGCTAATGCCCCTTGCATATTCTATAAGATATCATCAGGAGCGTAAAATGCAAGCGGCGTTTTTGAAAAATATATAAAATTTGAGGAGAAGGGGGAATTTTCATAACGCGCCAGCCGCAAGCCCCCTCCCCTGAGAATACAAAACCGGCAGCCTTCGTGCTTTATGCAACGCAAGCCGCCGGTTCGTGGTTTCGTGCTTTAACGGCCGATCGCCTTCGCGACCGCTTCCACCGTCGCATTGATCACCTGCGGGCGATTCGCGAAAGTTCCGCGGATGCCGGAATGATCGAACAGCTCGTCTTTATGGTAACCGATCACCGCATCCGGATCCTTCAATACGTTCCCGGTCAAAATGCCGACCACATCCGCTTCCGGATCGATCACCCCCGCTTCCTGAAGTTTCTTCGCGCCTGCGACCGAACAGCAACTGGCCGGCTCCGCACCGATTCCGGCGGCGTCCACCATCGCCTTCGCATCCATGATCTCCTGCTCCGTGACCGATTCCACCACGCCGTTGCACCATTCCAGGCCGCGCAGCGATTTCTCCCACGAAACCGGGTTGCCGATCTTGATCGCTGTGGCAATCGTATCCGGGTCCTTCACCGCTTCGTATGGTGTATGATTCTTCCACATCTTATAAAGCGGCGCCGAACCGGCCGCTTGAATCACCGCAATCCGCGGAATTTTGTCGATTATGCCAAGGTCGTACAGCTCTTTCAGCCCCTTGGAGAGCGCCGAGTTGTTGCCGAGGTTTCCGCCCGGGATCACAAACCAGTCCGGAACCTTCCAATCCAGCTGCTGGAGGATCTCAAAGCCGATTGCTTTCTGCCCTTCGATCCGGAACGGATTGATGGAGTTCAAAAGATAGATATTCAGCTCCCGGCACACGTCCTGAACCAGCGCCATCGCATCGTCGAAATTTCCGCGGATCTGGAGTGTCTTGCCGCCATAAGCAAGCGCCTGCGCCAGCTTTCCATAGGCGATTTTCCCTTCCGGGATGAAAATGACCGAATCCATCCCCGAAACCGCCGCATAGCTCGCCATCGACGCGCTGGTGTTTCCGGTGCTGGCACAGGCGACGGTCTTCGCTCCATAAAATTGAGCCGCCGTTGCGCCGCAGGTCATTCCGCGATCCTTGAAGCTGCCGGTCGGGTTCTCACCTTCGTGCTTGAGCCGGAAGCGTTTGAGCCCGGCATAAACACCGGCTTTGCCCGCATCGTAGAGGCGGGTATTGCCTTCCTGACGGGTGACGATCCGGTCATCCGGCAGGTCAAAAATCAACTCTTTGTAACGCCAGACGCCGGAAGCGGTCGCGCCGCTTTTCTGCCCCCAACGGCTCTCCCACAATGCTTTCAGTTTGCCGCCGTCAATTTGCGACAAGTCGCGAACCAGGTCGAGAATTCCGCCACAGCTGCAATTATAACGAACCTGGGACAGGTCGTAATGTTTGTGGCAACGAACGCACTCCAGTGAAGTTTCGATCTTTTTCATTTCATTTTAATGTTTTGTTGAATTTCTTGGTTGAAAAAAATATATACTGTGTATAATTTACATGTGAAACGGATTTTTTAAAGTCATCCGGGATGGAGAAACGGGAAATTCCCGGAAATAATCGACCCGGCAGATGATTATTTGCGAAAACGGGGTATATTAATAGCCGGAACCTGTAACTATATCTCCAGAGAATGTAAGGATTCGGTTTTCGTTATGCAAAAAGTCATGTTGAGCGGCAAGATCCATTTTGCACGGCTGACAGCCTGTGAACTCGATTACGAGGGCAGCCTCGAAATCGACTCCGAACTGTTGGCGGAGGCGGGGATTCTGCCATATGAGAAAATCCTGGTCGTGAACCGCACCAACGCGGCGCGACTTGAAACGTATGCGATTCCCGGGGAGCCCGGCAAACGGGTGTTTTGCCTGAACGGTCCGGCCGCCCACCTCGGCAAAGTAGGCGACGTCGTCACCATCATGGCGTTTTCGCTGATGTCGGTAGAAGAGGCGCGAGAGCTTGATCCGACCGTCATTGTAATGAACGAGAAAAACGAGATCATCCTCCGCAAGGGAGCCGCGCGGAAATAACAATTCGGGAGGCGCGGGGGATGAACAGAAACCGGAAGCGGGAGTACGGGCAAGTCATGACGGAATACGTCATTATGCTGGTGATCCTGACGGTGTTCGCCCTGGCGCTTCTGGCGCTCGGCGGCGCGTTTTCGCGACAAGGCGAGCGGATCGTGGAATTGGTGAGTGCGGAAGTTCCGTAAACGGATGATAGAGTCGAAAACAGTATTTTGGAGGAAAAGCAATGGGCATGTTTCGTGGCGGCAAACGTCGCAAGCAACGTGGACAGGCGGTGGTTGAGTACATCATTCTGATTGTGGTGATTGCGCTGGCCGCATTGTTTGTTCTGGCCAATTTCAGCGACCGCCTCCGCGCCATGGTCACCGGTGTAACGGTCACGCTCGGCGGAACGGAAGATGAGTCGATGGGCAAATCGAGCGCTGAAATCGTTCAGGAACTGGATCAGACCGGGCTGGACTACGGCAACAACAACTGAGTTTCTTGATTTCTTCCGCGCCTCGACCAGTCGGTCGGGGCGCATTTTTATTCCCCCCGTCAACCGTGCCATAAGGTAAATTGTGCCAGCAAACCCGGTCAAAAATAAAAAAAGTGTTTTTTTTGTTCCGAAAAATTTGACAATTCGCAAAGAGTTTATATAGTACCGGGTGAATCTATAAAAAAACAGGAGGAACAGAAATATGGCTACCATTTGTCCCTATTGCAATATCGAAGTGAGTGAAAGTGCAATCGAGGCCGAAGACGGCTGCTGCCCGGAGTGCGGATCGGTCATCAGCGCATCGTCTTCGTTCCTGGGTGAAGAGCCCGCGGAATTCGACGACAATCTCCCGGAAGATCTCTATGATGAATTTGAGGAAGAAGAGGACATCTTCGACCGTGGAGAATTCAACGGTGACTTTGACGATGAGGATCTCGACGAAGAATTCGAGGACGATGACTTCGATGAAGAAGAGGAAGATGATTTTTAGGTCATTTTGACGACAATTCCGTGTCGCAGAATCGTTCCGAAAGCCGCCTCCCTGCCGGGAGGTGTTTTTTTATGCCGAAATACCGGAAAAGCGCTTGCATTCGGCAATTTCCGGACTTATATTGCCAAACTGTAATTGGGTTCGGAATGTGCCCGGAGACGGGCCGGTTCCAAGGGAGCCGGAACTACCCGCAGGTCGTCAGAGGCCGCTCCGGCATTGCGAACCACAGAGTAAAAGGGTAAGAACCATGGCAGAAGTAATTCTGGAGCACGTCTACAAGATTTACGACGGCACTGTGACCGCCGTAAAAGACGTCAACCTCGAAATCCGTGACCGTGAATTCATGGTCCTCGTCGGCCCCTCGGGCTGCGGAAAATCCACCACGCTGCGCATGATTGCGGGGCTGGAAGATATTTCCAAGGGAACCGTCAAAATCGGGGATCGCGTCGTGAACAACGTCGCACCGAAAGATCGCGACATCGCGATGGTGTTCCAGAACTATGCGCTTTATCCGCACATGTCGGTTTACGACAATATGGCGTTCGGCCTCAAGCTGCGCAACTTCTCCAAAGAGGACATTCAGTACCGCGTGATGGAAGCAGCGAAGATTCTCGGGCTGGAAGAGTACCTGGAACGCCGTCCGAAGCAGCTTTCCGGCGGTCAGCGCCAGCGCGTCGCCGTCGGCCGCGCGATCGTGCGCAAGCCGAAGGCATTCCTCTTCGACGAACCGCTGTCGAACCTCGACGCCAAAATGCGCGTCCAGATGCGTACCGAAATCTCGAAGCTCCACCAGCACCTTGAGAGCACGATGATCTACGTTACCCACGACCAGACCGAAGCCATGACCATGGGCGACCGGATCTGCGTCATGAAAGACGGCATCATTCAGCAGGTCGCCGACCCGCTCGAACTTTACGACAAGCCCTGCAACAAATTCGTTGCCGGCTTTATCGGCACCCCGCCGATGAACTTCTTTGAAGGCGTCATCGTCAACAAAAACGGCAAGCTCATGTTCATCGAACCGGGATTCGAGTTTGAAATTCCGGATGCGTGGAAAGAAAAGCTCGCTTCCAGCGTGGACAAGAAGGTCACCTTCGGCGTTCGCCCGGAAGACATCGGCACCGAAGAAGCCGAAAAGGATCCGAGCATGCCGCGCGTCAAGGCGAAGATTGAAGTCCTTGAGCCGATGGGCTCCGAAACTTACGTCTATCTCAATACCGGCGAAAACTCGTTCATCGCCCGTGTCGACCCGCACAAGAAACTCCGGGTCGGCGAGTTTGAAAGTCTCGCCGTGCTGCTGCCGAAGGCTCATTTCTTTGACGGCGAAACCGAGTTAACCATCATTTGAGGTGTTCCGCGGGGAGCGGCGGTTTTGCCGCCGATCTCTCCGCCATGAATTTCTCTTGTCCCGCCGGAATCCCGGCGGGGGACATAAAAACATAGATACGGCTTTCATGCCGTATCTTCTCTTTTTCAGGTGAATATGCGAAAAGAGCTACTCCATCGCCAGTACCGCAACCGCGGGTCATTGAAAAATTACATCGATTTCTACGCAGAGTGGAAAGGTCGCTTCGTTTTGGTCTGGATCATGTACCTGGTCAAGGCGGCGCCTGTCTTTCTGATTCCGATTTTAACCGCCGAAGTCATCAATTTAATCACCAACCGTTCATTGCCGCAAGACCAAATCTACTCCCGGCTCTGGGAAATTCTGGTGATCGGATTTGTGGTGATCGCCCAGAATATTCCGACTCATATGCTTTACGTCCGGCTGATGAGCGTGCCATGCCGTTCGGTTGAGATGAATCTGCGCTCGGCGCTCTGTACGCGCCTGCAACATCTTTCCATCCCCTATCACACGTCGATCCGGATGGGGGCGTTGCAGAACAAAGTCACCCGCGACGTGGAGAGCATCGAAAACATGACACGCATGTTGCTCGATTCGGTGCCGAACATCATCTGCACCATTGCCATTGCCATGATTGTCACTCTAATCAAAGCGCCAATCTTTGTGCTGTTCTATCTGGCGGCGGTGCCATTGGCGGTGGGATTATTTCTGGCAATTCATAAACGGATCATTGAAAGTAACCGCGCATTCCGGCAGAGCATCGAAAATATGTCAGGGCGAGTCACTGAAATGATCCGCCTGATCCCGATCACCCGCGCCCACCATGTCGAAGATATCGAGATTGGCCGGGTAAACCAAAAGCTCGAACAGATCCGCAACTCCGGGTTGCAGGTGGATTGGATCAACTCGATCTTCGGCTCGGTCAACTGGGTGCTGTTGATGCTATTCAACCTCTGCACGCTGATCTTCATCGCATTGCTTTATCAGAAAGGAATGTTGGACATCGGTGTCGGCGACGTGGTTCTGCTGACCAGTTATTTCGGGTCGATCACCACAATGGTGATGGCGGCAATGAACACGGTTCCGGCCATTACCAAAGGGTTGGAATCGGTTCGTTCCATCGGGGAAATCCTCGAGTGCCCCGACTTGGAACTCAACGACAACAAGCCGTCGATCACCGAAGTCAAAGGAGATTTCGTATTCGAGAACGTCAGCTTCACCTATCCGGGCGGTGACAAACATGCGCTGGCCGATATCAATCTGCATGTACGCCCCGGAGAAACCATCGCATTCGTCGGTTCGTCTGGAGCGGGAAAGTCTACGATGGCTCATTTGCTGATCGGCTTTGTCCGTCCTAGCGAAGGGCGTTTATTGCTGGATGGCAAGGACTTCAACGAGCTTGATTTGCGTAGCTATCGCACATTTATCTCAGTGGTCACGCAAGAAACGTTGCTTTTCGACGGTACCATTCGTGAGAATATCTGCTACGGCATTTCACCGACGGAGTTTGAGTTGATGGATGCCGTCCGCAATGCGGGACTACTGGATTTTATCGACTCGTTGCCGGAGGGGCTTAATACGCAGGTGAAGGAAAACGGAGCGCGTCTCTCCGGCGGACAAAAGCAACGCCTCGCAATCGCCCGCGCCCTGTTGCGCAATCCGCGGGTGCTTATCCTCGACGAAGCGACAAGCGCGCTTGACGTCGATTCTGAAACCCGGATTAAAAAAGCGCTCGATCATCTGATCGAAGGCCGAACGACTTTCATCATCGCCCACCGTCTCTCGACGATTCGCGATGCTGACCGCATCGTGGTCATGGATCAGGGGCGAATCGCCGAAATCGGAACCCATCAGGCGCTGGTGGAGCTCGGCGGGATTTATTCCGAAATGAACCGTAAATTCAACGCGGCCCAATAACGGGCCAATGTAACCCACAAAGGAAAATCATGAAAAAACGTCTTCGTAAAAAGACCCGTCGCGGCGAATTCAAGGAACTCGGATTCCTCCTGACCGCGACCTATGAAGAGAAAGCCGATCTGGACACACTCTGCGACTTTGCCGATCAGGTCACTGACAAGCTCGAAGAGCTGGGCATCGACGCTTCCGGTTATTTCGATTTTGCTGAATTCGACCTGATGGCCAACACCGGCCGCCCGGACACGGATGAGGCGGCTCGCCGTCAACAGGCAATCGACTTTGTCAAAGCGCTCCCCGGCGTGACCGATGTCAACGCGACGGAACTTGTCGACGCCTGGCACAACAAGCTGTAAGCAATCTGACGATAAAAAAACTCCGCGATGTCATCGGGAACACTCCCGATATCGCGGAGTTTTTTTTATCCAACCGAACTTACTCCGCGTCTTCTTCGTCGGTCGGATTTTGTAGTTGCCGCCGGCGGCGAATGTAGAAGAATGCAACTCCCAGCACCAACAGCGCGCCAAGGACGAGGAACAACGCGGAGAGCCCGAATGCCTTCATGATACGGTTGACGGCTTCGCCGAAATAATAGCCGGCCGCGGTAAACAGCACCACCCAAAGCAGCGCGCTGATCAAGTTCAGCACCAGAAAGCGCCAGTACTTGACGTTGCTTGAACCGAGGATAATCGGCGTGATGTTGCGGAGCCCGTAGACGAAACGGAAACCGAGAATCAGGTAGAGGTCGTATTTCTGCAACAGCCGGGAAACTTTTCGCCGCTTTCGGTTCAAGCGCGGGAAACGCGCCAGGAAGGCGGTTCCCTTGAATCGCCCGATCGCGAACATCAGCTGGTCACTCAGTGTGCACCCGATAAACGCGCAAAGAGCGACCCAGACAAAGGACATCTGTTCGCTCGCCACAAAGATTCCGGCAAGAATAACGATAGTCTCACCTTCCAGGAATGCCCCGACCAGAATGGCCCAATAGCCGTAAGTCTGAAGCAATTCCTGCCAATTTACATTGGTAAAAAAATCCATGATGCAGTTCATGCCCGGAGAAATCGTCGCCGAGCGCCCTTTCTTTAAATCAGTTATGCGGGATAATGTAGCCGCATTTCACGCCTGATACAACTGTAAAAGGGGTGTTCTTGCATTTTTTCAGACCGTCGCCCATTCATCCGCACGAAATCCGACCCGAACGGAACCGTCGTCGCCGATCAACAGCGGGCGCTTAACGAGCATTCCGTCCGAGGCGAGCAATTGAAACTGCTCCGCTTCGCTCATGCCGGGAAGCCGTTCGCTCAGCCTCTCCGCACGATACACAAGGCCGGAGGTGTTGAAAAAGCGCTTGAGCGGAAGCCCGCTTGCGGCGACCCATTGCCGCAGCTCAGCCTCGGTCGGGCGTTCCGTTGTGATATCACGAACGCAATAGCGCGCATTACGTGACTTCAGAAGCTCCTCCGCCTTGCGGCAGGTGGAACATTTGGGATAGCAAAGAAACCGATATTTCATCGTTACACTCTCCTTTTCTCCGGCAATTCCAGCGCATAAAGCGCGTACGGGATATCCGTGCCGGAACAGTGCCGGACGAAAATCCGGTCTACCGACATCCCGAGAAATTCGGCCACATGCCGCGACGGCGCATTGTCCACCCGGACACAGGAAACCACCCGCCGGGCGCCAAGCGTGTTGAATGCGTAATCCCGACAAGCGGCGGCGGCCTCCCGCGCATAACCGCGGTGGCGGAACTTCGGGCGTAAGAAGTAGCAAACCTCCAGCTCCTCGACACTCTCAATGTTCCGCCGGATCACGCCGCACAGCCCGATCCAGGTGTTGGATACCCGCTCCACCGTGCTCCACAACCCGAACCCGCGCCGGATGTGGTGATCGAGCTGCTTGCTGTACCATTCGTTCAATTCCTCCGGGGAGAACAGATAGCCATATGTATGGATGGTCTCCGGGTCCTGAAAAATTTCATCCAGGTACGCGCGTTCTTCCGCAACCGGGTCCCGGAGCGAAAGCCGTTGTGTGGTCAGAACCGTTTTCATAAGCTCTCCAGAACTTGTTGTGCCTCTCGGCGGGATTTCAATTCAATCAGGCGGCAGGAGGCGGGGCGCTGCTCCAGCAGCAGCAGCATCTTCGGCAACGTATTGCGGTTGTAATTCCAGACAAATCGCAAAAACGGCAAATCGATCTTCTCCGGGCATCCATCTCCGCTGTCGGGGCGAGTGCGACCGTAATATTGAATCCAGCGCCACAAAATCCCGCTCAGACAGCGAAAACGAGAAAAACGCAAAAAAAACACCGCATCGGCGATCTCCAGGCGGCGGGCGAACGTCCGGCTGTGGTTGCCGTCGATGATCCAGCATTCCTGCTGAAGCTCTTTTTCCAGCAGTGCATCGTATTCGTCGCGGGGGCGCTCCTTCCAACCGGGAAGCCAGAAAATCCGATCCAGATGCACCACGGGGAACCCGAGTTTCGCCTCGAGCGCCCGGGAAAAAACCGTTTTCCCGGCACCACAGCAACCGATCACCAAAATCCGTTTCATTCCCCTGCCCTTTCCCCCGATGATTTTCGAGTTTAAGATAACGCCTTTTTCCCGACAATACAAGAGAAAAACAGCCGGAAAATCTTGTGAAACCAAGCCATCTTTTCGCAAATGTAAACTTTATGTAAAAAATAGCGACATATTATTTTCACCATTCATTGACTGCGGCATTGGTTTTTACTATAATACATGCAGCGAAACAAACCATACGAACTCAGCAAGAGGTTGCCGAATGATAATGGAACACACGACAATCAAAGAAGTTGCGAATAAAGCACAAGTCAGTGTCGCAACCGTATCGCGCATTCTAAGCGGAAAATACCGCCACCGGACGGAAACGGTGGAAAATGTAAAGCGCGTGATCGAAGATTTGCGGATCACCCGCTCGCTGCCGGCACGCGAAGTCAGTGTCCCGGAGAGTGTGGGCATCGCCATGTTCGCCTACCGTGATTTTCTGAACGACAGCTACAACTCCACGTTGATCACATCAATCATGGAAACGCTGACCACCGAGAACCTGACGGCTCAGCTGATTGCTCTGACCACCACGCGGCTGAATATAGAGTACATCAAAAATCTAATTCACACCTACCATTTGCGCGGGCTGGTGATTCCGGAATTCGACGTCCTCTACTCCATCTCCAGACAGTTGGAGAAGCTGCCGATTCCGGTGGTTGGAATCGGTAACCTCACGCTGCGCCACCACGTCTGCTCCGACAGTTACCGCGCCGGATGCGATGCGGCCAACTATCTGTGGAGCAACGGACACCGCCGTTTCGGCATCGTCTCCATGGCGCGCACCGATCTCGGACAGGAGCAGCGCGTCACCGGATTCATGGATACCGTGCGGCAACTGAGTGAAAACAACAGCAACCGGATCTGGCGACAAGAGCTGCGCTCACTCTCCGACACTGTTTCCGGCTGGGTCGCGGAGCTGGTGAACCGGAAGGAAGCACCAACGGCGGTCTTCGTCACCAACAGCTTCATCTGCCAGAAAATCTATGCCGAACTGGCACAGGCGGGGATGAAGGTTCCAGATCAAATTTCATTGCTTTCCTGCGAGGAAAACGGCGAACTGGAGCACCTCCCCGTTCCCATCAGCGTCCTCGCCCAACCGACCCGGGACATGGGCGAAAAAGCGGTTGATATGCTGGTCAAACGCCTGCGCAACATCGACACCCCGAACCGCGAATTGATCAACTGTTCGTTGATTATCCGTAAAAGCGTAAAATCCATCTCGATCCAATGACAATCACCAAAATAAGGATTTGAAAGTTTATGAAGTATCCGATTTGTGTTGCCATCGTTTGTGCCTCTCTGGGGCTGGCTGTTCATGCCGCCCCGAAAATCGAGGTGGATTGCGGAACGATAACCGGGGAACTGAATCCTCTTAATTTCGGGCAAAACATAGAAGCTGCCGATACTCGCGGAATCTTTGGCCCTGCCGTCGGTTCTCCGAAATGGAACCGGCATGACGTGAAATATGGGCAAGGGCTCTGGAACCCCGAAACCGGCTCTCTGGCCGCAGGCTCCGGCGATATCCTGAAAAAACTCAAAGTCGGGAGCCTGCGTTATCCCGGCGGATGCCTGGTTCATAATTTCAATTGGAAGCAGGCAGTCGGCCCGTTGGAAGATCGTCCCGATTGGAAATTCGGCATCGATCAATATCTGGAACTCTGTCAACAGTTGAATTTGGAACCTGTGATCACCCTCACCGATTATGCGCTGCCGGCAGAAGAACTGCCGCGCCATCTGGCCGAACTGGTGGAATATCTCAACGCTCCGGCAACCCCCGAGCATCCGTGGGCTCAGAAACGGGCGCAATGGGGCCACCCGGAACCGTATCGTGTCCGCTATTTTGAACTCGGCAATGAGTCCGCCCACGGCAATCACAACGGCGTGCCGCGCCGTCGTTTCAACGCAGAGGAGTATGCCCGTTATGCCGTCGCTTCCGCAAAAGCGATTCGCCGCATCGACCCCACGGTGAAACTCGGAATCGTGACGAGGCCGGGAAACGGCCTCAATTATAATTGCGACTGGAACCGGGAAATACTGAAGGGAGCGGGCGACATTGCCGATTTCGTGGTGGTTCATTTCTACGGGCCTGGAATTTCCAATTTCGGACCGGAGGCTTCGCTGCGCGCCGTATTGGCCTATCCCGACCAACTGACCGAGCGGGTCAAGGGATATCAGAACACCATTAAGGAATGTACTGGACGCGAATTGCCGCTGGCGGTGACGGAGTTCAACGTAGGCTCCAGCAAAAGCAAACCATTCGCCCACCGCTTCAGTTACCTTGCCGGATTGATGAATTCAGACCTGTTGCAGCTCTGGCAAAAACCGGATTCGCAAGTGATCATGGCTCAATATTGGCATTTGTTAAACGGGGCATGGGGCATGTTCAACACGCCGCAGGACTCCGGAGAGATCACCGAACGCCACGCAACCATGCCGTTCTTTGAGTTGTGGAGCCGCTTTGACGGAAAAAATCTGGTAGCCTCCCGGGTCAGCGACAATCCGACGGTTGCTGCGCCATCATCCGGCGGATTGTATGAATCGACCGGAGACAAATCGCGCCCGGCTGAATTTCTGAACACCGTGGATTCATTCCGCTTCGACTTCAAAAACTATGCGAATCGCCCGGATATCTCCATCAAACGAACGGGAAAAAATGAACTTGACATCACGATTGTCGAAGCAAAAAAGGCCGCGTATCTCCCTTTCGCCGTACTCAAGCGTCCGGTGGAGGTGCCCAGGGGGCGCTCTTACGACAGTGTCGTTTCATTTGAAGCACGGGTGAATGGCGCGCGCGGGAGTGCCGCACTGGGCTTGGGAATCGCCGACATCCGAGGCTGGGCCAATACCAACTCCGCCGGCATGTCGGAACCGGGGCTTTCTCTGGATGGAGAATTTCAACGTCTTGAATTCTTTCTGACTTCATTGCCGGATTGCTCGGAGAAGGAATTGCTGCTGCGATTGGAGCAAATTGAATCTCCATTCTCCGGGACGCTGGAAATTCGCAACTTGCAGGTCTCCCAATTCCGCTCCGCAACCGTCCCTGCTTATCCGGCGCTGACCACGTTTGCGGGTTATTCCGTCGATCGCAAGAAACTCTACCTGACGGTACTGAACAAGCATCCGGAACAAGCATTTGAAATCCCCGTTATGATTCATGGCGCAAAGCTGAATTCCGGCAAGAGTTTTGAACTGTTTCAGGAGCAACCGGAAACGACCGAATATTTTGAAGTGAAAGAGCAATCGGTCCAGTTGAATGATTCCAGCTTCCGTTGGACATTTCCCAAGCACTCAATGACACTCTTTGAATTTGATATCTCCTTTGAATGAAAGAGAAGAAAGGAATTTTCCACATGAAACGTTATTTTACTTTAATTGAACTTCTCGTTGTCATCGCCATCATCGCCATTCTTGCGGCAATGCTCCTTCCGGCGCTGAATCAGGCAAGAAGCCGGGCTCGTGGTTCGCAATGCCTCAACAACCTCAAACAAATCGGCACCTTCATGAGCTTCTATCTCGATGCGAACAAAGATATTGCGCCACAAGCATGGGGGAATATCGGAACCGATGGATACAGCGGGAAATGGCAGGATATGCTGATGCCGTACTATATGCCGGGCATTCACTTCAGCGATATCTGCTATCTGGAGAAAATTGACGGGGGAATTCGTAAACCGCGCGGAATCTTCAACTGTCCCAGCGCCGAATCTCCCTACGACATCTCCAAAACAGCCGGACACTACGGGATAAATTCCCGCGTGGCGACCATCCCCGGCTGGGCCAAACCGATTACCCGAATCAAGAACCCCAGCGGGCGGGCAATGAATTTTGACATCGACCAGCCGGGCGGCAGTTACTGTCCGCGCGCCGACGCCCGAACCGACACCACCACTCTTGAAGCAAAGTGGGGAGTGATGGTTGATCTTGCCAAAGGCGGAGAATGGCGGCATCAGAACAATCGAGGCGCAAACATCGTCTTTGTCGACGGACATGCTCAAGGGCTGCAATACCAGGCAATTCCGGCCAATAAGAATGCCGCCAGCAGCGCAGGGTACTTCTGGACAGCGACGGAATAGCATTTTTTCCGTCATCCGCGGCCTGCCGGAGCTTCGCCTCTTGCAAATTATTCCGGCACAGTGTATACTAAGCACTATTTAGCAAGAGGAATCGATCATGGCTTCATTTCACACCGGCACACTGGTGCTTTATCATGGAAAAAGCGCAGCAGTCGGCGCCGTTACCAAAGACAAAATTGAAATTCGCGTCGAAGGCGGCGGCACCAAATCCGTCCGTCTCAAAGACATCGAGTTCCTGCACGCCGGGCCGGTGACAACCCTGCCGCCCCGGACGTTGCCGGAACCCAATACCGAAGAACTGCTGGAACTGATAGAAGAGGAGCTTCTCCCTTTTGCAGAGTTTGCCGAGCTTGCCTACGGGAGCCGTTCGGCCGACGCCTGCTACTCCGCATGGCAATTGTTGCAGGCTGGTTTGTATTTCACCGGTTCCATCGAATCCGGTGTAAAAGCACGGTCACGTGCCGAAATTGACGCCGCCACGAACGCCGTGCGCGAAAAAGAGGAGAAGCAGCAACGACGCCTCGAACTCCTGGAACGCATCCGCTCCGGCGAACTCCTCCCGGACGACCTCCCGGCCATGCGCGAAATCGAGCAGGTCGCCAACGGAGAAACCGAATCCAGCCGCCTGATGAAGGAGTTGGAGGTCGAAGCCACTCCACAAAAAGCGCATGCCCTTCTGCTTCGCCTTGGCGTTTGGGACGCCTTTGTCAACCCGCATCCGCGCCGCGTCGGAGTCGATCTCCAGGACCCGGATCTTCCGCTCGGGAGTTTGCCGGAAGAAGAACGGCTCGACCTCACGCATTTAACCGCCTTCGCCATCGACGACGAAGGAAGTAACGATCCCGACGACGCAATCAGTTATGAAGACGGACTTCTCTGGGTTCATGTCGCCGATCCCGCCGCCCTGGTCACCCCCGGCAGCGCGGCCGACAACGAGGCGATGAACCGCGGCGAAAACCTCTATCTGCCGGAAGGAATCAGCCATATGCTTCCGCCGGAAGCGACCGCAATTTTCGGATTGGGGCTGCAATCGGAGAGCCCGGCGCTTTCGTTCGCCATTCGCATCTCTGATTCCGGCGAGGTTTCGTTGGAGAAAATGGCAGTGAGCCGCGTCCGCGTCGAACGCCTCACCTACGACGGTGCGGCGGCGCGTTGGGAAGATACTCCGCTGCGCGAACTGCGCCCCATGCTGGAACGCTTCAAAGAAAAACGTCGGGCCGACGGCGCACTCTTTATCGATCTGCCGGAAGTAAAAATCCGGGTAGTCGACCACGAGGTGGTCATCACTCCGCTCGGAATCACGCCGGAACGGGAGATCGTCGCCAACGCCATGCTCGCCGCCGGTTCCGCTATCGCACGTCACGCCGACGAGCATGGCTTTGCCCTCCCGTTCGCCACGCAGACACCGCCTGATGCGTCAAAGCTCCCGGAGGAGATCACACCCGGCCCCGCGGCCATGTTTGCGCTTCGCCGCAGCTGCCCGCCCAGCGTGGTGTCCACCATCCCGGCGCCGCACTCCGGGCTCGGCTTGGAGCGTTACGCCCGGGTCACCAGCCCGTTGCGCCGCTACGGCGACCTGCTGGCCCACCAGCAACTCCGTCGCGTGATCAAAGGAGAGGAGCCACTCTCCATGGAATACCTCGACGAACGCCTTGCCGTTTCGGAGCGCGAGGCCCTGAGCCGCCGCCGCCTCGAACGACAGTCGAATGAATTCTGGACACAAGTCTTTCTGAGTCTCCATCCGGAGTATCAGACCGAAGCCATTCTCGTTCTTCGGCAAGATGACCGTCTCACTTACCTCATCCCGGAATTGGCCTACGAATTCAAGAATCGGTTCGGCGGTAAAATCGCTCTTGGCGAGCACGTTCCGGTTCAACTCACCCGCGCGGATTTTGCCGAAGGCATGACAAACTTCCGCATTCTGTAAGTCCACGCACTCCAGGCGCCCTTTTGTATTCTTTGTCTATGACACAGAAGCAAAAGGGCTTCAAAATGCTGTTCCGAAATTATCACGATCAAAATAATCGCATTTATTTTTAAAATGATACTTGATTAATTAGCCTAAACTAATTATATTAATCGCAACAAAATCAACATAATATAAATCATGCAAATTTATTATTAGACTATGATTTATATTAATCTAATCGAATGGAGCAAAGAAAATGATTCTATCGGAAGTCAAACGAATCTTCCGCCTTGGTCGGAGAAACAAATTCACACTGATCGAACTTCTTGTTGTTGTAGCTATTATTGCGATTCTTGCAGGGATGCTGCTCCCGGCGCTCAACCGGGCTCGCTCACGCGCCCATTCCGCGAAATGCCTTTCCAACCTCAAGCAGATTGGACAGGCGGATGTCATGTATCAGAGTACCAACGGAGATTTTCTTTGTCCTATGCGGCAAGGAATGGCCTCTGGCCCATACTTCTCCGGAGACCCCGCCTCTGACGACGGCGGATATCTCGCCCCATATATTTCACGCTCCGACAAACAAGACAGCAGTGTATTCATGTGTCCGAGCCCGGAGTTTGCGCAAATCCGTAACGGCCTTAACAAAGGCGACAAAGACTACTATGGCGGCTATGGCGCCAACACCGTAATCCACGGTTGGGAAGTCGCTATCGTTCCTATGCTGGCGCGGCCGTTGGTAAAAGTCGGAAAGATCAAAAATCCATCAACCATCGTCAGCTTTGCAGATACGGCAAACAGGTTGACAGCAGCGGCGACGACGCTTGATGTATACGCATGTACCTCTTACACTACAAGCGCTTACGAGCATTTCCGCCACCAGAGCTTTTGCAATGTCGCCTGGGTAGACGGTCACGCTTCCGCAGAACGCCCCGGTGTCATAGTCTACGACCAGATTCAGATCGGACAATTGGGCGGAACCGTCGGGGACGGAGAGAAATACGATCCCGAATGGCCGAATGGCTTGTGGTAAGAAAGGGCACATCATGAAACTCAAACTGGGAATCCTGCTGGTTCTTTGCCTTACCGGAATCGCCTTCTGCATGAACTGGACGGGGGATGCAACACAGGAAGACATGCTGCAAATTCAGGACGTACCCCCGGAATTGCGACAGAAAGCGGTACGGTTCCTCGGCGCGCTGAGCAACTATTGCGCCAAAGAAAAATATTCGCAATTGGAACGGCAGGCCTTCGGCGTCACTCCAATCGAACGCGCCCAGGCACTGGAATCCACCGGAGTCGATCCGGTGACGGCGAGCCTCGAACTTCTCCAGACACACTCGGCTGGGCTGGACTGGGAAAAGGCGACAATGCAAAGTTACCGGAACGCACCGTGGCTCGACGTCACCATTCCGACCAAAGGATCGGGTTCCGCTCTGTTCTTTCGCATCAATTGCGGCAAAAACGGCAATCTTCGTCTTGCTTCTGTGGAGATTGCACAGGCATATTAACAGAACTCTAGCGCTCTCATCATCGGCGTCTCACTTTCCGGGGATATCTTAAATGGCATCATCACCGGAAAAGGAGACGCCTTATTTATGAAAAAGATCAATTTTACCTTGATTGAACTTCTCGTTGTCATTGCAATCATTGCAATTCTCGCTTCCATGCTGCTGCCCGCGCTGTCGCAGGCGCGGAACCGCGCCAAAACCATCCAGTGCGCCGGGAATCTCAAACAACTGGGAACCCTGATGCAACTTTACATCGACGCGAACAACGACGTCGTTCCCGCCGGCAACTGCAACCTCGGCGCCAATACCTGGAGCGGCAAGTGGCAGGATATGCTGATGACAATCTATGCCGCCGACATGCAGGTCAAAAACAACATGTTCCTTCAGACAACGGTCGGAAGCAACAAGATTCCTCTCGGGCCATTCGCCTGCCCCGCGTCCGAAGATTACAGCCCTGCCCTCTCTACCCGTCATTACGCCATCAATGACCCGAAAGACGACAACACCGCACGAGGATACGCCTCGCAACGCAACAACGGTCGAAGGGTGCAGCTGACCAGAATTCAACGCCCCAGCAGCCGGGCGGCGCTTTTCGACATTGATTGCTGGACCGGGAGCAGCCCCGATCCGCAGGCGGCGAAAAAATCCAACGCATCCGGAACCGACTGCGCCATGGTGCGTTCCAACGTCAATGGCATCGGCATGTGGCGTCACTCCGGCGGTGCGAACATCAATTTCGCCGACGGTCACGTCGAACGGCTCAACGCCAATGCGATTCCGGAAGACCACACCGATACAGACGGTTACTTCTGGGGTTCCACAAATCAAAATTAGGTGCAAGAAAATATTCGACCATGAAAAAACGATTCCTTCTTCTCTTTCTGCTTTCATTGTTGTCCGTCACCGCCGTCGCGGCTGAATATCGCGGAATTCAAAATGAAATCCCACCGGGAACCCTTCAGGTCACCCAAGTCAAGTTGAAACATGGCGGAGATTGCTATATCGTCATCGCCCCGGATCATACGGTTTCGGTGATCGACACCGGGGTGAAGAACGACATGCTCCTCTCGACTTTGCGCCGTATGAATATCAAAAAAATCCGGCAAGTCATCATCTCCCACCCCCACAGCGATCACTGGGGAGCGCTCGCCGAGCTCCTCGCCGAACCGTCAATTCAGGTGGATCGGGTACTGAAGAGCCCGCTGACCGCCGAGGATATCGAAGCCGTGATCCCGAAGATTCCACCGGATATGAAGTATTATCGGTGGAACGCGCGCGAATCCACCGCCCGGGAGGTCGCGGAAGTAAGGAAATACGAACAGGAGATCGCCGAAGCTGCTCAACAACGCAATATTCCGATCGTGGAAATCGACAAGGGTAAAAATCTTGATTTCGGCGGAGGCGTCACCGCGAGCATTCTCTTCGGGACCCGCCGGGAAGAGCTTACCGGCATGAGCATCGGCAACAATAACAGCCTTGTGTTCCGCCTCGAATACAACGATTTCTCCATGCTCTTCACCGGCGACATGATGATCGACGATCAGGAGCAGGCTCTGCTGGCAACAGGGATTCCCCTGCAATCGGACGTGCTGAAAGCGGGGCACCACTCACTGCGCAGCTGCGGCGATGAATTCATCCGGGCGGTACAGCCTCAAGTTGCGTTGATCTCTCTGCCGCGCCAAGACCGGGACAGCAAACCTACCTGCACCCGATTCGACAAGCACAACATTCCTCACTTCACCGCCTATCTGTTCCCGGAAATCACCGTGGTCAGCGACGGCGCGACCTTTCACCTGTCCATGCCCGGAATTGTAGACCAGTAGCGCTCCCCGGCAGCGATCGATATGAGCCAGACGGCAGGTCAAACAGCGGATTGATCTGCCTCTCCGAACCGTAGCAGATGATCAAATTTTTTGCAAATTTTTCCAGAGGGATTTTTATCGTGGAAAGAGCGCTTTTCGCAGCCCCTCGCCGGTGAAGTTGAAGCTGAGAACGGCGATAAAGAGCGCCGCGCCGGGGAAAAAGTTCAAATGCCAGTATTCCAACGGATTCTCGAACGCCTGTCGCAACAAGCCTCCCCAGCTCGCAGTCGGCGGCTGCACTCCGAAACCGAGAAAAGACAATCCGCTCTCCGCCAGAATCGCCCCGGCGACTCCAAAGGAAAAACTGATCAGAATCGGCCCGGTGATGTTCGGAAGCAGGTGAACCGTCATCGTTCGCCACGCCGAGATCCCCACCACTTCGCAGCTCTGGATATAAGGAAGTGCACGCTGTTTCAGCACTTCGCCGCGCACCAGCAGCGTCAGCCCGATCCAGCCGGTTAGACCGATCACCGCAATCACAATCAAAATCGACTGCTCGAACTTTCGATCCTTCAAAATCGACATCAAGATCAACAGCAGCAGAAACGTTGGAAAGCAGAGCAAAATCTCCACCAGACGCATGACCGAAAGGTCAAACCATCCCCGGTAATAGCCAGCCGCCAGCCCCACCATCGTGCCGATCGCCAATGCGATTCCGGTGGCGAATAACCCCACCGCCAGCGACGCGCGCGCACCGTAAATCATACGGCTGGCCACATCCCGCCCGATTTCGTCAGTACCGAGCCAATGGGTGCGGGACGGTTTTTCGTAAGGTTTGGCCACAAGTTCAAACGGACCATAAGGGATGGGGGCAAAAAACGTCCTCTCCCCCGATTCCGCCGCGAGTTTGCGATAATCGGCCTTGTCCAGCCGGGGTTTGGCCGCGACAAAGGGAACCGCCAGCAAAAGCGCAGCCGCCGTCAACAGAATTCCGCGCCGAAGTTTCCCGCGAACCGTCACAAGTACAATCAATAACAACGGCAGAAACAGCAGCAGATAGTTGAAAAACTGCTCCACCAGGAATTCAGTCGAATCAGGGGCAAACAAAAATTGCAGAAAAGGCAACCGGATACCCGCCTCCCCCAGCACCAGCAATGGCCGTCCGTTGGCAAGCAGCGGAGCAAAAATAGCGGGAAGCACCAGAAGCAGAATACCAAGCGCCCCGAGCCGCCCCTGCGAGTCCGCAAAAAAGCGGCGACGCGCCACAACAACAAAGGTGTCCCGCACTCCTTTGCTCACGGCAGAAGTCCTTTCTCCGCCAAGCATTCGAGTTCCGCAATCAGGTTTGGAGTGAACAACTTCTGATTCTCCGGATCGTTCAGTTCCGCCTTTGTCCAAAAGCGGATTTCGTCGATTTCCTCCACTTGAAAATGGAATGGTCCGGCGAAGTGAATTCCATACACCCGAACATCTTCCGACTCGATCTCATTGCGGATTCTGGAATCAAACAGATAACGCAACTCGCCTGCGGCAACGCTCACTCCGAGTTCCTCGCGAAGTTCACGCAACGCAGCCGAAAGAAAGTCCTCGCCTTCATCCACATGCCCGCCGACGGCGGTATCCCACCGTCCGGGCTGGATGTCCTTCGAGATCGAGCGCTTTTGAAGCAAAATCCGCTGCTTGTCCGGATGAAACACCACCACATGACTGGTATGATGCAGCAGACGCGGGTCACCGTGACAGACGCGGCGCAACGCCCGTCCGGTCCGGTTTCCCGCTTCATCGTAAATGTCGAAGTATTCGTCCTTCACAAATCGGACGCTTACTTGCCTGTCGTCTTGGCTTTCAGGCCATCGACATAGGCTTCCATGTTTTTCGTCAGCTTGGAAAGCGAAGCGCCGATTTTATCGGCTTCCGCCTTCAGCTCACGACCCTTGCCACCGAGCAACTCTTCAGGAGAGAGCTTTTTGAACTCGGCAAGCGAGGCGTCAAGCTCTTTCGCCTTGGCGTCGATCGCTTTTTTGTAGCCGTCGATGGACTTCTGAATCCGGGCGGAATCCCAGCCCGCAACTTCCAGCTTGATCTGTTCCGGGGTCTTGCCTTCATCTACGGAGTCGCCGCATCCCGCAAGCAACCCGGCCGCAAGGAAGGCCGCCGCCAGAAGAACGGTAATCTTTTTCATATGGTTTCCCTCTTTCTGTTTTCGGGCCGATTGATTCAGCCACGGATCAGTTTCAACAGTTCGTCGCGCTTCTCTTCCATCAGAGCCTGCGTATCCGCTTCGACGATCAGCCGAAGCAGCGGCTCGGTGTTCGAGCTGCGGACATTGAACCACCAATTTTTGTATTCCGACGAAATGCCGTCGAGTTCGTACATGTTGCCGTCAGCATAATTTTTACGGATCGCCGCGATGATCGGCTTCGTATCCGCAACCGTCGAGTTGATTTCGCCGGAGGAGAAATATTTGCGCAACGGAGCGACCAGCTCATCGACCGGCTTGCCTTTCTTGCAGACCAGATTCGCCAACTTGATCAGCGCCAACCCCTGGCTCTCGGCGGTGAAGTTTTCTTTGAAGTAGTAGTGACCGGAAAGCTCACCGGCAAACACCGCGTTGTTTTCGCGCATCTGCGCTTTGATGAACGCATGGCCGACCCGGCTCTGGATCGCCTTGCCGCCATTCTCGCGGATGCACTCGGCCACCGCACGGCTGCTGCGGAGATCGTAAAGAATCGTCGCCGGCCCATCGGAAAGAATATCCTGCGCGATCAGCGCGGTAAAGAGATCCATCGGAATGATTTCGCCCTTATTGTCGATAAAGCCGCAACGATCCGCATCGCCGTCGAACGCCGCGCCGAAGTCCGCGCCGACCTCCACCACCTTTGCGCGAATCGCGTCAAGCGTGGCGAGATGAAGCGGATTCGCTTCGTGGTTCGGGAAGGTTCCGTCGAGTTCGTCATACATCGGAATGATTTCAAAGAGATCGGTGATCCCGGCGATTTCATAGATTCCCATCGCGTTTGCGTAGTCGACCACAATCTTGAGCTTACGATCCATCTTCGCAAATTTACGCAAAAACGCCGCGTATTCCGGCTTGATGTCGTAGGTGCTGACCTTGCCCTGAGTAGAGCAGGGTTTCCACGATTTATCCGCGACAATTTTCTTGATATCCATGATGCCGGTCGCACCGGAAATCGGAACCGCGCCCGCACGGCAGATCTTGAAGCCGTTCCATTCGCCCGGATTATGGCTGGCGGTGATCATCACACTGCCGTCCGCCTTGAGCGTGCCGTTGGCAAAATAGCTCTGCGGCGTCGAGCACATGCCGATGTCGATCACGTCGGCGCCTTGGGCGGTCATACCCGCCGCCAGCGCCTCAAAAAGCGGAACCGAATGCGGGCGCATATCGCGACCGACCACAACTTTTTTCGCGCCGGTGAATTCGATATAGGCGCGGCCGATCGCTTCGGCCATGGCGGCGTCGAGGTCGGTCGGATAGATCCCGCGGATGTCGTATGCTTTGAAAATTTCGGACATGTTGTTCTCCTTGCTTTGGTTCTTTATCTGCTTGTAATCAACTTCATCAATTTCACTTTCCACTCCGTATATGGAGGGTAACGCAGTGGCCAGTCGAACCATTTCGACTGATACATCACCGGTTTGGCGTGGGTGAACGTTTCAAACGTCTTCCGCCCATGGTATGCGCCGATGCCACTTGCGCCGATGCCGCCAAACGGCAACTCCGGATTCACAAAGTGCATCACCACATCGTCAAACAGCACCGCGCCGGAACTGGTGACTTCGAGCAGCGTCTTCCGGAAACGGCGACGGCCGCCGAAGCAGTAGAGCGCCAGCGGTTTCGGCTGCTGCAACAAACGCGACAGCAAATCTTCCTCCGACTGAAAGGTCAATACCGGCAGAATCGGGCCGAAAATCTCCCGTTCCATCAACGGGCTCTTCCAGTCGATCCCGTCGATAACCGTCGGCGCGATGCAATTCCGGTTCGGGTTGCGTTCGCCGCCGGTCACCAGCCGTCCGTGCTCGGAGAGCTTCGCCAACCGCTCGTATTCACGCTCGTTGATCAACCACGGATAATTCGGGTTGTCGACCGGATCATCGCCGTAGAATTTGCGAATCCAACTCCGCAACTCCACCAGAAACGCATCCTTGAGATCACTCCGAATCGCCAGAAAGTCCGGCGCGACACAGGTTTGCCCGGCGTTCATGAATTTCCCCCAGGCGATCCGTTTCGCAGCCTGCACAAGATCCGCACCCTTATCCACAATACACGGACTCTTGCCGCCCAGCTCCAATGTCACCGGGGTCAGTTGCGCGGCGGCACGCTCGTAGACGCGCCGTCCACCAGCCTCGCCGCCGGTGAAGAAAATATAATCAAACTTCTCGTTCAGGATTTCATCAAATCCGATCCCTTCCCGGATCGCGATCATCTCGCCGTTCGGAAAACATTCCGAAATCATCCATTGCAGAAAAACTCCCGTTCTCTGCGCTTTGTCGGAAAGTTTCAATACCACCCGGTTACCACCGGCAAGCGCCCCGACCGCAGGTTCCAGTGCCAACAGCAACGGGTAGTTCCACGTGGCGAACACCAGCACCTGCCCGTAAGGCTCCGGAACAATCCGACCGCGCGCCGGAAAATTCATCCACGAAATACGTCCCCGTTTCGGGCGTGCCAGTCGCGGCAGTTTGCGGATCATATAGCGGAGCGCATCGCAAATCGGCAAGTACTCGGTCATCGACGACTCATACTCCGACTTGTGCAAATCCGCGTTCAGCGCCGAAAACACCTCGGCGCGATGCGTTTGCAAAAACTTCAGCATCCGTCGCAACATCTCCCGGCGTCGCGCCACCGAATCGCGGCCGCCGCCCCGGATAAACTCCCGGTTGGCTTCGATCCCGGCCAACATTGCCGCTTTGCCGCCACTGTTCAGGCTTCCATTCACGACAGATAACTCCTTTCCACCCGGGTGCCGATCGAGCAGAGAAGCTCATAGGCATGGGTTCCTTTGAGCTGCGCCCAATCCTCCAACGCGATGCTCAAATCGCCTTGCCGCCCGAAGCAGACCACCTCGTCACCGGGCTGCGCATCCGGCACGTTCTCCAGAGAAATCATGGTATAATCCATGGAAATACGCCCGAGAACCGGGCAATAACGTCCGTTGACCAGCACATAACCACGGTTGGAGAGCGCCAGCGGCAGACCGTCGGCATATCCGGCCGCAATCGTGCCGATGCGAGTTTCTTTGAGCAGACGGTGCGTACGACCGTAACCGAGTGAGGCTCCGGCGGCAAGGGTGCGCACCGAAGCGAGCCGTGTCTTCAACTCCACTACCGGTTGAAGGTGCATCGCGGTACGCACCTCCGGATCGCAATAACCGTACATATTGATTCCGGTACGGCAGAGCGTAAACGGGGCGCCGGTCGTCTCCGGAAAATTATTGAGCGCATCGGATGCCGCGATATGGACGAACGGGAAACGCATTCCCTCCGCCTCCAGCTCGATCAGCAACGCCTTGAACAACCCCAGCTGGCGGAGCGTGTAATCATCGTGCCGCTGATACGCGTTGGAGAAATGCGAATAGATCCCTGTCAATTCCAGATTCGGCAGTCCGCGCATCGCGAGAATATCTTTCGCCGCCATGGCGACAGGCATCCCCAGACGCCCCATGCCGGTATCAATCGCAAGCGCTCCGGTCACAGTCCGCCCCTGCCGAACGGCTTCTGCGCTGATTTTTCTCGCCATATCAAGGTCGTTTACCGGACAGACAACACCGAATTCCACCGCCGGCTCAATCTCATTCGGCAACAGATTTCCCAAGATCTGAACCGGGAGGCCGAGCGGAACCAATTCAATCGCCTCATTGATTTCCGCCACACCGAAACAAGCGGCTCCAGCGGTTTTCACTACCTCGGCAACCGGGAGAACCCCGAGCCCATAAGCATTCGCCTTCAATACCGCCATCACCCCGTTCGGAGCGACCCGGCGGCGGACTTCGGTAAAATTCCCGGAAAGTTTCTTTAAATCGACTTCAAGCCGGACTCGACTTTCGCGCTTCATGTTTGTTCCGCCCTCTGTAAAAAACAGCGTTATCATGACAAGTGGATACTATACACGAAAAACGGCGGAAAAACAAGCCTTGCGCCTGTTTTTCCACCGTTTTGAACGATCCGGTTTCCCGGTTTTACTTCGCGTACTCGACAGAGCGGGTTTCGCGAATGATCGTAACTTTGATCTGACCCGGATAAGTCATTTCTTTCTCAATCCGTTCGCAGATTTCACGGGCGAGCATCTGCGCGTCGCCTTCGTTGACCTTCTCCGGCACGACGACGACGCGGATTTCGCGTCCCGCCTGAAGCGCAAAGCAAGACTCCACACCGGAGAACTCGTGCGCAATCGTTTCGAGCTGCTCCAGACGTTTCAGGTACAGTTCGGTCGTTTCACTGCGGGCGCCGGGGCGCGATGCGCTCAGCGTATCACAGGCCGCGACCAGAATGTCGTAGAGGCTCTCCGGCTCGACTTCGCCGTGATGCGCCGCGACCGCGTGGACAACGTCCTTCGCTTCGTTGTGCTTGCGCAGCAAGTCCGCGCCGATCTGAGCATGCGGCCCCTCAACCTCGTGGTCGATGGCCTTGCCAAGGTCGTGGAAGAGGCCGATTCGCTTCGCCTTCTGCTCATCAAGCCCCAGCTCCGCCGCAATCATACCCATGAAATAGGCGGTTTCAAGCGAGTGCTGAAGCACATTCTGCGAAAAGCTATAGCGATATTTCAAGCGTCCCAGCAGCTTCATGATCTGCGGAGAAACGCCCTGAATGCCGGTTTCCAGCACCGCGGCTTCGCCGACCTGATAGAGTTCTTCTTCGAGTTCCTTACTGATTTTACGAGCCAGCTCCTCGACACGGGTCGGGTGAATGCGCCCGTCTCCAATCAGCCGCTCCATCAACTGGCGCGCAACTTCCTTGCGAACCGGGTCGAAACAGCTGATTACCACCGCTTCCGGCGTATCGTCGATCAAGATGCTGACGCCGGTGGCCGCTTCGATCGCACGGATATTACGCCCTTCCCGGCCGATGATGCGCCCCTTCATTTCGTCAGTCGGCAGCGGAATCGTCGCCGTTGTGCGCTCGTAGGTGCAATCGCTCGCGTAACGCTGAATCGCATAGGTCAAAATACGGCGCGCTTCGCGTTCGCTTCTGGCCTTGGCCTCTTCGAGTTGGTCGCGAACCATAAGACCGGCTTCGTTTTTGATCTCGTTCTTCAGTTTTTCCAACAGAATTCCGCGCGCCTCTTCCCGTCCGAGCTGGGCGATGCGTTCCAATTCATCAATCTGCTGCGAAATGCTTTTCGCAAGTTCCTGTTCGCGATTGGAAAGGCGCTCCCGCAGGGTTTCAATGTCCTTTTCCTGCTTCTCCAGGCTCTTGACTTTCGCGTCCATCGAGTCGGCGCGACGGTCGAGCGTTTCCTCGCGCTGTGCAAGGCGTTTCTCGTTGTTGCTCTGCTCGCGGCGACGCTCTTTGATCTCCTGTTCGCACTCTTCGCGCATTTTGAGCGTCTCCGACTTGGCGGAAACCCTCGCATCACGGAGAATATGCTCTGACTCCCGCTGCGCATCCTGACGGATCTTATCCGCGGCGCGACCGGCCGAATCCTTCTGCATTCTCTGGAACCAGATGTTCAACATAATGCCGCCGGCAAGACCGATCAGGCAGAAAATACTGGCAACCGCAATCAGCGCCCAATATTCGCCTCCCAGCTCCGCCGTCGCAATCGGCACCTGAGTTGCCGATGCCCACAAAAAATTATTCATTCACACATCCCTTTTCATTGCGGAAGCCCCTTGTGCGGAGGCTCCTCCCTTTTTCACACAAAATACACACTCAAAACACTAAAATTTCGCTTTCGGTCACCGCAAAATCGACCTTCCGGTCGTGCGATTCCCGAGGAAGACAGCCCGTCAACTGGCAGTCGTAAATCACCGCCACGGCAATCTCCCCACCCCCGGTCAACATGCGGTCGTAAAATCCGCCGCCGCGACCGAGCCGAACGCCGGTACGGTCGCACGCGACCGCCGGAGTCAGCACCAACATTCGTCCCCAGTCATCCAGAGACGCCGCCGGTAATTCCATGCGGGGCTCAAGCAAGCCGAACTTCGCACGGATCAGATCCCGCCCGAGGTCTTTCACCCGGACAAGTTCATACTCTCGCCTCTCCGCGCGGTAACGCGGAAAGTAAAACCGTTTCCCCTCCTCCACAGAAAAAAGTCCGGCAACATCCGGCTCCTCTCCGTCCGATGCGTAAAGCGCCACGCACTCCGCGTCGCGCCAGCATCCCATGGCGCGGACATGTTCGCAAATCGCCCGGTCGGCCGCCTGTCGCACATCCGCCGCGATAGAGCGGCGAAGCGTCAGAAAGCGCTCCCGCAGCTCCCGTTTATCCATGTCCATTCGCCGCGTCTCCGCGATATTCCCGCAATCCTCGCCAATAATCGATCCGTTCCCGGATCTTCACCTCATAACCGATCGGTTTCGGCTCATAATACCGCCGATCCACCGACAGGTAATCCTGAACGACGAACCCGCCTTCCGAATCGTGCGGATACTGATACCCCACGCCATGCCCCTGCTCTTTCGCCCCTTTGTAGTGGGCGTCGCGCAGCGCCAGCGGAATCGGTTGAACCCGATCCTTCTCCACATCGCTGCCCGCCTGCATGATCGCCAACAGCGACGCATTGCTTTTGGGCGCGGTCGCGCAGTAAGTCACCGCCTGCGAAAGGATGATCCGCGCCTCCGGCATGCCGATCATGTCGACCGCCTGCATGGCGCCGACGGCAACCGATAGCGCCCGTGGATCGGCATTGCCGACATCTTCAGAGGCGAAAATCACGATCCGACGCGCGATAAAACGGATATCCTCCCCGGCATGAAGCATTTTCGCCAGATAGTAGACCGCCGCGTCGGCGTCACTCCCGCGCATGCTTTTGATAAACGCCGAGGCCGTGTCGTAATGCCCGTCGTCGCCATAGACAATCATCTTGCGCTGAATCGACGACTCCGCCTCCGGCAATCCGATCCGAATGACGCCATCGGCATCCGGCGGCGTGGTCAGCACAGCGATTTCCAGTGCATTGAGCGTACGGCGCGCATCCCCCTCCGATGCGGTGCCGAGAAACGAAGCGGCCTGCCCGGCCAGTTCAACCGTCTTACCGGGAAACGCCCGTTCGTCGGTCAACGACTGCGCGAGCAGTTTCTCGATATCCGCCTCTTCCAGCGGATGAAGCATGAAAACCAGCGAGCGGGACAGCAATGCCCCGATCACATAAAACTGCGGATTGTGTGTGGTGGCTCCGATCAGCCGGATGTTGCCATTCTCGACGTCCGGCAGCAGCGAATCCTGCTGCGAACGGCTGAAACGGTGAATTTCGTCGATAAACAAAATGGTCTTTCGCCCGTTGATCTTGCGGCGGGTGACGGCGGCGGCGATTGCCTTACGCACATCGGCCACGCTCGAAGTCACGCCGGAGAGGCGGACGAATTCCGAATTGCTCACCCTTGCGATGATTTCGGCCAGACTTGTTTTGCCGGTTCCCGGCGGGCCGGAGAGAATGATCGAACTGAAGCGGTCCGAGTCAATTGCGCGGCGGAGCAGCTGCCCCTCCCCGAGCAAATGGGATTGCCCGACGTATTCGTCGAAGGAACGCGGGCGCAAACGCGCCGCCAACGGCATATCCGCCCCGGAATCCATAACGGATTCACCGGCCGATGCCGCGCCCTCCTCCTCCACGCCATTCAGGCAAAACAGGTTCTCTTCTTCCATCCCGCAACTCCCGCTCTTGTAACGGTATGATCGGGAAATCGCGAAGACCTGAACGGTCGAACCTGATAATAACACCGGATTTGCCTGCAAACCGCCCTGCCACTACTGGCTTCTCCCGGCGGCGCCGCCTCCGCGCGCCTATGTCAAGACGGAGCAACCCGCCACAACGATATCATCATGCTTCGACCGCAGAATCGCGATCTCACACTTGCACCAAACACACTCCGGCGAAGCCACTGAGGCCAACCGCCGTCGATAACTATAAAATCAAAGCGCATTTTCACGCTATTGATATTATAGCACAGAAAGAAGAAATTAAAATAGCATTTCTGCGCTTTCTACATAAAAAAAGCAATTTTCAAGTTTTCACTTTTCACCAATAGTCTTTCCTGCTCCACTCGTACCGATATTCCACAGGATGGATTATCTTTTTTTCTTTGCGTTTTTCTCGATTTTTAAGTTTGAATTCCTGAAAAAACAATCCATAATATGAATGAAAACAAACAATTTAATTCATATGGTGGATTATGATCAAGGTATTGCAGAAAACGTTCGATCTTTTTGAGTATGTTGCCATGAGCCCGCACCCGGTTCCGCCACGCGAGGCCGCCGAGGCGCTCAACTTGCCGCAACCGACCACGGTGCGACTGTTGCGCGACCTCACGGAACTTGGTTATCTCGAACAGTCCGGGCCGCGCAAAGGGTACCGCCCGGGGCCGGTTCCGTTTCTGCTGGCAGGCGGGAAATTATATGACGACGATTACATGCGTTTCGTTTCCTCCATGGTCAGAGAGTGCGCACGGGAGATGGGGCAATCAGTGCAGTTCGCCGTCCGGCGGCGAAATTTCCGTTACATTCTCTGTCACGACAACTACAATCCGGGCTTCGCCGTCGATACCGCCCGGGTACGCTTTCGGGATTTGTACCATACCGGCTCCGGCCGGATGCTGTTGGCGTTTTCATCGGAACCGGAACTCGAAGAATTGATTTCCGAATTAGGGCTCCCACCACCGCATATCTGGCTCGATGCGTCACACGACCGGGCACGACTGCGGAACGAACTGGGAAAAATCCGCACAGCACGCGAAGTCGAATTCACCCGGAGCCTTTGCGGGAATTTCCATGTCTACGCCCGCCCGGTGTTCCGGAACCGGGCATTCTCCGGAGCTGTCGCTGCAAACTGGGAAATCGGGCTTTCTCCGGAACGCAATCGGGAATATAAAAAACAGATCACCGAACTCGCCGCCCGGCTCTCCGAAGCCCGGAAACTCGTCGTCGGCTGAAAGGAGAAGCTCTGAATGAACAGCCTTCAAGGAAAAATCGCTCTTGTCACCGGAGCCTCTCGCGGACTGGGCAAAGGAATCGCACTCGTCCTCGCCGAGCGCGGAGCCACCGTTCTGATCAATCACCTCAATACGCCTGAGGAGGCGGGAGAACTGGTACAGCAGATCCGTTCCGGCGGTGGAAACGCCGAAGCATTTCAGGCTGACGTCTCCGCCGCAGCCGACGTCGATCACATGTTTGCGTTTGCGCGGAAACACTACGGAACACTCGACATTCTCGTCAACAACGCGGGAATTTCCCGCGCACAGGATATTTTTGAAACCAACGAAGAGGATTGGGATCTTATTTTAAACACCAATCTCAAAAGCGTCTTCCTTTGCACCCGACGCGCCATGGAACTGATGCGGAAACAACGCTCGGGGAGAATTGTCAATCTCTCCAGCATCGTCGCTTATCGCGGCGCACTGTTCGGACACGCCCATTACGCCGCCTCCAAGGGCGGAATTCTCTCCTTTACCCGCACCGTGGCGCGCACCGGCGCGCCGTTTGGGATCACCTGCAACTGCGTCGCTCCCGGCATCATCGAAACAGAACTGTTGTTCCAAACCCACGGCCCGGAGGGAGTGGCAAAACTTGCCGAAACCGTTCCACTCGGCCTGGGAAAACCGCGCGACGTCGGCCTCGCAGTCGCCTATCTGGCCGGAGAAGGCGGCAATTATCTGACCGGAATTTGCCTTGACATCAACGGCGGAATGAATTTTCATTAATAAGGAACAACTCGAATGATCACGCTGAATAACGGTTTCATTGCAATCGCGTTCGACGACCGGGCGAATCTCTGCTCGTTGCGCAATCTCACCACCGGCCGTGAATGGGCCTCCGGCGGCGGATTGTGGCGGATCATTTTTTCACACGGAATCGTACAGGAAGAGGAGGCCGTGGCGGAACGCGCCGCGGATGTGCACATAAGCAAAGAAAAAGAGCGAATCATCATCCGCATGTCCGGCGTCGAAACCGAAGCGGGGCACGTGGAATTCAATCTCACCATCACCATCCACCTGGATGGCGAGCAAGTCTGCTTCGATGCGGAACTCCGCAACCATGCTCCCGAAGCCATCTTTCGAGAATTTCAGTTCCCACTGATAAAGAATACAGCTCTTGCTCCGGAAACGGAGCTGATGACCTCCGCCCTCTGCAATGGGTACCGCTACCGGGACATCCCGACTTTGCTTGACAAACGCCACACCGCTTATATGGGGCAGGATAACAAGGCGCTCGAATTCACCTGCCTTTATCCCGCTCTTGCGGCAGCCAACTGCTATTTGCTCACCGAACCGGAAAACACTCTGGGAATCATGAGTTTTGACCCCACGGCTCAAAACACGCTCCATCTGCTTCGCAAGCGCGGCGAAGAGATCGACGCAACACTGGTGAAGTACCCGTTCCTGCGCCCCGGAGAGAGTACGCGCATCACCGGTTACCGCCTCGCCCCGGTATGCGGCGACTGGCACGCCGCGGCCACACAGTACCGCGCCTGGTGCGACCGCTGGATGCGAATCCCGGAAAAACCGGAATCGATCCGCAACTCGAACGGCTGGCATCGGCTGATCATGCGCCACCAGTACGGCAAACAGCTTTTTCACTACCGTGACTTGCCGAAAATCCTGAAATCGGGATTGGAGGCAGGAATCGATACTTTGTTTCTGTTCGGCTGGCACGCAGGCGGACACGACTCCTGCTATCCCGAATACGAATATGCCGAAGACGAGGGAGGTTTTGCGGAGCTGAAGCGCCAGATCGCCTGTTTTCAGCAGAACGGCGGGCACACCATCCTTTACTTCAACGGACAATTGATCGACACCACAACCGAATTCTACCGGACGACAGGAAAAAACATCTCCTGCAAACTCTCCTCCGGGCGTGAATATGCCGAAACTTATCCATTCGGCGGCGATGGAACCGCCCTGCGTCAATTCGGCAACAAAGTGTTCGTCACCGCCTGCCCCGGATGCCACGAGTGGCTGGACACCCTCAAACAACTGGTGGAGAAAGCCATAGAGCTTGAATGCAGCGGTGTATTCTTCGATCAGCTCGGTTATGCGTCCCACCCTTGTTGCGACCCGACTCACGGACACCGTGTGCCTTTCATGGAAGTACACGCCGCCAAGGCCGAGATGGTTCGGAAACTGCGCGAATACGTGAAATTCCGCCGGCCGGAAATGAGTTTCGGCATCGAGTGGCTCAATGACCTGACCGGTCAGCACGCCGATTATATCCACAACATCTATGACCCGGACACGCCGGATTTTTATCCGGAATTCATTCGCTACCTGTTCCCGGAGACGGTCATCACCGACCGTAGCATCCGCGATGACCGCGACATTGAGCGACGGGTCAATTTGGCAGTGCGGCTCGGCCTTCGCAGCGACGTCGAAATTTACCGCTGCCGGGCACTGATCGACGAGGCGCCGCATTACAAAGCGTATCTGAGCAAAACCAACGCCTTCCGTGACCGCAATCGGGCGCTGATTTTAAACGGGCTCTTCCGCGACACCGTCGGAGCGGAGTGCGACAACCCGGCAATTCGCTACTCCGTGTTCGAGGCGGACGGAAAAACCGGCGTCGTACTCCACACGGAAACTTCACGGGAAGAAGCAATTGTGACTGTTTCATCGGCAACATGGATCGGATTCGACCGGATCGATGCCGGGGAAGCCGCAGAGGCGACTTCAGGCGCCGTCAGGGTCACGCTTCCGCCGTTTGCCCTTATTTTATTGATATTTGAGCGAAGATTTCAATGATTTCCGCTTGAAAACCAATCGGTTTTGTATTATACTGCATTCAACCCGCAAACATACAAAACAGGTGATGATGTATGAAATGGCTCCTCTCCGCCGTTCTGACGGCGGGATTCGTCCTCTCTCTGGCCGCCCTTGAGAAAAAGCCGCTGGAGAAGATCAACCTGGAAGAACTAACCGAAGAAACGCTGCTCGACGCTTCGCGCAGCAAGGATCACATTGCGTTTGTCTGGTACATTCCGACCGAATACTGGAGCGCCGTCATCAGCCAGAACCAGGAAATGGGGCAACAAGAGAAAAAACGGGCGATGCTCACCATGCAGACCCTCACCACCATCGCCGTGGTGCAGGGAGATGTGTCGCCGGCCGGCCCGATCACCTATTACGAAGGGGTGTTCCTTCGAGAAAACCTGCGCTTCCTCCGCGTTGACGCTGAAGGAAAAGAGCACGAGCTTCAACTGCTGAAAACCCCGTCCGGCGAAGTGAAGCAGTTGCTGGAGGCCATCGCTCCGGCGCTCAACGCGTCAATCGGCACTCTTGGCAACCATCTTCAATTTTTCGTCTTTAACGACCTGGAAGTGACCGGCAACCGGACACTCGACCCGTACCTGTCCGGGAAGCTGATTGTCGAACTCAAGCGTAAAAACGGCCGGGGGCTGGAGGTCGAATTGAATTTCCCACTCAATTCGCTCTACATTCCCCGTCCCTGCCCGAACGGAAAACCGGCGCACGTCAGCTGGAAATTCTGCCCATGGACCGGGACGAAACTGCCGGAATAATTCCACTCCGCTTTCGCCAGGCAATCAGGCAACCATTGCCGTTTTACTGATGCGCAAACCGTTGCACCATCCGGTATTTCCCATTATTTTTCGACTTCTTCCTGCGGCAACGCGCTTTTTTCCGATTTTTTTTCACCTTACCTATTGACACCCCGCGCCTTTTTTGGTATAATTATTACAGTACAAACGCTAGTTACAATTTTTTTGCGGATTGGATCGAATCGAAAACTGAAGTAGCAGAACCAACATTACAAATCGCTTCCGCCTCCCCCCTTTCGGGCAAGAGAGAATCGGAGCATCCTTCCCACCCAAGACTTCCGACTGATTACCCTGCATCACTCCAACGGTACGGTGTCCGCGGAACGGATGCTGACAAATAACAATTCATTACCACCGGAGAGATGCAAAACAAAAAAACTTCGGCATGAGCCGGAGCAGGTAACAAAGAAGAAAAAGGGAGAGAAAAGGATGAACATCTACGTTGGCAACCTGCCGTACAACATCGATCGCGATGAACTCAAAGAAACATTCGCGGCATTCGGCAGCGTCACCACCACCCGCATCGTCACCGATCGCGAAACCAACCGTTCCAAGGGATTCGGTTTCGTTGAAATGCCGAACGACGCCGAGGCACGTCAAGCGATTGAAGCGCTGAACGGTCAGGAACTCGGTGGCCGCAAGGCCGTCGTGAACGAGGCTCGCCCGCGGGAAGAGCGTCCCCCCCGTACCGGTGGCTTCGGCGGAGAAGGCCGCGGCGGCGAAAACCGCTGGTAATCTCCCTACTTCCGGGTTTCGGCTTGGAAAACATAAAAAAGAAACCGATCGGACTTACTCCGATCGGTTTCTTTTCTCTTCAGGAAATTGCTTTTCCGCCGATTTGGATATATATTATTTCCATCAACCATTGAAGTCAATATCGGGGAGATGTTTTGAAACTACGGATCAGACTCCGACGCCGGATGCTGCGCTTTCATCGCAGAAGCGTCCTTAAGATAGCCACACTTTGGCAGACGCGCTGGGGAGAGCGTAGTTTTTTGATTGCAATCGCCACCGGGATCGGGGCTCTCGCGGCAGTCGCCGCAGCTGGACTTCACGCACTGGTATCCTACTTTGAAGCCTTGGGGATCCGCCTCTCGCAACCGCATGAAAGTTACGGTTTTTTCTGGCTCGTTCTGCTACTCCTTTTACCGATGACCGGACTAACGGCGAGTTTTCTAGTACAGCGCTATCTGGGTGGGCCGCGTTACGCCAAAAGCCTCAGCCCGCTGATTTTACAGATCACCCGCAAACGGACGAACATCCCGCTCGTCGAAACCTGGAACCATATTCTATCCAGCGCCCTATCGGTCGGCTTCGGCGGCTCCGCCGGGCTGGAGGCGCCAAGCGTACTCACCGGGGCGGCCATCGGCGCCAACAGCGCCAGCATCATGAACGTAAACCGGAAACACCGGAATCTGCTGCTCGGCTGCGGCGCCGCGGCAGCCATCTCCGCCATCTTTGACAGCCCGATTGCAGGTGTGCTGTTCGCCGCCGAAGTATTGATTCCCGAGATCACAATCTCCGCCCTGGTTCCAATGGTGATGTCCAGCGCAGTCGCCGCAGTGGTTTCGCGCATGATCACCGATGAATCCCACTTCATCCCCGCCGTTGCCATGCCATGGGAAATCGAGGCGGTGCCATGCTACCTTTTACTGGGAATTTTTTGCGCGCTGATCGGCGTCTATGTCATCCGTTGCGCTTATCTGCTGGGAGATAAACTCAAGGCACGTTTCCGCTCGCCGTGGCTTCGCCTGTTCACCGGGGGGAGCATACTTTGTCTTCTGCTTTTTCTGTTCCCGATTTTGCGCGGGCAAGGCTACCTTTACATCGGCAAACTGTTCTCCGGCAATCTGAGCGAAATCGCCCAAAGCTCTCCGCTCCTGTCGCTGATCCCGTCCGAAACACTCATTCTGGTCATCATCGTCCTCGCGGTGCTGCTGCTCAAGGTGGTGGCGTCGGTGCTGACGGTGGATTCCGGCGGCGACGGCGGAATCTTCGCACCATCGATGTTCATCGGAGCCTTCACCGGATTCGCGTTCGCCCGGGTGGTCAATCTGACGGGGCTCATCGAGCTGCAGGAGTGCAACTTCGTGGTCGTCGGCATGTGCGGCGTGTTCACCGCGGTCATGCGGGCGCCGCTCACGGGAATCTTCTTGATCGCCGAGGTCACGGGAGGCTACGTTCTTCTGGTTCCATTGATGATCGTATCGGCCGTATCGTTTCTGATCTCTCACATTTTCGAGCCGAACTCTATCTATCGCAAGGCTCTGGTGGAGAACAACCTGGTCGCCAACAACCGCGATCTGGCCATTTTGCGCTCTCAGGCGGTACGGCTCAATTTAAATCGGGAGTTCCATGTACTGAAAGCCGATCAACCGCTTTCGGAATTGATTGCACTGGTCGAGAAAACGCCCGAAGATATTTTCCCGGTGCTGAATCACCACGGGAAATTGCTCGGCATCGTGCATCTGGCGAAGATCATGAGCGCGGTGTTGAATCCGAACCTTCACGATCTCCTGCTCGTCATGGATTTGATGGAACGCCCCGACGGAGTTCTCCGCCCTGACGACGACCTGTCAATGGCAATGGCGAATTTCGAGAAATACGATCTGAAATACCTGCCTGTCTGCGACAAAGATGAAACCTTCCTCGGCTTCATCAGCAAAGCGAGGCTCTTCACCCAGTACCGGTCGATGATCCGCGAGGCAACGACGTTCTAAAAGAAAAGTGCTCAGAACAGTTGCTTGCGGCGGCGGCGGACTTCGGCAGTGGCGATTTCCAACACTTCTGCAAGCATTTTCTTACGCTCAGCCTCGTCCTGCTTGAGGTAAATTCCCAGCAGTCGGTTCTCCTGCGCCGAGAGCGACGCATAACCGGTCGGCTCTCCGGGGCAATGGTCGGTCAGGCGACTTTTTTCCGCATCCGGCAGGGCGTCGAACGCATCCAGCAGGATTTTCTCGTCGCTGAGCATTTCAACCAGATCGTGATTACGAAGGTACGGGCGGCCAATCCGAATCGGCGGCTTCTCTTTCTCCGGCTCCGCGCTGCGCAGGTAGGGGCGAAGAACCGGATAGATCCGATCCCACGTTTCCCCGCGTACATGGCGTGTTTTTCTGGTGATGAACCGGCGCAGAAGTTCGATCCGCACCCCGGTCACACGGGAGAGTTCGTTGATGGACAGCGCCTCGGCGCATTTATCGAGGGCATTGGCGATATCGTCGCTTATTTTCTTCATATTTTCAAAACCTGTAACTTATTCCAGTTCAAACAACTTATCAAATACATCCGCCTGCTGAATCAAATTACGGAACTCTTCTTCCCCATAGTGATACCTGGCTTGAAGCTGCCCGACGATCCGTTTGCAGTTGGATGTTTCGAGATCGAGTTTCTCAATCGTGCCATCCACCAACAGAACGTTGACCGCTCCTTTGTGGTTGAACGGCCAGTCCGTGACCAGCGGGAGCTTCGGATTCGACTTCGTCGTAAACCCGCCATAGTAGACATAGGAACAATTGCTGTAATCGAACGCTTCCGCATTGGCAGCGGGAACATCTTCACCCAGTGCGCCGGGGCAGACGGTCGCCTCGAACGGCAGCACTCCGGCAGCAAGCAGCTCCCGGACGCCTTCGATGCCCTTACCGGCCGGAAACGCGCCATCATGTGCGGCGGCATAGCGGGTCAAGGCGCTTTTGAACTGTTCCAACTTGATCTGACACTCCACGGTGGTATCCGGAATTTCTTCCAGATCGGCCGCCTCGCCGTTCAACCGCCCCCGGTGCTCCCATGCTGCCATCGCCCCGGCCGCAGCCGGAAGCAGAAATTGATTGAGCAACAATTTCTGGTTGCCGTCGATCGTGCTGTTCTCCAACGCAAGAAAATGATTGCCGTCACGGCGCAGAACCGTGAACTGTGAATTGACCCAGGCCGCTTCCGGCATACGGAACGACTGCCCGAAGCGCTCCATCGCGAGATTGAGCAGCTCCGCGAGCCGGGCATGGGAATAGAAGAAGCCGATGCCATCCTCCGGCAAGCCGGCGGCGAGACGCCTGAACTCAGCCGAATCGGCCAGCGTTTTGACGGGGGAAGCGAATCCCTTTTCGGCGGCGACGCTGCTATACAACACGATCCGCCCCTCCCGCAACAGCGCGACCGGGCGCGCCATCGGCGCCTGTTCTCCCAGAACGGGTGGGAACTCGATGCGTCCCTCCTCTATCTTTCCGCCGGGCAGGAGTTTTGAAAACTTGCGAAGTTGTGCGGCCAGTTTCCCCTGCGAGTCCGGCAGGGCAAGCATAATGTGACTGCCCTGAATCGCCTCTTCATCTCCCGCCGGGGCGCGAAGCGACGCAAAGGAAAGCGTACCGGAGAGGCCATCCAGCAAAGATTCCGGAGTTTCCCCCAGAAGCGTAGAAATTCTTTCGTCCGCCAGCCAGCCACCAAACACCCGGCTTCCGGCCAGCAACCGGGCAGCGTCGCCGGGCGTCAAGTCGATTTCTCCGGCGTTCTCGGTTTCGGCGGGAAGCGTGCTCCATGCGGGAGCAAGCGAGCGATTCTCCCGACCGGGCAACGCCCAAAGCACGCCCTTGCTGTCCGGCCGCACCATCAGAAACGTGCGGTTGTGAAACAGCGGGGACTCGTTCTCTCCCGAAATCCGAATCGAACTGGCGCCGAAGCCCTGAATATCCTCCACCCCCGAAAGCCGCCAGGCAAGCGTGGAATGAAGCATTACCTTTGAGATGTCCTTCGCGTTCGCCGGAGGCTCATCCATCGCGGTGAACCAAAGATAAAATTCGGTACCCGCCTTATTGATTCCATCCAGAACATTGCGGGGGTTGAGAATCACGTATCCGGTTCCACCGGGGGTCAGTTGCGCGGCGATCTCCCGGTAAACCTGCGCCTCCTCCTGTTGTTGCGGCGAAACACTGCCGCATCCGGCAACAAAAAAGAATGCCAACGCCGCCAGAACGCGGAATGTGTCATAACGTAAGTTCATGAAGATACCTCTTTCGGTATTGGGATGTTCCATTTCTATTTACAGTAAAGAATATAAAGTCTTTTCCCTCTTGCCGCAAATCAGAATGCCCTTTTTTTCGTAAAAATTCAACTGTTTTCGGTGAAGTCGATCTTGTCGATCGCAGCCCGACAACTGTCGAATGAAAAACCGCGGCCGACCAGAAAACGGAACGCTTTCTCGCGTTTTTTACGGGGATCGCTCTCCCGAGCCAGCATACGGAGTTTGTACTCCAACGCCCCGGAGGCGCGCTCCACCTCGGTCGCGGCCGCCTCTTCCAACGGCTCCTCCCGCAATTCGACGGGAATTCCACGACGGCGGAGCGCCAGATCAATGCGCCTCCCGCCAAGCCCGCGCGCAGCAAGTTGCTCGGTATAATCAGCCGCATACTGCCGGTCATCGACATAACCGCGCGACCGGCATTCCGCGACAGCGTCGCGCGCCTCGCGAAAGGGATACCCGGCATTGCAGAGCCGATCCAGCAATTCCCGTTCCGTGAAGGCGCGGCGGGAGAGCAGCCGCAAGGCTTTATCTGCAGCGCTGATTTTGGGTTTTTCGTCCGGCATTGGCTTCCTCCATTTTCTTCGACATACTATAAGACCTTGCGGTGTAAAATACAATTCAGATTGGACTTTTCACTCATCCGGATATATGTTATCCAGATGAATTCATGGTGGAAATTATTCTCAAAACAGCAATTGACGACAAACCCGATGCCGTTTGAAAAGCTGGAGGCGTTCGCCGACACCCCCGACCGACGGTTCGGGGAACAGGCGACAGCCCTACGGCGACGGCTCGGCATCGAGGAGCATGAAGCCGTACTCCTGTACGCTGGAGCTTTTCTACCGGAAAAACGGGCGGCGGTGCTGCTCGACCAATTCTTGGAATTTCGCCGACATGCGGCAGCAAATCACTGGCATCTCATCCTGGCGGGCGACGGCGTGGAAAAGTCCCTGCTACAGACAATGAGCGCCGGGACGGAACACATCCACTTCCTCCCTCTCCCCAAAGCGAATGAGCTTCCGATTCTCTACCGCGCGGCGGATCTGGTCGCTCTGGTTTCATGGGAGGAACCGGGAACGGAAACCGTCGCCGGAGCCATGCGTTGTGCCCGGGCGGTTCTGGTCACCGAAGGCATCCGTTGCGCCGCCGCGCTCGTCGAGCCGAATCAGAGCGGATGGAGCCTCGATTCAGCTCACCCCGAACTTTGGTTCGATTACCCCAAAGCCGCGTCAAAGAAACGATTGAAAGCGATGGGAGAAGCGGCGGAGCGCCGGATTCAACAACATGCGAGGAAAGAATCTGCTTATTTCTCCGTCTGAGGGTGGATTTTTCGCATCTATGCGGCTATGTTAATTGCCGAAAGAAATGAACGGGCTGCTTTTTGCCGCTTCAAAACGTGTCAGGCAAAACGACAAAACAATTCGGAACCAGCTCGAACACAGGGAAATATCACATGGGCAAGAAAACCATTCTGGTTACCGGCGGCGGGGGGTTCCTCGGCTCTCATTTATGCGAGCGCCTGCTTGACCTCGGGAACGAAGTGATCTGCGTGGACAACTTCTACACCGGCAGCAAACGCAACATCAACCATCTGCTGTCGAATCCGAAATTTGAACTGGTTCGCCATGACGTCACCTTCCCGCTATACCTGGAAGTGGACGAAATTTACAACCTCGCCTGCCCCGCGTCGCCAATCCATTATCAGCGCGATCCCGTGCAGACAGTTAAAACCTGCGTACACGGAGCGATCAACATGCTCGGGTTGGCCAAGCGCATCCAGGCCAAAATCCTACAGGCGTCCACCAGCGAAGTATACGGCGACCCCGAGGTACATCCGCAGACCGAAGAGTACTGGGGCAACGTCAACCCGGTCGGAATCCGCTCCTGCTATGACGAGGGGAAACGGTGCGCGGAAACCCTGTTTCACGCTTACAACATGCAGTGCAACCTTCCGATCAAGATCATCCGGATTTTCAACACATACGGGCCGCGCATGCACCCGAACGACGGGCGTGTGGTCAGTAATTTCATCCTTCAGGCGCTTCAGGATCAGGACATCACCATCTACGGAGACGGTGATCAGACACGCAGCTTCTGCTACCGCGACGACCTGGTAGAGGCGATGATCCGCATGATGGCGACGCCGGATGAGATCACCGGGCCGATCAATCTCGGGAATTCCGGCGAATTCACCATCCGTGAGCTGGCCGAGTTGGTGATCGAACTGACTGGATCGAAATCAAAGATCATTCGCCAACCGCTCCCGGCCGATGACCCGAAACAACGGAAGCCTGACACGTCAAAAGCGGACAAGATTCTGCAGTGGCAGGCAACCACGCCGCTTCACGCGGGGTTGGAGAAAACCATCGCTTATTTCGCACAACTACTAAAAGAAGACCCGGAGTTCTGCCGTTCAAAATGATTCAATTTTTCACATCCGCGCCAATTGTATCGCGCGGATTGCCGGAGCGCCTTGAAACGTTTTCAACGAATTCACGGCGCTTTTTCATTTGATCTGATATCGAAAGGAAAACTGATATGAAAAAAATTCTTTGCATCGGCGCCGGTTACGTCGGCGGCCCGACCATGGCGGTGATCGCCGACCGCTGCCCGGATCTCACCGTGACCGTCGTCGACATCAATGCCGACCGCATCGCGGCGTGGAACTCCGACGAGCTCCCGATCTATGAACCGGGTCTGGAAGAGGTGGTCAAGCGCTGTCGCGGACGCAATCTCTTTTACTCCACCGATATCCCCAAGGGAATCCGTGAAGCCGACATCATCTTCGTCAGCGTCAACACACCAACCAAAACCTTTGGCGCGGGCGCGGGAAAAGCCGCCGACCTTCAGTATCTGGAAAAAACCGCGCGAAACATCATCGAACATGCCGACAGCGATAAAATCGTGGTGGAGAAAAGCACACTTCCGGTGCGAACAGCACAAGCGATGAGCCGGATCTTGCACTCCAACACCAAGAATCTGAAATTTCAAATTCTCTCCAATCCGGAATTTCTGGCGGAAGGCACGGCGATCCGCGATCTCGAAAATCCGGATCGCGTCCTGATCGGCGGATTGGAAACACCGGAAGGCAAAGCCGCCATCGAAACACTGGCCTCCATTTACACCCGCTGGGTTCCTCGTGAACGGGTACTCACAACCAATCTCTGGTCGAGCGAGCTGACGAAACTGGTTTCCAACGCACTTCTCGCCCAACGTGTTTCATCGATCAACAGCATTTCGGCGCTCTGTGAAAAAACGGAGGCGAATATCGATGAAGTCGCCGCCGCCGCGGGGAAAGACAGCCGGATCGGCTCAAAATTCCTCAAGGCGGGAATCGGCTTTGGCGGCTCCTGCTTCAAAAAGGATATCCTGAATCTGGTCTACCTCTGCGGCCACTACGGACTGCCCGAAGTGGCGGAGTATTGGGAACAGGTGGTTCGCATGAATGAATTTCAGGCGCGCCGTTTTGTCGCCAACATGCTCGCGGCGATGTTCAACACGGTGGCGGATAAGAAGATTGCCATTTTCGGCTTTGCCTTCAAAGCGGATACCGGCGACACGCGCGAATCCCCCGCCTGCGCCGTCTGCCTTCAACTGCTCGAAGAGCATGCCCGGCTCAACATTCACGACCCCAAGGCGCTCGGAAACGCAAAGATCGATCTGGAGGGAGTGGCTGGCGACATCAGCTATCTGACCGACCCGTACGAAGCGGTCAAGGGGGCGCACGCCATCGCCGTCATGACCGATTGGAAGAGCTTCCAGACGTTGGATTACCAACGAATCTACGATGCGATGGAAAAACCGGCGTTTCTTTTCGACGGGCGCAACGTCCTCGACCACAAAGCACTTCACAAGATCGGGTTCAACGTCTACCCGGTTGGCAAGAAAGCACTGACGCACTTCTGATTCCCAAAGGAATGATACACGGCTCCCCTTCCATGGGGGAGCCGTTTTTTATACTTCGAGAAAATCAAACGCCTCCACATCCACCAGGCCGCGATCGGTCAGACGCAAGCTGGGAATCACCGGCAACGACAGAAACGCCAATTGCAGAAACGGCTCCTCCAGCGGGCAACCGGTCAGACGCGCCGATGCGCGAATCTCATATAGAACCTCCGCAACCTCCGCAAAGGGACGATCCGAAAACAGTCCGCCGAGCGGCAGCGGCAAAAGTTTCTCCAACTTTCCATTGGCAACCACCGCGAAACCGCCACCGGATTCAATCAATGCGTTAACCGCCAGTACCATACTCTGATCGTCAGAGCCGACAACGCAGAGATTGTGACTGTCGTGCCCGACGCTGGAGGCGATGGCGCCGGAACCAATGCCAAACCCTTTTACAAACCCAAGTCCGATATTGCCGTTTTTGCCATAGCGTTCCAGCACCGCAACTTTGGCCGTATCCTGCGACAAATCCGCCGTTTTTTCTCCGGTTGCCGGATCAAATGGAAGCGTCAACTCTATTTTTTTCGTAATCAATGAATTGGGGATGATCTCAATCACCGGGGTCGTGGCCCGCTCGGAAATCACCCGAAAGCGCTCTGCCGTCACAGGCGGCAAGCGGAGCGAATGCCGGAACCCCGCGCTGTCCGGCGCGACGGAACGGGAAGAAAACAACGAATCCTCCACCACTTTCCCGCCGCAGACGACCGCGGCAATCTCACAGCGTTTCACATTCGACAGAAGCACGAGGTCGGCCCGATATCCGGGCGCCACCAGCCCCCGGTCCGCCAACCGGAACATCCGGGCGGCCGACCACGATGACGCCCGGTACGCAGCCAACGGCGGTGCACCCAACGCAATCGCGCGCCGGATCATGTAGTCGATGTTTCCATATCCGGCAATGTCCATCGGATTACGGTCATCGGTGCAGAAAGCAATGCTCATGGAGTATTCCAGGCAAATCAACGGCGCCAGAGCATCCAGATTTCGCGCCACCGACCCTTCCCGGATCAGGAGGTGCATCCCTTTGCGCAGTTTCTCCAATCCCTCTTCCGGCGAATCCGATTCATGGCAAGAACACGGGCCGGCCGACAGATACGCGCCAAGATCACGGCCGGAAAGCAGCGGACAATGTCCATCAATGTGCCCACCGTAAAACTCCGCCAATTTCCGCAACACAGCCGGATCACGATGAAGCACCCCCGGTACGTTCATAAATTCCGCAAGCCCGAAAACAAGCGGATGATCACGGTATTCCGCCAGATCCTCCACGCTCAGCACAGCTCCGGCCGTCTCCAGATGCGTGGCGGGGACGCAGGAACTCAGGCCGATTCGCAGATCCATGCACATCGTCTCCGCCGAGGCGAAAAAGTAGTCCAATGCGGCTTTTCCCGCTACATTCGACAGTTCGTGCGGATCGCAAAATGCGGTAGTCGTTCCGTGCGGCAAAACACAGCGTTCGTATTCCTGCGGAGAGAGCAGCGAGGATTCGATATGCACATGACTGTCGACAAAGCCGGGAACAACCGTTAACCCGCGCCCATTAATTTCACGCCTGCCCCGAAACGTTTCTCCCACGCCGACAATGGTGTCCGCACAAATCGCCACATCTCCGGCCAGCATCTCTCCAGTGGTGAGACAGAAAACCGTAGTGTCCCGAATCACCAAATCGGCAACCTCTTCTCCCCGGGCCTGTCGGATCCGGGTTGCCAATATCTCAAGCTTGTCCCGCGTCATCGAGCGTCTCCTTCCTGCATTGTGTACAAATCAATGTAACACTTTTTGTCTGAATCCACAATACCGGGGTGGGAAGTTTTGAAAAAAAACATAAAATAAGGTAGGAGGGGTCAGGAAAAGTTGAAGTTTCCTTTTTCTGTATTATAGTAACTATTGGAATATATTTTTGTTGCCGCGCCACATCGAATCTGCGGCGAACGACAATCATAAAAAATCAATAGAATCCCGGCCGTATCGCGTCCGGAGTTCTTAAATACGCCGGATAAGGGGATATGAGCTCTACTCAAAACGATGAAACATCGGAAAATCCGAAGGCTTCCGCAGCTCCGGAGACTGCCGTAATCGATGATTTCGCGGACTCCCTCTCCAGCTATCTGCGGCAGATCGGGAAACTCCCGCCGCTTCCGCCGGAACAACAAGAGGAGCTCGGCAGGCAAATCGATGCGACCGCGCGCCAGATGAGGGAGAAACTCCACTCATTCGGCTTCGTTACATTGGAGCATTTGCGGCTGCTGGACGATTGCCTGAATTCCAACTCCGACCCGGCCAACTATTTTCAGCCGTCGTCGCTGCGAAAAGAAGAGATTTCTCCGGGCGAGCTTCTCGCTCAGCTTTCCTCATGGCGTGAGGAGCTGAAACAAAGCTATGCCGAGCTCTCCACCTCATTCAAAGCCAGAACCAAAGAGTATCCCGCGTGCCGGGAGGCGCTTGGCCGAACCCTCTCCCGATTCGACGTTTCCGGCGACCATATCAGCGAATATTTCCAACTGGTTATCGACTGGATCAAAGTGCTTCAACCGAACATCACACTGGACAGCCGGATTGAGTTCACCCCCGGCCCGGTCAACCGTCAACGGCAGCAGATGCTGGAAGAACGCTTTTTGATGACGCTGGAAGAATTTACACTCAGCATCCGTGAATTGCTCGACACGCACGAGAGATTGCAAGAGCTGCGCCAAAAGATGATCGAAGCGAATCTTCGCCTCGTTATCAGCATTGCCCAGAAGTACCGCAACCGCGGATTGCCGTTCAACGACCTGATCCAAGAGGGAAACCTCGGGCTGTTGCGGGCACTGGAGAAATTCGACTTCCGGCTCGGTAACAAATTCTCGACTTATGCCAGCTGGTGGATCAAACATAATATTTCCCGCTCGATTGCGGAGCAGTCGCGCGTCATCCGCATTCCCGCCCATATGGTACACGCCATCAATTCGATGCTGTGGGCCGAGCAACGCTTTATTCAAGCCAACGGACGGGAACCGGAAATCGAAGAGCTCGCAGCCATGCTGGAGATGCCTGTCGCTCGCGTAAGCGCGATCAAAAAAATGTCCTGTCAGACCATTTCCCTTCAGGCCCCGATCGCCAACAGCGAAGACGGCGCAATGCTGGAAGATCTGATCGCAGATGACAATTCGGCCAATCCAGTGCGCGAATTTGCCCGGAACCTGCTGTATGAAAAACTCTACGAGATGTTGCGCACCCTGCCGGAACGCGATCAACAGATCATCGTTCTGCGCTTCGGGCTGTTCGGTCAACCGTGCCTCCCCCTGGTTGAAATCAGCAAACGCTTCAACCTCACGCGAGAACGCATCCGGCAAATCGAAGCGAAAATCATTGAAAATCTTCGCTCCCCCGCCAAACTGAAATATCTCGACGGCTGCGTCCAGACGGAGTAGTCAACCGGGATTTCACCTGCGGCGATCAAGCGCTTCGCCCCTGAACCCCGACCGACATGCCGGTGCAGCGAATCTACTTTCTGCGACGCGAAAAACAGATTCAGGACGTTTGAAATCCGCTCTAAGAAGTTTGATTCAAATAAAAAACCGCCGCAGTCAGATTACATCCGATTGCGGCGGTTTCTTACTCCGGCTCAGAACGATACGTTCACATCGCCAGAGATCTGCGTCGGCGGGTCCATCAGGACGATCCCGGCCGGTTTGCTCCAGTCATGCTCCCAAGAGCGCAGAAGCAACGGGTCCGTCGGCTCCCCCCAAGGGTTCAGGTCGATAATCATGATCTTTCCGCTGCTGGTGAAGTAAATATCCATCACCAGTGTCTTGATCGGCAGCAACCAGGCAATGCGATCGATAAAATCGGCCGCCTGTTCCCAGAAAGAGTTGCGAACCCCTTCCAACCGTCGGAAATGGCGGATCAGATGGTACTGGCTCATCGCGTTCAGTTTTCCGTCACGGATGAAAAGCCGGAACTCGCGCGTCCGGTTCATGCGTCGGAACGGACGCAAACAGATGTTCTCCGCCTGCCCCGATGCGGCCGCGGCGCGCACCTTGTCACTCAGCGCCAGAAATTTCCAGGTGCTGGCGGGCGAGTATACAGCGCCGCGCTTCAACTCGAAGCGCTCCGTATCGGTCGGGGCACAAGTATCCACACAAGCAAACGCATTACCCGGAATCGCTCCGAGCGGCTGCCGCAGATCCTCCAGAATTGAGTTGACGGCAACGTTACATCCATACTCCCCGGTGTCGCCCGCCGCCAGCGCGGCGATCACGTCCGAGCGCATCTTGACAAATGAGGTCAGGAACGTATGCCCGGCCAGAACCGGATACCAATTCGGCATCCGCAAGAAATCTTTTGTATCACTCATTTGAACTCTCCCCTCCTTCGATTCCGGATCGTTCCATCCAGCTGGCGATCACCAGCCAGTATATCACCAGCCCAATCATATAAACCATGCCGTATTGCAGGAACGGCAACTCAAACGCGGGGAAACACGAGGCGATCAGCATCACCGGGAACCCGGCATAAATTCCGATTCGCCAAAACTCTCCCAACGTAAACGCCTTCCAGCGATTCCCGCCGCCCAACCGGAACGTTAAAACAAACACGCCGGTATAAAGAAGCGACAATAGAAATACCTTCAAAAAATTCCCAATCAACAAAAACACCGCAACCACACCGACAGCGACCGGCGCCATCTGGTTCCAAGAAAGACGCTCCGTTTTTCCGGCAAGGTGCGGCAGTGTTCCCGTCGGATTTTGCAACCCCGCCAGATATTGCGTCAACGCCGAATTCGTCATCGTCTTCATGCTTCCCGGCATCAGCAGCGTTTGACCGACCGGAAGATCCATACATTTCCAATCATCCGCACCCGACAGGCGTCCCAGCGCGATCGTCCGCCTCGGCGTCCAGATAAACGCATGATTCATCAACACCAACTCCTGCTCCGGCAGAACGATTCCGCCTTCCGGGATCGCGGGAAAATAAAACATCTTCCCCTCCCCGGTGGCGTACAAAGGAACCTCACGTGCCGTCTCCGGATTCTTCTCCGGGAACATACCGTTCTCATCCACACGAATCCCGCCGAAAGAATGCTCAAACCAATTGGCGAATTCCCGGATCTGCCGCGCGGCGCGGATGCTCTGCGCCGTCGCAATAAACCCTGCGCACAACACCGAAATCAGGAACAGATGAAGCAGTGTTCTCACATAGGAGTTCCGGCGCAACCGGGGGAAAATCCCGGTCCCGCAACAACTGCCCCAAAGCGCCTTGATAAAACCGACCCGCTCATTCATCGTATTACTTTACCTTGACTCGGTGAAAATGATGTTTTTCGCCATATCGCTGCATCTGCCGCAAATCGCGCTCGATCTTTCCGAGTTCAACCGGTTCCACCCGGTCGACAAAGAGCTTGCCGTCCAGATGATCCAGTTCGTGCTGGATGCAACGCCCCAGCAATCCGCCGCATTCAAACTCCAGCATTTCGCCATCCAGCGTTTGCGCTCGGAAAAAAACACGCACAGGACGTTCTACCGGAGCCCATACGTCCGGCAGCGAAAGACACCCCTCGTCACGGCACTCCATTTCCGAAGAACTCGAAACGATTTCGGGATTGATTACAGTCATCGGCATCCGCGGCAACAACGCCTTCTCTCCAGGGCTCGGAACGTCGCTCATCGATTCCATCGGCAGATTCAGCACAACCATCCGCACCGACTCCCCGACCTGAGGAGCGGCAAGACCGACTCCTTCAAACGCATTCACCGCCTCGGTCATCCGGGCGGAAAGCTCCCGCAACTCCGGCGTCACCAGTGCAATTGGACGAGCCACTTGCCGCAAGACCGGGTCGCCCATCGTGTGAACCACATATCGTTTTTTATTTCGGAATATCATATCATCTCCCTACCGGATCTCTCAACCCGGAAAACACAAAAACCGCCGGGGGGTCCGGCGGCAACCATTCAAGCTCCGAGACGTCACTTCGTCTCCGGCGCCTTGGTCGGATCCGCCGGGATCGGCGGGGCTTTCGCGCCATCCGCCGGAACAACAGGCTCTTCCACCACTACCGCGCCGGCCTCTTCCGTTTTGGCGACTGCGGTATTCTCCGCCGCCGGCTGTGCCGGCTTCTCTTCGCCGTTCGCAACCGGAGTATTCTGCAGCACGCCCGGCGAAACACGTTCCGGGTCGCCATAGTAAGCGGCCGAATTCATGCCCACCGCCGCATCAAGCTGCGCCTTGGCATTTTGAATATTGATGTAGCTGCTGGCGAGGTTGGTTTCCGCCTCCACCAAGTCGCGCTGCGCCTCGTTCAAGCGGGTCAGCTCTGTGTTACCCGCCTTGTATCCTTCATCCACCAGGTCACGCTGCTGAGCGGAAAGATCGCGGGTTTTCTCAAAGAGCCGGGTCTGCCGGACGCTCTGCGCATAGTTGGCATACGCGGTGCGCACTTCGCTGATCACCTCAAGCCACTTGGCCGCGGCGGAGAATTCGGCAACCGCAAGATTCGCCTTATATTCACGGATCTTGTTTTCACGGATCAAACCGTTGAAAATCATCCAGTCGGCGGTCAGGCCATACCCCATCGACGGGGATTCGCTGTAAGTGTTGCCCGGGGCGCGGTTGGAACCGTACATCCCTTCCCAGCCGGAGCGATGATGGTTAAGGCTCGTGCCGTAACCGAAGTTGAAGTACGCGTTGACCGTCGGAGAATAAGTACTCCAGGTCTGGTACATCTGATATTTCGCAATCTCCAGCTGTTCGCGGTACGCTTTGAGGTCCGGGCGATTGGCAAGCGCCGTATCAAGATAAATATCCGTTGCGGGAAGTTCGCTGAAGTTGGTCTTGAAATCCGACGGAAAACGGAGATCCTTCGGGAAACTCCCTTCGGGGTACCCCATCAGAACCGCCAGCGCATAGATCGCCACTTCGTACTGGTAGTCCGCGGTAATCTTATTCGACTCGGCCGAGTTCGCGGCAATTTCAAAGTTCAGCACATCGCTGAGCGGAACGGTTCCGGCTTCGTATTTGAGCTGCGTGTCGCGCAAGCTGGACTGCTGGAACTCGCTATCCTCTTCCGCGATTCGGCGATTCTCGATTGCGAGCAGAACCGTATTGTAAGCGTAAGCGACGGCCCGCATCATCGAACGAGCTTCATCTTCTTCCAGCTGCTTCTGGTAATCGTAATTGTGTTCGTAAATCTTCACCGTGAACTCACGAGCCAGACCGTCGAACAGCAGCCAGTTGGCGCTGATTCCGGTATTGGTGGAGAAAGTCTGCGTCCGGGTGGGAGCGCCGTCATACGACATATTTTTGGTGTTCCGCGTCCAGTTATGCGTATTGCCCATCGAGAAGGTCGCGCCGATTGTCGGGGAGTAAGCGCCCCATGCCTGAAGATAGCGCATCCGGGCGGCATTCACCGCATGGTAGGCGGCGATATACGTCGGGTTGTTTTTGATCGCGATCTGCTGTGCATCCGCCAGCGTCAGGGCGGAGATACCGTCCAGAAGACGGTCGGCGCCGTCCTGCTGACGCAGGGTATAGGTATCGCCCATGGTCGACGTCGGTGCGGGAGGATATTCATAACACCCTGCCGCGGCCAGGAGAAGGCCGAGCGTTCCTGCTCTCATTACCAATTTGAATTCCATAATCTCTTCTACCCCCAAAACTTGCGGAACGTTAAAAATCAAATCGATCAAAAATCGAAAAAAGTCTCTATTTAGGTTATCCTAAGGAATATAGCTGTATTTTTCTATTTTTCAAGTCTGAAAGTACTAAAATAATGAGCTTTCTTCACTTTCCCGCCACCAAATTCACCATTTCCAGAATGAGAGATGGAAAGAGTTGACCCTGAAAGCGATAGACTTCAGCAAGCCGCATCACTCGCCCTGTACGGATCGCCAACGCGAAGGAGAGACCCCGATCCGGCGACGGAACATGCGAGAAAACTGAAACGGATCGGCATATCCGCACCGGTCACCTATTTCCTTGATTGACAAAGAGCTGCCGTGCAATAAATGTCGCGCCAGCTCCATCCGTGCATCCAGCTGGCAATGGATCGGCGAGATGCCGAAGTAGCGGCGAAAACTCGCGGAAAACGCCGGAGCCGAACGATTCATCATTCGGGACAATAACTTGACATTCAACGTCTTCTCCGGGTTCGACCCGATAAAGCGGCGAATTTCGAGCCACTCTTTCGGAATATTCGAGCGGGCGGCATTGCTCCGGCCACGGGCGATTTCCAGAAAAAGCGATGCGAAGTGATGCTCCAGCAATCGTCCATCCGGCTCCGCCTCCCCTGTAATTTCCCGATAAATCAACGAGAGATAAGCTTCCAGCCGTTCGCCGTCATACCATTCCACACAAAATTCTTCTTCCAACCCGGCTTCGGCCAGCAGTGCGGGAATGCGCCCGCCATGGAAATGCACCCAACTATGCAGCCATTTCCGATCCGTATTGCCGTAGAAATGCCCGTCCTCATCCCTCCACAGCCGCAATACCGGAGTCGTGGTATGGATCTCCTCTTCACCGATCCGCAGACATACCGGCTGCGGGAAAAACATCAGCAGACGGTCACCGGTTCCGCGCGGGCGGGTTACCCGGCAAGGCGGCATCTCTTCCTTTACGCCGACGCCGGAGACGACAACCGCACCGGAGCAGCGCGGATTCTGGAACTCAAGGGTTCGCAACTTCATCGTTTCTGCCATCCATGCAATCGTTTATGCTATGTACCCAGCGACTTTCATGCAGTATAATATATGCAGAGAAACCGAAAAAGACAAGTCAGCCATCTTCAACCAAGGAGAAAATGCAATGAACTCGCTTGATTCCCTGATGAAACTCTCCACCGCCCGCACCCGGTCGATTTCCGGCGAAAATGTCTATGGCACACCCGGTCGCGGAGGAATGGCCGAAGTCTCCGACACGCCGCAACCGGAGGTGACGAAAATCGGACAGACGTGGTACAACCAGACCTGTGCCCGGGAACTCGGACAGAAATGGAAGGTCCGCCCCTATATTCAACTCCCCCCCGCCAAAGTCACCACGCTGATGGACGTCGACGGCCCCGGCTGCATCCGCCATATCTGGATCACAGTCGACGCCAAACATTTTCGCAATCTTGTCCTCCGCATGTACTGGGACGGCGAACCGGCGCCAAGTGTCGAGGTTCCGCTTGGCGATTTCTTCTGCAACGCCGCCAGGCATACGACCAAAATTATGGCGATTCCGATCAATGTCAACCCGACCAACGGCATGAATTGCTATTTCCCCATGCCGTTCTCGAAACACGCGAAAGTCACAGTAGAAAACCTTCTACAGGATGAAACCGTCAGCGGATTTTATTACTCCATCGATTACGAAGAGTTGGACGAGCCGGCGGGAGACGCCTATTTTCACGCTCAATTCAACCGGACTAACCCGCTCAAATACGGCGACGACTACGTCATTCTGGATCAGGTGAAAGGCCACGGCCATTTTGCCGGATGCTATATGACATGGCAGCAAAACAACGATGGCTGGTGGGGAGAAGGCGAAGTCAAGATGTTCCTCGACGGCGACAATGAGTTCCCGACCATCTGCGGCACCGGAACCGAGGACTATTTCGGCGGCGCATGGTGCTTCAACGGGACCTTTTCCGCTCCTTATCTCGGCTATCCATTCGGCGGAGAAAATAAAACGGGATCACGGCACAGCCTCTACCGTTTTCATATTCTCGATCCAGTTCACTTCAAAAAAGAGCTGAAGATAACGATCCAAGCAATCGGGTGGCGCGACAAGGGACGTTACTTGCCGCTTCAGGATGATATCTCTTCCGTGGCTTACTTCTACCAGAGCGAACCGCACCGGCCGTTCCCGGCTCTTCCCGACCGCAACGGCCTAGAGATCATCTGAGGTCAGTTGGAATCTTGCTGAGCGGCGCACTCCTGTCGCGCCGCCCGCTTGAGTGCGGCGCGCTTTTCGCGTATCCGGCGGAAGCGGGTGACGATGGAATGCGTCAGGAAGTAGGTCGCCGGCGCGGAGATTACCACAAAAACCGCTCCGCCGACCAGAAACGAAAAGACGACGTCGAAGCTCGCACCGCGAATCGCCTCCAGTGTCGTATCCCAGGACTTGTCCTCGATCACCACATGCAGCGCCTGCTCAAAATAGGAGAACGAAAGGTAGCGCCCAAGCGAAAGGCTGCTCAGGATCAGGCTGCCCACATAGCACTGCAACGGATAAAGGAAAAGCGTCGTCAACGGATTGGTGAGCCAGGTACCGAGCAGTGCGCCGATTTTCGAGCCCCGGAATAAAAAAGAAAGCGCAAGCGCAAGCGGCATCTGCCCGATCGGCAATATCCAGTTTGCGGCAACACCGACCGCCCACCCGCGAGCGACATATTCCGGCGGCCCCTTTTCTTTCACCATTTTCAGGTAGCAATAGCGGGCAATCCGCTTAAGTGACTTGACTAATTTCATTCGGTATCCTATTCTCATCGGGGCGACAGCTCTTTCCGGCACACTCGAATATAGTTGATAAGCCGCGAATTATCAAGGCCGATTCCGAAAAAGTCGGCAGAACTTCACGTTCCTCCTCAGCGACCGAGACAATACAGAACCGCACGGATCACCAGATGCCCTATCACGGTGCCGCCAAACAGCAAATTACGCAATAGAAGCGCCGGGTAAGCCGCCGGAACCGCCGAGGCGGGAACTCCCAGCGAGAACCGGGCAAGCTGCGTCGCCAGACGTCGCAGGTAAGCGACATCGTAGGGATATTCCAACAACCGGTTGAGATATTCGCCGGGAATCGCAGCAGCACCGGCCGAGGCTCCGGCCAACGCTCCGGCAATCGCTCCGGTGGAATCGGTATCGCCGCCGCAGGGAATCACCGCATTCAGCGTCGCCGCAATATCACCGTAGTGCGTGTACCACCCGTACAGTGCGACCGGAACCGTATGATAAACATAGCCGGTCACGCCGTCCTGCAAACCGAGCGATATGGCAAAATCCGCAACGGAAACGCCCTTTTGCCAGCCATCCTCCATCCGGCAGATCAGATCGCGCCACTCTTCATCTTTGAGATTCAAATTGCGGAGGCGGGAGCAGAGATCTTCCATTCCGGGTTTCTGCCCCACGGGGGTGTTGATGGCCAGCACGGCCATCTCCGCCACGGCCAGCGCCCCCAAGAACGCACGTGGATCGCTGTGGGTAACCCGTGTGCCGAGCCGGACAAATTCACGCCGTTCGATCGGGTCCGGAAACAGCGCGCCAAAAACGGCGCTCCGAATCGCCGCGCCGTTCCCGGCCGAGGCGCTCCCGCTCTCGCGGTAAGAAACTCCGGCCCAAAGCCGAATCCCCGCCCGAAGCGTCGCCCAGCCGCACCCGGCGGGAAAAAGCAACAGCCAATACCGCAGTCGCCAACTGAACGACAACAGAAAGCTCTCTTCGTCGCCACCCGACGCCAGCACCGCCTGCGCCGTCATAATCATCAGCTCGGTATCGTCGCTGATCATGCCGCGCCCGAACAGGAAACGCTGATGCAGCGGCCCGGGAAAGCGTCGCGCCCATGTTTTGCGACAGAGCCGTTCCCCGGGAAGCCCCAGAGAATCTCCGGCTGCGGCTCCCAGCAACAACCCGGCGATGCGCGGTTCCACAATATAGCTCATTGGCGGCACTCCTTGCACTAATATGATTCCATACAATATAACCCGCCGCCGGGCTTGTCAAGCCCATGCCAAAGAGGAAAAAGTGAAAAATCCTCCCCGGCGTCGTCCATCAAACGCCGAAGGAGGATTTCTCGTCGACGAACGGTCAAACCTCGCGAATCTCACGCGGGAGCTTCACCAGTTTTCGCTCGCGATTTCCTACCCGACGAACCGAGATTTCGATATCGCCGAATGGAGTCGGTTGAACGCCTTCGACCCGCTTGAGGTTTCCGAGTTCCGGCTGAATCCGAACCTGTGTGAATCCGGGAGCAACCGGACGAACGCCGAGCACCTTCTCCGTCAGGAATGCCGCCGGGCCGCCCGCCCAGCCATGGCACAAGCTGTGCCGCAATCCCTTGTAGCAATATTTGCCGAAATCAGCGTGAATATCGTTCTTTCCCGCTACCGGAAGCTGGTCGATGCCGAAGGAATTCGCCGTCCAGTCCAGATCGAAATCCTCCCAGAACGTGGTAGCGCCGAAATCCAGCATGCGTCCCCAATAATTGCGGATGAGGTCGAGCGTACCGGGAAGATCGCCCGCCTCGGCGCGCGCCAGCAACACAAAATAACCGTAAAACGTGCTGACGCCGCGATAAGGATCGCGCTGCATGATTTCGGAACTGAGCTTCGCCCGATCGCCGACGCCGCCGAGCATCTGCATGGCGGCGGCGATTTTACTGCCGTGACAATCAGGCGCAACCGTCCGGAGCTTCGCGGCCCCGGCACGACAGCGAAGCGCCAAGCGGGAGTCGCCCAGCTCGGACATCAGATCGGCACCGCAGTCGAACGCCCATGCCAGAAGCCCCTGAAGCCCGGCGTGTTTGATATTCTCGTTGTCGTTGGTCGACCAGTCGAGAAAACGGAGGTCGGTCAGTTGCTCCACCCCATCCGGGCCGATACAACCGAGTAGCCGCTGGAGCAGTTTGATCAACGCGCCCTTCTGCTCTTTCAGATAAGCATAATCGCCGCGGTAGAGGTAGAGATCACGCAGGCAGAGAATCCACCAACAGGAGTAGCTCGAAATTCCGTTCATCCATTTATCGTCCGGCGTACGGTCGCGTACAAAATCGAGGCTTTTCTCAATCAACGCGCTATCTTCAAACACCGCGAGAATGGTGCGGATTTCGGGATACAGATCCCCCATCCAGACCAGTCGGTCGCGCTTGACCCCGTCATAGATATATTGCTGACAGTTCAGATGAACCGTGTAAGCGGCGACCTCCCAAATGCGGTTCAGCCGCGCGTCGTCGGATTCAAACATACCGCGATATTCCCAGTCACGGTAAATGGCGGTAACGGTAACACCGATCAGTTGAATCTCTTCCGCGTCGGCAGGCACTTCGAGCCGAACAAAGCGGAATGCGCTTTCGCCGAAAAACACTTGACCCAATTGCGGAATCGTCAGCGTTTCGCGGTGAATCGCATGATCCTGCGTCGGCTCGCCCAGCGTTTCCGACACCGATTCGCCGAAGGTGACACGACAACGCGAGAGTTTCATGCAAGCGGTATTAACCGTCAACAGGCCATGAAGCTGCACGCCGAAATCAAGGATCAGTTCGCTCCCCGGCCGCATCACGCAGACCTTCGGATTGAAGTGGACAAAGCTCTGTGCATTCGCCACCCCGATCAGCGCGGAAGAATCGACCACGCCCCCCAATTCGCGGACAACCCGAACCGGCGGAACGATTTTACGAACCCGATCATCCGCGACGGCATTGGCGTAAACAAGTTTTTTCATAGCTCCCTCAAATTTCGTTTTCTGTAAAACGGTTGCATTCTCCTTTAAAAATAATACAAATCGCACAAAAAACCTTGATAAAATGATCTCTTAACAGTACATTATGATCAAAAAGACCAACCGAGGAGAACCATGAGCCGGATCGCCATGCTTGACCGACGGGCACTGTTGCCGGAACTGCCATTGCGGATCTTCAACTTCCGCCAGCCGAACGACATTCCGCACACACACCTGTTTCACGAACTGGTGCTGGTGCGACGCGGCCGGGGGATGCACCTGACCGCAAACGGCGGCAGCCCGATCCGGCGCGGCGATGTGTTGCTGATTCCACCCGGCGTGAGGCATACATACGAGGATACGGAGAAGCTCGAAATCGCCAATATCCTGTTCATCCCGGAAGAACTGTCGCTGCCGTTGGCAGAGCTGGCGGAAACGGCGGGATACCGCATGCTTTTCCCCGCCGCCTCCCGCTTTTCCGGCTCCGACAAACCGGTGGGTACGCTTTCGCTCGACGACGCACAATTGCGGAGAGCGGAAGGCGAGATGAGCGCAATGTTGATCGAACAGCAACGCCGGAATCCGGGATGGAGCTATTTTCTGCGCTTCCGTTTTATGACGCTCATCGGGCAGCTCTGCCGCGCCCATCCGGAGGAAACGACCGCGGGGGACGACGAACTCGACCGCCTGACCCGCGTGACCGACTATATCGAAATTCATTATGCCGAACCATTGACGCTCGACACACTCGCCGCCATCGGCGGATGCTCCCGATGTACGCTGATCCGCATGTTCCGCCGGGCGTTCCACCGCCCCCCCATCGGATATCTGCTGGATCTGCGTCTGGAGCGCGCCGCCAAAGAGTTACGTATCACCGGGCATCCGATTGCGGAAGTCGCCATGCGCCACGGATTCCCCGACAGCAACTATTTCACCAAACTCTTCCAGCGCCGCTACGGCGTTTCGCCACGCGCCTATCGGAAAAGGCCGGAATAAAAAACACTGGTTCTCTCCCAATCGTAGAAAACATCGTATTTCATCCTGTATCCGCATTGATTTTCCTCCGAATAGAGAATACTCTTAGAGAAAAGCCGTAGGAGGATATGCCGATGGAAGGAATTCAGGTCATCGAACGGGCGTTTCGGATTCTGGAACGAATCGCGGAGTCGCCGAACTCGCCGCACACCATTTCCGCGCTGGCGGAGGCGACGGAGCTGAAGGTTCCCACCGTCTCCAAAATCGTCCGCACGATGAATCAACTCGGATATCTGGAATTCGCCGGGCGAAAGACCGGCTATCTGCTCGGAAAACGGACGGCAAACCTCGCGCGCTTCTATCAGGATCGCAATCCGTTGCGCAGAGCGGCACTGCCGTTTCTTCAGGATTTTCGCCATCAATTCGGGGAGTACATCTGCGTTTCGGAGTTGCTTGACTCCAGGCGGCATATTGTCTGCTGCGAAACGTCAACGCATACGATACAGGTGTCGAGTCGCCTGTATCCCGAAGTGGAAAATCCCTGCCGCAGCGTCTCCGGGCGCATCTTGATGGCCGGACTGTGCCGCGAACAGCAGGAAAAATGCTTCGAGCGAAACGGCCCGCCGGAAAAACTGTGGAAGACAGTCAAAAACCGGGAGGATTTTCAACGGGAGCTCGACGTCATCGCCCGACAGGAGTATCTCCTTGAAACCGACTCGGAGGTCGCCATGATCGCCTGCCCGATCCGGTTGGACGGCAAGACGGTCGCGGCAGTCGGCGTATTCGTCCCCGAATACCGGTTTCAGGAAGAACGCCGCCGAAATATTTTGGATGCCATCCGGGGCGTAGCCACGGGAATCGCCCGCTCAGGATTACTGTAACAATATGCAGGGAAACAGAAAATGACAATAAAAAAGCAAGCATTCACCGTTCCATTTTCTCACCTTGATCTTTTTTGGGCGGGAACCCGGGAGGAGTGTCTGTCGCGCGGAAGCAGAGTGATTTCCACCGCGCTCGACCTCCTTGAAGCCGAACCGGATTACAGGTTCATGATCGAAGCGGTCAACTTCATGGAGAATCACCTCGACTGCTTCCCGGAGGATCGGGAGAGAATGAAGCGGTTGATCCGAAAAGGGCAGTTGGAAGTCATTCCGATGCGCGCCATCCTCTACTCCCACCTCCCCTCCGGCGAGACCACCGTGCGAAATCTGCTTTACGGGAAAGAGTTTTGCAGGAAAGAGCTGGATGCAATTCCGACCGTCATGAGCCTGTCCGATATTCCCGGCGTAACCGCCCAGCTTCCGCAGATTGCCGCGCTGGCGGGAATGAACGGAATCGTGCTTTCACGCGGATTCCGGGAACATACCGACCACGTGCTGTGGCGAGCGCCCGACGGCACCGCCGTCCGTGCCTATTGCCCAAAGCATTACGGGGATCTCTGCACCCTCCTCTCCCGCAAAAGTGTCGAGGAGATGCGGGAGAAACTGCCGGAATTCCTCCCTTACTTCGATGCGGTCGATCACCCGCAGATTTTCCATTGGGGGATGGATCTTTACGTGCTCAACGCCAACATACTGAAACGTATCCGCGAATTGAGCCGGACGGATGCGGTGGAATTTGTGTTCTCCACCTTCCGTGAATTCTTCGATCGTACCCGGGAGGTCGTGACACAGGAATTAGCCGGAGAAATACCCAGCACCTGGCCAAACATCGAAAGCTCGTGGCCGGATCTCTGGCCGCTCGACATCCCGGCGGAAAACGCCATGCGGGAAGCGGAATTCTTCGCTTCTCTCAACCGCCTCACCGGGTATCGCAACGACTCAGCCACGGAGCGGAAACAAGCCTGGCTGCATCTGCTCGATTCGATGGATCACAATCAAAACGGTATCGGCGGCGATCTTGCCGACGCCGATAAACGGAACCTTAAACTCCTCGCGGAAATGACCGCACGGAACATCGCAGAACGCGATTGCCGGAGAATTGCCGCCCGGACGACCGCGCCATCCGAAACGGCGGCACCGATCGTCGTCTTCAACCCACTCTCCTGGAAGCGAAGTGGAATCGTCCGGGCACGCGCGGCCTGTTACGGCAGCTCGTTCGCCACACAGTTCGACGAGGGCTTCCTGTCGACGCAACATTACGAGAGGCACCCGTATCGTCCGTTCCGATTGATTGACGAAACCGGGTGTGAAATTCCGTATAAAAAGGAAAACCACCTGATGATGTTGGCCGACACGCTGGAACTTTCGTTCTACGCGGAAGACGTGCCCGCATTCGGCTGCAAAACCTATTATGTCGAACTTCGGGAAGAGGGACGCTCTTTCGATTCTCCATTCACAATCCGGAGCGACCGCGCCGAGGATCGCCGCAACGCCGGGCGCAATCTCGGCAGCGAAACCGTTGAAAACGCATTCTTCCGGCTCGAAATCAGCCGCGCGACCGGGGAGCTGTCGCTCTTCGACAAGCAGAATGACCGACTGCTGTTCGAGCGCGCCGGAATCATCGGAATTGAGGAAACGCGAGGCGAGTACATTTACAATATGCAGCTCAGCGGTCGCGTGTTCCCCGCTCTGATCGATCAAGTCGAGATCACCGAGGAGAACGCGGTCTACTGCCGGGCGGAGATCCGAGGCAGCATCTGCGGCCAGCCGTTTCATCAACGTCTCACCCTTTCCGCCAACGCGCCGGAGCTGGAGATGGAGAATACGATCCGGTGGAATGAAATCCGGTATGTCCGGCTCGAGCAATGCTTCCCCTTCGCGTCGGCGGAAAACGGAGAAATCTGTTACGGTACCCCGTTCGGCATGATCCGCTACCCGGAAACGATGTATGGAACCAACGGCGAAAGCGCCGCCGATGAGAACGCCCCCACCCGGAATATCCGACTGGTGCGCGACTGGGTGGATATCGGGGATGCACGAAGCGGCGTCACCGTAGCCGCCGACCATCGCATGTGGACATTTGACGGCAACACCATGCGAAACTGCATGATTCGAGGAATCGGCTGGACGTCGGGCGGCGTCCGAATCGAAGAAGACGGCTCACAGACCGGAATACAACGGCCGCCATGCGGGGAATACTCATTCCGCTACCGGATCACGCCACATAAAGCGGAAGCCTTTCCCGAATTTCGCACCGGCTGGGAGCTGAATGCGCCGTTCCGAACTGCGGCGGTCGCTTGCGCCGCTTATTCCGACGAGCCGGGATTACGCCTCCCTGCCATGCCAGACTCCGCCCGGAGCACCGTAATCGTCAGCGGCGTCAAACCGGCGGAAAACGGCAAAGACATCGTTTTTCGTTGCTTCGAGGCCATGGGAGAAGTGGCGGAACTGGAATTACCGGAGGCGGGAAACGGCATCTGGCAGGAAGCAGATCTCATGGAAGAAAACACGCACCCCATCACCGGGAATCGTGTCAGTTTCCGTCCGTTCGAGATCAAGACCTTGATCCGTACGCTCTGAGCGCACCATCACGCAACCGGGCGAAACCCCTCGTTTCGTCAGGGCTTTTCGGTATCGCTCATCCCGTCCAATTGAGCAGGCGGTTCATCCGGGAGATCGACGATTTCGGCGTCGATGATCGCTTCGCTGGCACGGATCTCGACGTCCTCTTCAGCGGCGGGGTCCTCCTCCGGTTCGCGGCGGCGGCCCATCGGGCGAAAGCGGCTCATATAAAAGAGTTTTCGACCGGTAATCATCTGAATGACGCCAAGCACCAGCAACAGGATCAACACCAGTGGGAGCAGCAACAGCAACAGCAGTCCGAACAAAGTGCAGGTGATATATGTTCCGATTCCCCGATTCATTTCCGTTCCGTCCTCCTGTCAGCGTCTTGCCTGTCGCATGGCTTCGTACAATACAATACTCGCGGCGTTGGCGAGATTCAAGCTCCGGTGAAATTTTCCTTCCATCGGAATGACCGCGAGCTGTTCGCGATAGCGCTCATAAAACTCCGACGGAAGCCCATGTGACTCGCTGCCGAAGACCAGATAGCACGCCTCCGGGTACGCGACGTCCCAGATCGTCGCCTCCCCTTTCGTCGTAAAAAAAAGCAGATGCGCCTCGGGATTGGCAGCCAGAAATTCATCCCAATTCTCATATATCGCAAGGTCGAGGTGTGGCCAGTAGTCCATCCCGGCGCGCTTCAGGTGCTTTTCGTCAAGCGAGAAACCGAGCGGTTTCACCAGATGCAGTTTCGCGTCGTTCGCCACGCACAGCCGCCCGATGGTTCCGGTATTTTGCGGAATCTCCGGCGCAACGAGAACGATATGAAACGGCTTCTTCACTCCCCCGCCTCCTCCGTCCGGCGCAACCGCGCCACAAACATCGAGTCGCAATCTCCGTCGAAACTGAGGAGCGGCAACATTCCGTCGCAACGTTCCCCGGTGAGCGGATGGTCGAACGCCTCCAGCCCATACTCAGCATGCGCGGCGAGGAATGCCTTCACCACCTCTTCATTCTCATGCGAAAAAAGTGAACAGGTCGCATAAATCAACACTCCACCGGGACGCACCGCCGTCGAAGCGGCTTCCAGAATACGGAGCTGAAGCGCCGCGGCCTCCGTCACATCCTCCGGTTTCAGTGTCCAGCGCCCGTCCGGGTTCCGCCGCCATACGCCGGAACAGGAACAGGGAGCATCGACGAGAACGCCGTCAAATTGTTCCCGCATCTTATCCTTGAACGGCTTGCCATCCCACTCTTTCGTTCGGATATTCGGGAAGCCGGCCCGCCGGGCGCGGGTACGCAAATCATCGAGTTTATAACCGCGAATGTCACAAGCGACCACCGTACCGGTGCGCTCCATCAGATCGGCGAGTTCCAGCGTTTTACCGCCCGCTCCAGCGCAGGCGTCAAGCCAGCGTTCGCCCGATTTCGGCGCGGCAACCAACCCGATGCACTGACTGGCAAGGTCCTGCACCTCAAATTCTCCGCGGCGAAATGACTCCAGCGTAAAAAGATTCACCTTGGGATTCTCAACAGCGAACGCCGTTTCGACCCGCTCATGGCGACGCACTGCCAATCCGCAACTCTGCAATTCGGCGGCGAGGCGATCCCGTTCCGCCGTCTGCACCCGCAACCACATCGGAGGGCGACGGCGAAGATCGGCAAGGTAGCGATCAAACGGAAAATCAGTCGGCAACATCGAACGCATCCACTCCGGAACAAGATCAGTATCGTCGAACTCCGCCGTTGCGCCGAACACCTTTGCCAGTGCGGCAGCGCGGGCGAGAAACGGCGAAGCGACTGTCGCAACCGGCTTCGGCCACGGCAACTCCAGTTCCTTCGCAATCGCGTCGGCGGCGGGAAGATTGGTCCCTTCGAGATAGAGCGCGGCAAAAATCAGCGCATCGAGCTCCATGCGACCGATCCGGATGGAGCCGCTTTCCAGCTCCTCCCGGCGTTCGGCGGGAAGAAATTTCCGCAACACGCCCCAGCCACGCAACAACGCGTAAACCGCTTCGCTGATAAACTGCCGGTCACGGGAGCCAAGCTGGCGATTCTCACGGAAAAAGCCCGAAAGTGTTCGATCCGCCGGCTTGCCGGTGCTGAACATTGCCTCCAGCACCGCACGTACCGCGTTGCCGCATGATTTCTTCTGGGAACGGAATTTTTTAATATCCAAATCGCCTGCCACGTTTCAACTCCTGTTATCCTTGCCTGCTCTTGATTCTCATCGGTATAACATAGCGCCGATTTGTCCGTTTTCACCGGAAACTTTCGGAATCTTGCATATTTTTACTTGCCGCAAGGTTTGCTGTTGCAATTTTTGCTGCCGTCGCACGCCTCGCAAACGCCATTCGGGAGTTCGCCTTTTTCAAAATAATCGCGGATATTCTCCAGCGTGACCTGCGCGATGTTCCGGATCGCCTCGCGGGTGAAAAACGCCTGATGCGACGTCACCAACACATTCGGGAACGTCAGCAATCGCGCCAGCACATCATCGATCAGCGGCACGTCGGAGCGGTCCTCGAAGAAATAGTCGCCCTCTTCTTCGTAGACGTCAAGGCACGCGCCGCCGATCCTGCTATCCTTCAGCCCTTCGATCAGGGCGGCGGTATCGATCAGCTTGCCGCGGCTGGTGTTGATGATGTAGACGCCTTGCTTCATCTCCGCAATCGCACGCGCATTGATCATGTGGACGTTGTCGGCCGTCAGCGGACAGTGAAGCGAAATCACGTCCGATTCCCGGTAGAGCGTTTCCAGTGAGGCGTATTCAAAATGGAGCCGGTTGGCCGCTTCCTGATTCGGATACATATCGTAGGCCAGCACTCGGACGCCATACCCCTGCAAAAGTTCAATGAACACCTGCCCGATCCGCCCCGTACCGACCACGCCGATCGTTTTGCCGCGCAAGTCGGAACCGATCAGCCCGTTGATCGAAAAGTTCCCTTCCCGCACCCGGTTGTACGCCCGGTGGAGCGAACGGTTCAGCGTCATATACATCGCAAGCGCATACTCGGCGACTGCGTAAGGCGAATAACCGGGAACGCGCACAACCACCATTTTGTCCCAGGCGGCGGCGAGGTCGACGTTGTTATATCCGGCGCAACGCATCGCGATCAGCCGAACTTTTTCTTCGGCCAGCACCTCGATGGTTTTCGCGCCGATGTCGTCATTGACGAAGGCGCAAACCGCGTCGAAGTCGGTCGCCATCCGCGCGGAAGCCGGTTTCAGCCGGGTTTCAAAATAGGTCAAATCGAACCCGAAATTTTCGTTGACGATATCAAACGATTTACGGTCATACGGTTTGGTATCGAACAAAGCTACTTTTATTTTTTTCATATTCTCAGTATCTCCATCATCTAAAATCGTGAACCACAATATATACTGTTGCGTCCCGGATTTCCAGCACGTTCCGAATTATCCGTAAAAATCCCACCGCATAAGTTGCTTCTTACCCGGGCGCGCGGTATAGTACGCCAACCGCAACCGATCGAGGAGGTATCTTATGCTGAAAGTCTATGCCTGGAAAATCTGCCCGCACTGCATCGCCGCCGTAAAATGGCTCAAAGAGCACAACGTGCCCTTTGAATATCTCGAAATCGAAGAGCAGCCCAAGGCTGTGATTCAAAAAGTGATCGACGTGAACGGCGGCGACGACTGGGTCGTCCCGACGCTTGAATTCAACGGCCGCTGGCGCCCCGGCGAAGTCTTCAACGCCGCGAAGTTCGAGCAAGACTTGAAGAAACTCGGCGCCTGCTGATACATTGACGGTTTCACACCTCTTTTTGACGGTTCCTTTAAGGTTCCAGCGGATTTATTTTGCTATACTTTAATCGTAAAGCAAAACCAACCCCAGGAGCCGTCATGATGAAAAACAATCGCTTCACGTTGATTGAACTGCTGGTCGTCATCGCGATCATCGCAATTCTGGCCGCCATGCTGCTTCCGGCACTGAACCAGGCGCGGGAACGGGCGCGAACGTCGAATTGCATCAGCAACCAGAAGCAGATCGGCACCGCCATCGCCATGTATGCAGGGGATTTCAACGACCAACTCGCTCCAACCGCGGCCACCGCCGGAGTTTCGGGGCTTGGAGCATCGTGGGATCTGCGTTCGATCTGGTGCGCTCGCCCGGTCGGGCTGGGAATCCTCGCCAAACAAGGTCTCTTCGGAGGAACCGAAGACCCTCTCGGCGATAACCGCCCCAAAGTGCTGATTTGCGCCAGTTTCGCAACCACCGCCACCGGAGCCACCGACTGGGTGACTTACCTCTATCCGCGTGACTCGACCACCAATACACACAGCTGGTTCGGAGAAAGCTTCGGGAAACCGCTCAGCCGCCTCTCCCGCGAAGTGACCTCCTTCTGCCAGGCCGCCGGATTGAACTCCATGAAGAATAAGGATCACACCAACGGCAGCACATTTCTGCGCGCGGACGGCAGCGCCATGTTCATCAATTTCAATGTTTACGATGCAAGCAAGCACGGAACCGCCCGTGACGCCTTGCTTTACCTGGATAAGAACGAATAACGATAGAGAGCCTATTTGCGATGAAACGAATCTTCTTTCTTTTTTCCGTCTTTGCCGCCCTGACCCTGCCCGGCGCGAACCTGATCCGCAACGGATCGTTTGAACAGGTCCGCCCGGACGGAACTCCGGATGGCTGGAACGTCTACAATCAAAACAACGCCGAAGCCACCATGACCGCCTCCGGCCGCTTTGCGGCGGATGGGAAAAAATCGCTGCGCGTCACCAACAAAACCCCGATCACCGCAAACGTCTATGGAGCAATGTCGCAAGGCGTTCCCGTTCAGGCCGACACCCGCTACCGGATCAGCCTGATGGCGAAGGGTGGACAGCTCAACACGCTTCAGTTCGCGCTCGGGAAAAAATGGGATATCCGTCTGCCGCTGAACGAACTGACCGATGAATGGGCGCTTTATTCTTTTGAATTCACCCCCCGCCAGGATCAGCTTCATGACAACGGGGATCTTCATCTCGTTCTCCTCTGCGAAGGCGTTACGGAAGAAACCTGGATCGACGACATCCAGCTCCGCCCCGCGTCGGAACCGATTTCAAGCGGAATGATCACTCCGGCGAATTTCGTACAGACATTCATGCTCCCGGTGAATAAGGCGGAGTATTCCGGGAAGACGCTTCCGGCATCGGATGATTTCTCCGCCAAAATTCGCCTCCATGCCCGCAAAGATGGGCTGCATCTGGTCGCCGACGTCACTGACGACGTCATCCGCACCGTGCCGGGCGCCATGATGTGGCAGCAGGACAGCCTTCAGATCCGTCTTGATCCGGTTGCCATGCGCGCGCTCGATCCGCTGGAAACCGATCTTGAGCTCGGATTCGCACCAACCGAAAACGGCGTCGCCACCTGGAACTGGGCCGAAAACCGCGAACTGACCACCGACGAAGCCAAAACAGTCGCCACCCGCACTGCAAACGGGTATCGGATCGAAACGCTGCTTTCGTGGAAGTTGCTGGATCAGTTTTCACCGCAGAACGGTGTGCTGTCCTACAACCTCGCCATCAATGACTCCGACAAAGACGGCGACCGCCGCATCGCGTTTCTCGCTTCGGGTCTGCATGACTTCAAAAGCAGCGCGCAAAACCGTCTGCTCTTTTTGGATGACAGGCAGCCGCGCCTCTCCATTCTGCTGCCGGAATCCCGCTTCACCGACAAGCTGGACGGGGAGCTTTACATCACCAACCTCTCCGCCGCCGAAAATTGGAGCGTTGCGGTCGAGTTGACCGACTCCAACGGCAAAAAGCACGACTATAAGCTGGACGGATTGCGCGCCTTGAACCGCAACCAGCAGATGCGGCTGCTTTTCGATATGAATCTGGAGGCGATTCCGGATGGCGACTTCACCATCCGCTTCACCGCGCCGGACGGCAGTTCCAACGCAGTCAAATCCCGCAAAGAAGATCGTCTGGAATTCCAGAAAGCCACCCTCGCCGCCATCGGCGCAGAATACCAGGAATTGAAGAGTAAAATCGAAGCCTCCGGGAAGACGTCTTACTATTTCGACCTCTATCTCTCCACCATGGAGCGGGAGATCAAATTGCACGGCGACAACCTTAACTCCATCGGTAACGAAACCCAAAAACGCTATTATCTGAACCGGGGAGAAAGCACCATTTTGCCGGAGCTGAAACAATCATTGCTCCAGCTTCGCGAGTTGACGGAAAATCCGCCGCAAAATTCCTGGCGGATGCTCACCTCCCCCCAGACGTTGAAAGATCACTGGCCGTTGGCCGAGATGATCTCCGACGACGGACGCAAGGAGAACCGCATCGTCTACCTCGGCGGCTACGGTCACTTCCCGAACGGGCTCCGCCCCGATATGACACGCTTCCCCGCCATGGGCGGGAACATCGTTCACGTCGAACTCGGCCCCACGTCATTCTTCAATAAAAATGGGGCGAAAGACGGCTTCAACAATCCCGATACCGCTTATTGGGATGGCCCGATCTCCGAAATTCTGCGCCTTGCGCATGAGAACAATCAGCGGGTGCTGCTGCTCATTTCTCCGCACTACGCGCCGGGCTGGTGGAAGGCGAAATATCCGGAGGCGCTGGCTCCGTCCGGCTTCCTCCCCTACGATGTCAATCACCCAAAATCGCGTGAAATGATGGCGGCATACCTCGACGTCCTGCTGCCGCTGATCGCCCGAAGCCCCTATCGGGAAGCGATCCACAGCATCTGCCTCTCGAACGAGCCGACCTACAACGCCGCCAGCCCGGAAAGCGAGCTGTCGCGCTCGCTGTTCACGGAATGGCTGAAAGCGAAATATGGCGACATCGCCGCCTTCAACCGCAAGGCGCAGACGAAATTCGAGAGCTTCCCCGCCATCGCCACAGCCGCGGCAAATGATCCGGTCGCCTTACATGAATTCAATGTCTGGAAGCGCGAAGCCTTCGCCGAATGGCACGCATGGATGGCGGCCAAAATCCGTAAGGCGCTGCCCGGAATTCCGATTCAGTCGAAGATCATGATCTTCTTCACGCTGGAACCCCGCCACGTCGCCGGAGGCGTCGACCCCGAACTCTTCGCTGACTTGAGCGACTTCAACGGCAACGACAACTACATGTTCTACCGCCAAGGGAAATGGGCCGCCGACTGGGGCAAAGTCGCGTTTTACCACGACTTGCAGTATTCGTTCAAGCCGGCTCCGATCGTCAACGGCGAGAGCCATGTCATTCCCGATGGCGACAAACGTCCGGTGCCGTACGAACACATCTACACCGCAACGTTCCAGCAATACGCGTCGGGCGCCTCCGGGTTGCTCACCTGGCTCTGGGATGATTTCAAATGGGATAACCCGACCACACTGCATGGCAACATTTCGCGCCGTCCGCTCGCCACCATCGCCCAGGGGCGCGCCACGCTGGATGCGAACCGCCTGGCAAACGAGCTTCTCGCACTCCGCAACGCTCCGGCCGAAACGGCACTGCTCTATTCGCCGACCGCCTATCTTTATGACCCGGAAACGTATGGAACAGCGATCCGCAATCTTCATGAAGAGCTTTGCTTCACCGGCCACCCGGTCACCTTCTTAAGCGAGCGCCAGCTGGCAAAAAAGGAATTCGGCGCGGCGAAGGTGCTGATTCTGACCTCAGCCGTCAACGTCGATTCCGACGCATGGCTGGCCATCGGCGAATTCGCGGCGAAAGGCGGAAAAGTACTCTATTCCGGCAAAGCCCCGGCACGCAACGAGTTCAACCGGCCGCTGAAACGGATCGCAATGGAAGCATATACGCCGCAAAAATTCAGTGCCTTCTTGCGTAAACCACTGCTCTCCGTCAAAACGGAAGGCAAAAACGCGCAAACCGGTGTCTATTACCGGGCGGTTCCGACGCCGGAAGGCGAATTGATCAACCTGGTCAACTACAACCGCGACGCGGTCACGCTTCAGCTGGAGTTCCCGGCAGGAGTACGCGTAACCGAGCTGATCAGCGGCAAGGAGATCGGAAACGATCTTGTCCTCCCCACATTGACCCCCATGTTGCTCGAATTGAAATAACCCCCGAACCACAGCACCACCGGAATGTTCCGTCATTCCGGTGGTTTTTCTTTGCTTTTCCAACCGATCGGTGATACGTTTATGCAGGATGAAATCATGAATATGCAAAAACTGCTTCAGCACTACACCGTCAACCCGGAACACATTTGGTTGCAAGTCAACTCTCACCCGATTTCTGGAGGGTTCGAGCCACACGCACACCAGTTTTATGAGCTGATCGTCGTCCTCAACGGTTCGGCGATCCACGTCTGCAATCATCACCGCTGCCGGATCGGATCGGGAGATTTCTTGCTGGTCGAACCGGAAATGGAACATGAGTTCCACATCCGGGACTCCATCTCCGTGCTGAATATTCTCTTTCTGCCGGGGGTGCTGGAACATCTCTCCCGGGAGCTGGCCGGAGCGCCGCTGTTCTCCACCCTGATCGAGCCGGGCAACTCAGGCAAAGTTTATCATCTTGCCGAACAACACTTGATCCATGTGCTCCGCCACGGCGACAAGGCGATGGAGGAGCAGTGCAAGGCTCTCCCCGGCTACCGCCTTGCGGTGGAGAGCTGTTTCTATGAACTTTTGCTGCTGCTCTGTCGTCACGGGGTTACGGCAGAGGAGCGCGCTCCCCGGTTTTTTCCCGAACAAATCCGAGTGCTGGTCGAATATATGGAACAACATTTCCGTGATGGGTTGACCATGCGCCATTTTCTGACCGTCGCGCAAATGTCGGAGAGTTCGCTGCTGCGTCATTTCCGCATGCACACCGGAGAAACGCCCGCCCGCTACCTGATGAAACTCCGCCTCGAATCCGGAGCGAAATTATTGAGCAGTACGGAGTTATCGGTAAGCGCAATCGCCTATCAGTCCGGGTTTCAGGACGGAAATTATTTCTCTCATCAATTCCGCAAACATTATCGCCTCTCGCCACGGGAGTATCGCCAAAAGAGCCGCAGCGCCAACTTTTACGTCAACGACGTGAAAGGCTATCAAGGCCCTCCGCGCGGCGAAATGCCGGAGTGTCACCGGACCCCGAAGACGCAATAGTTTCTTCCATGGTATAAGTTATGTTCAGCTCAAAAAGGGACACTGCTTTATTCCGTTTTCCGAGGGACGGAAATTCCGATCAGGCGGGAGCGCAGACATGAAGAGTGGTCTTTACCACTCCATTCCATGAAATCAATTTCATTTGCGGCAAAGCGGAGGCAATCGCCGCAGGGCTTCGGTATTCCTTCCTGCATACACTTTTCGACCGTTTCCAATGAAAGGTCCGTACCGTTATTCCATACCCGGAACGGAGTCACGCTCGAACTGCGCGCTGTGGAGCCGGCCGGAGAGTTCGGGTTCTTCCATACCGGGAACGCCTTGCCCGCCGCCACCTCTTCCGTGTGAATGAAATTGCCGATCCTGCCTGTCACCGCCAGGGAAACCCGTATCGTTTGAGTATCCGAAGCCTCAGTTGCCTCCGCGATCATGTGGAGGTTGGGGTGGGTCAACCAGGAGGCATTTTCCCCATAGCCACTACTGCGCCCACCCGCCTGACCGATATCGGAGTAACCCCGAAGCTTGTCTACGCGGGTATAAATCTCGAAAAAGTTTTCTTTATTTTCGTAAAGCGCGAGGGGAAACTCCATGGGAATCGCCTTCCCCCCCTCATTCACCTTGAAGGCAACAAGGGTGATATAGTAAAAAGAGGCCGGCAGGGAAATTCCCTCGGGGGATGCCGTCACATTGGCGCAGCGCTCAACTTTGGCGTAAACGAAATCAGCCCCCTGCCAATCGCATTGCGAGCTTTCAATGAGCCATGGCGGCAGCTTGCGATCCGCGCAATCTGTTTTGCAGCCGAATAACGCAATCAAAGAGAAACACAGCAAAAGCATATGAGCGTTACGGAACGAGACTCTTTCGGACAACGGTTTTTTTCTCAGGAGATGAAACATTTTATTCCTCAATGATTCGTCAGGCTTCAAGTCACGGCCTGAATTCAAATTCAAATTCAATCACAACTGTAACGTGCATAGTTCCGTAAACGATGACCTGCTGCCCCTCGGAACCAATCGTCCACCCCGGGATTTTTACCCATTACATTTTGGGGATGGTAACGGATGTGATGACCCATCTTACATCAGCGATATTTCCCCAGACAGCCTCGATCGCCTCCCACTTGATTCTTTCGCTATGATCGGTGATATCAAAACCTTCCGGCGGAATATTGCCCACTTCCATAATCACTTCCGCCATCGCCATCTCGTCCGCCCGAACAGCAGCGGAACTGAAAACAGAATGATTCGTGTCTGTGTTGCAATCCACGGCAATGACAACAAATGAAATATCGGATTCTTCTGCCCAATCATCACCCCGCAGCATAACAGTAGACAAGCTAGAAAACAAACATTGACCGATATAAACACTCTCCTTGTTTTTTATAAAGTATGACATGCAGGAAAAAAGTCACTACCTCACAAGATAGACCAGTCTAATTATCAAGTCAAGAGTTATCATCCATAAAAATCGTTTTTTTTGCTGCGTCAGGAACGCCATAATCGTTTTTGCAATCCGCTGCGGCGGAATTGCAATGCCGGTTACGAGCCGATCATATCCAACAGCTTCTGCGCGGCTTCCAGGCCGTCTGCCACGACTTTTTTGAGGTAGAAAAACGCCTGATTCCGATCCTCTCGCCGCTGAGATAATAGAGCGCCAGAAGATGCTTCGCCTGCAGGTCGCCGTTGTCGGCGGCTCGGGCGGTGGTGGCAGGATACCTCGCGGCTTCGGCCGCCGCCGCGTTCTGTGCGATCCCGATCTCGTGGATACTGATCGGCGGCGGGGCGGCGGCGACCGGGATAGTCTACATGCTTTCCCGCGCGGGGAAATACACCGCCGAACTCTCCGACAAGAAGGCGATGGAGGAGCAGTGCAAGGCTCTCCGCGCGGCGAGATGCCGGAGTGTCACCGGAACCCGAAGACGCAATAGTTTCTTCCCCGGAATTTTCCGGGACAGTTGGAAAAGAATCGGATTCGCGTGTATGTTAAGCAGTCATTATTTTTTCATAGCAAACAATTGATAAAGTCAAGGAGCGAACACATGGCACGCGAATACGAGTTTCCGGCAATCGAAGCAAAATGGCAGAATTTCTGGGAAGCGAACCGCACCTTTAAGACGGAGGATTTCTCCGAAAAGCCGAAATATTACTGTCTTGACATGTTCCCCTATCCTTCCGGTTCCGGCCTTCATGTCGGCCATCCCGAAGGTTATACCGCAACCGATATCCTCTGCCGTTATCTGCGCATGAAAGGGTACAACGTCCTGCATCCGATGGGGTGGGACGCATTCGGCCTCCCCGCGGAACAATATGCGATTGAAACCGGCACGCACCCCGATGTCACCACACAAAAAAATATCGACACCTTCCGCCGCCAGATCAAGGCGCTCGGATTTTCTTACGACTGGGATCGCGAAATCGACACCACCAATCCCGGTTATTTCAAATGGACGCAATGGATCTTCTGCCAGCTCCACAAAAAAGGACTGGCTTATCTCGATGAAATTCCGGTCAACTGGTGTCCCGCACTCGGGACGGTGCTGGCCAACGAAGAGGTCATCAACGGCCTCTCCGAACGCGGAAACCACCCGGTCATCCGCCGACCGATGAAGCAGTGGATGCTCCGCATCACCGAATATGCCGAGCGTCTTCTCAACGATCTCGAAGAACTCGACTGGCCGGAAGGCGTCAAAGAAATGCAGCGCAACTGGATCGGCAAATCCACCGGCGCGGAAGTGAAATTCATGACCGAAGCGGGTGAAACGATCACTGTTTACACCACCCGCCCCGATACGCTGTTCGGAGCGACCTACATGGTTCTCGCGCCCGAGCATCCGCTGGTCGACGCGTTGACCACCGCCGACCGTAAAGCCGAAGTCGATGCTTACCGCGAAGAGACCGCCAAAAAGAGCGAACTGACCCGTACCGGTGAAAACACGGAAAAAACCGGTGCCTTCACCGGAGCGTACGCAATCAACCCGGTCAATGGAAACAAAATTCCGATCTGGATCGCCGATTATGTTCTGGTTTCTTATGGAACCGGGGCAATCATGTCCGTTCCGGCGCACGACGCCCGCGACTTTGAGTTCGCCAACACGTTCGGGCTTCCGGTTTACTGCATCATCGAACCCGACGCGGCGGCGGCGAAAGCAGCGAATGTCGATGCCGAAGCCGTTTTGCGCGGCGACGCCTGCTGGACCGGCGAAGGCAAGTTGATTCGCTCCGCCAACAACGAAGGGCTGGATCTCAATGGTCTTTCGGTCGCAGACTCCAAACCCGCCGCGGCCCGCTGGCTCGAAGCGCGCGGGCTCGGCAAAGAGGCCGTCAAGTACAAACTCCGCGACTGGCTCTTCAGCCGCCAGCGTTACTGGGGAGAACCGTTCCCGATCATCCATTACGAGGATGGCTCGATTGAGCTGGTCAACGAAGACGAACTCCCGGTCACTCCCCCCGAAATGGAGGATTTCAAACCTTCCGGCGACGGCGAGCCGCCGCTGGCCAAAGCAAAGGAGTGGTTGAAATACACCGACCCGAAAACCGGACGCAAGGGGCGGCGCGAAACCAACACCATGCCACAATGGGCCGGTTCCTGCTGGTACTACCTGCGCTACATCGACCCCCGGAACCCCGATCAGGCGTGGGACCCGTGCAAAGAGAAATACTGGATGCCGGTCGACCTTTACGTCGGCGGCGCCGAGCACGCGGTGCTCCATTTGCTCTATGCCCGGTTCTGGCACAAGGTTCTGTACGATCTCGGACTGGTCAGCACCAGGGAACCGTTCAAGAAGCTGATCAATCAGGGCATGATTCTCGGAATCAGCTACAAAGATAAACGCGGCGCACTGGTACCGACCGATCTGGTCGAATTCACCGACAACGGCCCGGTACGCAAGAGCGACCGCGAACCGCTGGTGGAATTCCCGGCCAAGATGTCGAAATCGCTCCGCAACGTCATCAACCCCGACGACGTGATCCGCGAATACGGCGCCGACTCGATGCGCATGTACGAGATGTTCATGGGGCCGCTCGAAGCGACCAAGCCGTGGAACACCAAGGGCGTCGAAGGCGTCTTCCGCTTCCTCAAACGCGCATTCCGCATGTACCAGGAGGCGACGATCGTCGATGAGAAGTGTACGAAAGATCAGGAAAGACTGCTTCACGCCACCATTAAAAAGGTGTCGCAGGATCTGGATGCGTTCGGGTTCAACACGGCCATCAGTCAGCTGATGATCTTCCTGAACGAATTCTCGAAGCTGGAGAAACTGCCGCGGGAAGCTGCGGAAACCTTCGTGCTGCTCCTCTCCCCGTTCGCCCCGCATCTCGGGGAAGAGCTGTGGGAACAGCTCGGCAACAGCGACACCCTCGCCTATCAGCCATGGCCGACGTGGGACGAAAACGTATTGAAGCTCGATGAAGTCGAAGTGCTCATTCAGGTGCTCGGCAAGCCCAAAGCACGTTTGATGATGCCGGTCGACGTGAAGCAGGAAGAAGCAGAGAAGATCGCCCTCGCCTCGCCCGAAATTCAGGCGGCGCTCGGCGGCAAGCCGATCAGAAAAATCATCTTCGTTCCCGGCCGTCTTCTCAATATCGTCATCTGACGAGATCCAAGATGCGTGGTCGCCTCAAACGGTTTTTCCGTTTGAGGCTTTTTTATTGCAGATCAGCGGCTGAGAGATGATATTCGGAATTGCAGAACTGGCAGCGCAGCGCCGGATTCGGGTTCTCCGCCAGAAGTTGTTCCAGTTCCTCCCGGCCAAGCATCTGGAGCGCGGTCTTGCGCAAGTGATCCGCCGTACAGCCGCAATGGAAGCGGGCGGCGGGAAGCCGGGTAAGCGCGAATTCCGGAACATCGAGATCGTCCAGCAGAAAAGCCAGCAACGGGCGTAATCCACATTCAACATCCTTCACACAGCCATGAATCAGAGGAACGGCCTCCGCCGTTTGCAGACGCTCGCGAATCTGGCAGAAACGTTCCAGGTCGCATCCGGTCTGCGCCTGAAGCAGTACGCCGCAAGCGTCCGCCACCGGTTGTTCCGGGTCGGGACGCAAGGTGATTTCACAACGGATCTCGCTCTCAACATCTTCGCTGATCGAAAGATGACAGGCCAGCGCGGACGAAGGGATCAAAAACGCATTTTTTGAATCACCGGAACTCAAGACCCGCCCGTCTTTTGAGCGGGTGTAACGGACACCGGCGCCCTCTTTGCCACAAGCGGCCTCCACCGAATCGGCTTCACTCATCACATGGGGATTCCGGGCGAAACCGCGCACTGCGCCATCCGCCTCCGCGTCAACCATAATCGCCCCGACCGGACCAGGGTAGCCGATGCGGATCGTCGCGCGCTCGCCCGAACTTTGCATCGCGGTCAGCAACGCAGCAGAAGAAAGAGCGTCGGCCAACAGCCGCCCGGACACCGGATCGGCGTCATGGCGGATAATTGCTTCGGAGGCGAGTTGGCGAAAACTTCCAAGCGCTAAGGACATCGACGGGTTCTTCAACACTGCGCGCATCAGGAAATCCGGATAGCCGCCACTCATACTTTCCTCCTCCTGTTTCTTGACATGATCGGCTTCCGACTGTATGTTACACCGGAGAACCTTAATTATTAATATACAGCATGGAAGCGAGGAATCAAATGAGTGCCCACCTGTTCTTTGCCGCTTTTGCACCGAAAAAGCTGGATCCAGCCGAGTCGATCGGCAATAAATTCAGCCGCTTGCTTGAACGGCTCAATTTGGCCTCCATCGTCGATGGAAAAACGGTCGCGGTTAAAATGCACCTTGGCGGCGGCGGCGGATTTTCCACCATTCACCCTTTCTTTGTCCGCAAGCTGATTTTGGCGATACGCAAAGCGGGAGCGAAAGACGTGTTTGTCACCGACCTCAAACGCGATGTGGAAGGAGCCATAGACCGCGGCTACACCGAAGAGGTGCTGGGTTGCCGGATTCTGCCGGTCTGCGGTGAAGATGAATCGGATTTTCAGAGCTTTCCGGTCGAGCCGCCATTCCACGGGATGGATCGCATCGAGCTATCCGGTCCGATCCTGAAAGCGGACGTGCTGCTTGATTTCTCCCACGTAAAGGGTCATGGCGTCTGCGGATTCGGCGGCGCATCGAAGAATCTTTCCATGGGCGCGGTCACCGACTGGATGCGCCGGGCGCTTCACAGCCTCGAAGGCGGCCTCATCTGGGAAGACGGGAAATGCACCCGTTGCGGGAGCTGCATCGCCAATTGCCCGAATCATGCGATGAAATTCGACGATGAGAACAAGCTCGACGTATTTTATCACAACTGCAAATTTTGCCAGCATTGCGTGCTGATCTGCCCGGAGCAGGCGCTCACCATGACAGCGGGTGGTTATCTCGATTTCCAGAAGGGAATGGCGATGACCAGCGCGGAACTGCTGAAACATTTCCCGGCCGGACGCCGCCTTTTCATCAATATGCTGATGGATACGACGATTTTCTGCGACTGTTGGGGGATGACCACACCGCGATTGATCCCCGACATCGGCATTCTGGCCGGAGACGACATCGTGGCGATCGAACAGGCAACACTCGATCTGGTCAACCGGGAAGAACTGATTCCGAACTCCCTTCCCGACGGCTGGGAGTTGTCGAGCGATCGTTCTCTGCACCTCTTCGAGAGAATTCATGGCAAAGATCCTTATGCGGTTGTCCGCTATCTCGAAGAACTCGGTTGCGGCAGCGTAAAGTACACGCTTGAAGAAGTCGAGTAATTTTCCACCGGTCACTTGCCAATTTTGTAAAAAAGAGTATATTATCGGGATAAAGAATCAAATCACAGGATCAGGGAGCCGAGGACGGTAACATGCAGAAACCGGAAGTCACCATCATCGTACCCAATTACAAAACCGCCGATCTGACCCGACTTTGTCTGCGCTCCTTGCGCCGGCACACGGATCAAAAGCGGGTTCGTGTGATCGCCGTGGACAACAATTCGCAAGACGCGTCTACTGAATATCTACGCAGCGTGGAGTGGATCAAGCTGATCGAGCGCCCGCCGGTTCCCGGCGAAAGCGGTCCGCAGATGCACTCCCGCGCGCTTGATCTGGCGCTGGCCGAAGTGGATACGCCTTATTTCATGGTAATCCACACCGATACCTTTGTCATCAACGATCTCTGGCTCGACTTTCTGATCAACCGGTTGATCGCGTCGCCGAAAATCGCTGGAATCGGGAGTTGGAAACTCGAATCCGTCCCCCCATGGAAACGGTTCGGGAAAGCATTGGAAACCATGATCCGCCGCCTGCTGGGGAAAAAGAGCAAAAAAGAAACCCTCTATCTCCGCAGCCACTGCGCCCTCTACCGAACCGACGCGGTGCGCGAGGTGAACCAGCCGTTCTGCGACGACGACACGGCAGGCAAATCCCTCCATTTCGCACTGATTGCGGCGGGATATGACATGCGCTTCATCGAATCACCCGAGTTGATGAAATTCATCCGGCACCTCAACCATGCCACGATGATTCTGAATCCGTCGCCGGGCGACCGCAAAACCTCGAAACCGGCCGCGCGCCGCAGGATCGAACGCGAACTGGAATCCCTCCACTACCGGGACATTCTCGCGGACGAATCGCTGGATCGGCAAAATCCATGAAATTGCTGTTTGCCATCTTCCGCTACTTTCCGCACGGCGGCCTCCAGCGCGATATGCTGCGAATCGCCGAAAATGCGGCAGCACGCGGCCATCAAGTGACCGTGTGTACCATGAAATGGGAAGGAGAAGCTCCGCCAGCCGGGATCATCGTCAAACAATTTTCTCCGCGCGGCTTCAGTAATCACAGCCGCGCCCGGAATTTCGCGGAACAGCTGCGCGTCTATTCTGCCCGCGAGAAATTCGATTCCGTGGTTGGATTCAACCGGATTCCCGGACTGGACTTTTACTTCGCGGCGGACAACTGCTTTGCCAAGAGCGCCGCACGCCACGGGGCGCTGGCTCTCTCTTTGTTGCCGCGCTATCGGGTATTCCTCGCGTTTGAGCGCGCAGTATTCTCACCAGAATCCAAGACGCACATTTTTTACCTAGCCGCACCGCAAAAACGGGATTTCATCGAGTGCTACGGCACCCCGGAAAAACGCTTCACGCAGCTTCCTCCCGGCATTTCACCGGATCGGAAACGCCCGCCGGCGGAAGAAGCCAAGACGATTCGCGAGCGCAAACGCGCCGCACTGGGCATCACACCCGAGGAAACATTGCTGCTGGAAGTCGGCTCCGGCTTCCGAACCAAAGGGGTGGATCGGACACTCCGCGCATTGGCGGCGCTCCCGAAGGAAATCGCCGGCAAAACCAGACTCTTTGTCGCCGGACGTGAGAACAGCACCGTCTTCGCCAATCTCGCCCGTGAACTGAAGCTGGGCGGACGCGCCGTTTTCGGCGGCGGACGCGACGATGTGCCGGAGCTGCTTCTGGCCGCCGATCTATTGATCCATCCTGCCCGGAACGAAGCGGCGGGGTCGGTGTTGATCGAAGCGCTGGCGGCGGGAACACCGGTACTCTGCACCGCCAATTGCGGCTTTGCGAATTTTGTGGAAGAAGCCGGCGGCGCGGTTCTGCCCGAGCCGTTCGATGAAAATGAATTTCACGCCTTGCTGGAAACGATTCTGACCTCTCCCGGGCGGTTGAAAAACATGCACCACGCGGCCGTCGCTTACGGGGAATCCGCCGATTTTTACCGGCGCGCCGATGCGGCCGTCGATGGAATTGAGGAGGTGATCAATGGCGGAAATGGTTGACCTCTCTCCCGAATTTGAAACCGCATGGCATGGGCGCGACCCATTCGAGGCCGCATTCGAGTTGGACGGCGAAGTGTTCCGCAAAGTAAAAAATCGGCGCACGTTCCGTTTTGAGCTGAACGGGAACGGTTACTTCGCCAAACTTCATCACGGCGTCGGCTGGCGGGAGATCATCAAAAATCTATTGCGCGGAAAGCGTCCGGTGCTCGGCGCACAGAACGAATACCATGCGCTTGCGTTGTTGCACAAGGTCGGCGTCGACACCATGACCTCAAGCGCCTATGGCTGCCGTGGGACGAACCCGGCGAAACTCGACTCCTTCCTGATTACGGAAGAACTGAAAGCGATGACCAGTCTGGAAGATGTCTGCCGGGACTGGAGCATCAACCCGCCTCCCCCGCGCCTCCGCCACGCGCTGACGCGGCGACTGGCGATGATGGCCAAAGGAATACATGACGCGGGGATGAATCACCGGGATTGCTATCTCTGTCATTTTTTGCTTGACAACACGACGCGCAACGACGCGTTGCCTCGACTCTATGTGATCGACCTTCACCGAGCCGAAATCCGGGACCGGGTTCCGCGCCGATATCAGGTGAAAGATGTGGCTGGGCTGCATTTTTCCAGCATGGACGCCGGGTTGAACCGCCGCGACCGGTTCCGATTTATGAAGATTTACTCCGGCAAGAGTTTACGCGATACACTGCGTGAGGACGCCGCATTTTGGCGCGCCGTCGACCGCGCCGCCGTCAGCCTCTATCAGAAAGAGGAACGGCGAAAACAGCGTAAGAAGTAAAAAGGGGTTCTCCCGGTCGGTCACCGCCGGGAGAGTGATTGGTTTCAGTGCCTTTTCGGCGTTACTCTCCACCAAAGAATTTTTCCAGATCGTACTTGCTGTACGCATTCAGCGTCACCAGCGTCTTGGTATGGACGATCCCGTGGATATCGTGGGTCATCCGGGTTGCGATAATTTCCGCCAGCTCGGCATTGCTGCTGACGCGGATCATAGCCACGAGATCGTACTCGCCGGCCACGCTGTAGACTTCAGACACCCCTTCGAGCTTCATCAGGTCTTCGATGACGCTGTGGATCATTGCCCGCTCGACACTCACCAGAACGATACCTGTAACCATGTTCCAATCTCCTTTTGGGTTGATCTCCGGAGCATCCGGTACCGCTCCGGCCTGTTGAAACTATAACCAGATCTTCGACGAATTGCAAACGCTTTTCCCGCAAAATGTCAAAAAGAAAAGAAACAGGCATTTTACGCCACAAAAGCACATAGAAGTAAGAGCCTAATAAGTATTCAATGTAATATTTGCGATTTTTTTTCAATGCCGCTTGACTATTCAAAATCAGGCGATATAGTAGTTTTCAGGCACATTACCCTGAATAAGGGGAGCGCCTTAGAGGAGTAAGCCGGCCCGGGACCACAAATTCCGGGCCGGTCTCTTATTGGCATTTTCTGCTTATTACACCATATTTTTCACTAACATATCTTACGCTTAATTTTATTCCTTTATAAAATCTGGCAGCCGTGTTTTCCGCATTTTTCCGCCACCGTTTGGATTCCTCTGTGATTTACGGTTGAAAGAGCACGAAAATTCTTGCATATTCCGGCATTTACGCTATATTTTAGGATATCAGGATGTTTGTAACGCATAGTGAAAGTTTCACCTCTGATTTTCATCCAAGGAGAGAAAAATGAATTTTTCGGTAGAGTGCGACACCGTGCTTGCGCGGCTGGAACAAATCAAGATCGTACCGGTTCTGGTTCTGAATGAGCTGGATTCCGGATTGAGAATGTGCGAGGCTCTTTCCGAATGCGGGCTTCCCGCGGCGGAAATCACCTTCCGCACCAAAGCGGCGGCCTCCATCATCGAAGCCGCAGCCGAGCAGTTCCCGAACCTCTATCTCGGCGCCGGAACCGTCCTCAACATCACCGACCTCAAACGCGCGATCGACGCCGGCGCCAAATTCGCCGTCGCCCCGGGCTTCAACCCGACAGTGGTTCGCGCCGCCATCGAGAGCGATTTCCCCTTCGCTCCCGGCATCTGCACCCCCTCCGAAGCCGAACAGGCGATGGAGCTTGGCTGCCGCTTTCTGAAGTTCTTCCCGGCGGAAGCCGCGGGTGGAACCGCCATGCTGAAATCGATTATCGCTCCGTATCGGCATCTCGGAATCCGCTTCATGCCGACCGGCGGCGTGACCACCGCAAACGTCGCGGAATACCTCGCGATCCGTGAAGTCGTCGCAGTCGGCGGCACCTGGCTCGCCAAAACCGAAGACATCGATGCCGGTAATTGGGACAAAATCCGCGACACGATCCGCCAAGCGGTAGCACTCAAGGAAGGGAAATAAGATGCTTCAGTACAAGAAAGCAGAAGAATGCCGTTTCGACATCCTCAGCCTCGGCGAAGTCATGCTTCGGCTCGATCCGGGTGACGGTCGCGTTCATACCGCACGCAGCTTCACCGCCTGGGAAGGCGGCGGCGAATACAACGTTTCCCGCGGTCTCCGCCGCTGTTTCGGCATGCGCGGCGCCGTGGTCACCGCGTTCGCCGACAACATGGTCGGCCGTCTGGTCGAAGACTTCATCCTGCAGGGTGGCGTCGCGACCGACTTCATCAAGTGGGTTCCCTACGACGGCATCGGCCGGACGGTTCGCAACGGGCTTAATTTCGTCGAGCGCGGCTTCGGCTGCCGCGGCGCAAAGAGCTGCTCCGACCGCGGGAACACGGCGGTTTCGCAGCTGAAAGCCGGCGATATCGATTGGGAATACATCTTCGGCAAATGCGGCGTCCGCCACTTCCACACCGGCGGAATTTTCGCGGCGCTCTCCGACACCACGCCCGACGTGGTCATCGAAGCTCTGAAGATCGCCAAAAAATACAATACGATCACCAGTTATGACCTCAATTACCGTCCCAGTTTGTGGTCGGCCATCGGCGGCGTCGAACGCGCCCGCTCGGTCAACCGCGAAATTGCAAAATACGTCGACGTGATGATCGGCAACGAAGAAGACTTCACCGCCTGTCTTGGGCTCGAGGTCAAAGGCGTCGACGCGAACCTCGCGGATCTCGACACCGCCAACTTCCGTGCGATGATCGAAGAAGCCGTCAAAATCTACCCGAACTTCAAAGCCGTCGGCAACACGCTGCGCGGTGTGAAGTCCGCGTCGATCAACGACTGGGGCGCTATCGCCTGGATGGGCGGCAAGTTCGCCGAGGCAGTTCATCGCCCGAATCTCGAGATTTTCGACCGCGTCGGCGGTGGCGACAGCTTCGCCTCCGGCCTGATTTACGGCCTGATGACCGGCGAAAGCATTGAGTTTGCAGTCAATTGCGGCGCGGCGCACGCGGCGCTGGCCATGACCACTCCGGGGGACACCTCGATGGCAACGATTGATGAAGTGAAAAAGCTCATGAAGGGAGCCGCCGCACGCGTCGACCGCTGACGTAGCGACACCCCGGTTCCCGACTTCCGAAAGGAGAGTACCGGCGATGCGAAAAACGGCATTGGTTCTACTGTTATTTGCAGGAGTATTGGTTTGGGGAGCGCCGCTCCCCGCGCCATTCATGTTGGGGTCTCCGGTTTCGCTTCCTGAACAGGGATTGCGATTCCGGGCGTTCCGTGAAATGAAACCGATGCCGTTGCCGATGCCGGCTTTCCACGCCACTCGGAACGATGGGACAAAACTGCTCTCTAATCTGGAATACTGGAAATTCCGGCAGACCGCCGGAATCTGGTTGAACAGCAGTTGCTTTATCCGCGTAGGAGCCGTCACATTCGCCCCGCTGGAGAACCAGACCCTGCAATCGGAAGGGGAACTTGCCGAAAGCCTCATCCCCATCGAAGAAGAACCCTCCGAAGAACAGGAGAAGAAGTGGGTGGGGGATTTCACTGACACAGAAGTAATATCCGTCAACCCCTATCCGGTTTCGCTTTACGGCGCTTCCGCCCGCGTTTTCGAGCTGAAGGCCAACGATAAAGTTCGGCAATCCGCCTATATGATCGTCTCAAAATCGCAACCGGTACGGCGGATTCTCCTCTGCTTTGCCATTGATGCGGATCGCTACGACGAGCGGGTGGAAACCAGCATCCGGCAGGCGCTCTCCAGCATCCAATTTGTCGCGCCGAAGGTTCAAACCGCCTCGCTCGCGGAACGCCTTCGCACCAAGGGAACGCCGGAGTACGAAGCGAGCCGCGAACGAGTGCTTTTGAGCATCCGGAACTTCCGCGACTGGTGGTATGAAGAAACCGACAACTACATCTTCATCACCAACGATCCGGGACGCCGGGCAATGGCGCGATTGCGGACCGATCTGGAAAAAGCGCGGGAAGTATTCGCCGAATACTATCCTCTCCGCCATCCGATGCAGGCGGTCAGCGTCGTGCGCATCTTCAACACGCGCAACCAGTACAAGGAGTATGTCGGCGAAGACCTGCAATGGTCGGGTGGGCTGTGGATGCCCGCCCGGCGGGAGCTGGTCATTTCTCCGCTCGACAAAGGTGCGCGCGAATCGGTTCGCCAGATGATTATGCGTCAGGTGGCGTTCCACGAAGGCTTCCATCAGTATCTTTACTTCGCCACCCGAGAAACCCAGGCGGACATGTGGTTCAACGAGGGCACGGCGCAATTTTTTGAAGGCATAGAATTTCAGTCAGGGAAAGGGATTGTGCGGCTGCCGCGCCAGACTGAAACTATGCTGTCCGCCCTGTTCGCCAATGGCAAAATTCACGATATCGACGCACTGGCGAAGATGGATCGGCAAACATTCTACGGAGCCGGACGGGATGTCAATTACCCGCTGGCGCAAGCGTTGCTCTATTACCTTTGGAAAGGCGCGCCTGTAGACAAGAAACCGCATTATGCGGAGATCCCCGGCCGCTATTATGACACGCTGGTGGAGACGAAAGATGCCGCCAAGGCCAATGCGGCCGCATGGGAAGGAGTCAACTTCGAGGAACTCTCCAAGGATTTGAGCCGTTTCTGGAACAACTCCAACCTGATCCGGGAATCGATCCGCTATCAGCCGACCTTCCCTAAATCGCCCCCGCCATCCAAACAGTGAAGAAACCAATCCGATCTTGGATTGATTTCTTCACACCTCAAAGAACCGGCATAAGTCATCGAACCGGACAAGCGAATCCGCTCCGAACTTCAGCATCGAACGCCGAATGGAGTCGAGCGGTTTTTCCTGCATATCGCCGGATTTCGAGTAAAATTTATCCGCGAGACAGATCAATTTTTCCTCCGCCGTTTCCGGCAGATAATCCCGTTCCGGAATGGGAAGCCGCTGCCGGCGAACCGCCACCGCGGTGATACCGCTGCCGGTATGCCGCTCGCAGATACAGGCATACGCCTCGAGGTCAATCCCATGCCGCAATCCATATTCGCGCAACATACGCCCACCGATGATCCCATGGGCAAGATACGGCTCGGTACCCATACAGAAAATCTTCGGCGCATGACAGTGCAGGATTCCAATATCGTGCAACATCGCACCATTGGCGACCAGTTCCGAGTTCATCCCCAACTGCGCGCACTCCGGACGAGCCAGAATCGTCAGCGCCTTCTCCCGCACCTGCATGGAATGCGCCAGCAACACCCGGCGCAACGGCATGCCTGCCGGGTAGAAAAAATCAATGATTGGAGAGGCGATATCCGTCATGTCTGATCCGATCTGAACTTTATTTCGCTTCCGGTAATGTAATTCGTTACGCCTCAAAATTCCACTGCACGAACCAGGCATTTCCGCATTTTCCTGCATCATCCTCCCGTTCGGGGGGACAAAAAAAGCCGGAGGAGGTTTTACGCTCTTCCGGCTTTGGCAATCTGGAATCAGACTCAGTCGAGCTTGAGGCCCGCGAGAGATTCGCTGCTGAAGACTTCGCCCATGTCGACCATGGAGTCGCCCGGCTTCAGCGCCGCGGTGTACTCTTCTTCCGCCGCCTTCAAATCTTCGGCGGAGAAGTTTTCGCCCGCCGCCTTGATCGAAAGACCGATCCGACGTTCGTCGGTATCGACCTTGATCACGCGCGCTTCGACGTCGTCGCCGACGTTGAGAACGTCTTTGACCTTCTCGACGTGGTCGCGGCTCAGCTGCGAAATGTGGATCAGGCCGTCGATCTTGTTGGAGAGTTCGACGAAAGCGCCGAACGCCGCGATCTTGGTGACCTTGCCCTTGACGACGTCGCCGACTTTGTACAGGTCGTTGATGTTCGCCCAGGGATCGGTTTCCGCCTGCTTGAGGCCGAGGGAGATGCGCTGCTGATCCGGATTGATGTCCAGAATGATCGCTTCGACTTCCATACCCGGCTTCAGAACTTCGTTCGGGTTGTTGATCTTGCGTGTCCAGCTCATATCGGAAACGTGGATCATGCCGTCGATGTCATTTTCGATTTCAACGAAAGCGCCATAGCTGGTCATGTTGCGGACCTTGCCGGTGATGCGGCGGCCGACCGGATACTTCTCGGCCAGGACTTCCCACGGATTACGCTCCTTCTGACGGAGACCGAGGGAGATCTTGCGGCTGTCGCGATCGATGTCAAGCACGACGGCTTCGACTTCGTCGCCGATGTTCAGAACGTCGCTCGCCTTGCTGACGCGCTTGGTCCAGCTCATTTCAGAGACGTGGATCAGACCTTCGACACCGGTTTCGATCTCAACGAAGGCACCATACGGCATGATGTTGACCACCTTGCCCTGAACCTTGCTGCCCTTCGGATACTTCGCAACGACATCGTCCCACGGATTGCGGGTCTTCTGCTTGAGGCCGAGGGAGACGCGCTCCTTCTCCTTGTCGATGCCGATGATGACCACTTCAAGCTCTTCGCCGACCGACAGCACTTCAGACGGATGCGAGATCCGGCCCCAGGAGATATCGGTGATGTGGAGCAAGCCGTCCACGCCGCCGAGGTCGATGAACGCACCGAAGTCGGTGATGTTCTTGACGACGCCCTTGCGGAGTTCGTCGACCGTCATCTCGCCCAGCAACTTGACGCGCTGGTCGCGGAGGGACTCTTCCAGGAGTTCGCGACGCGACACGACGATGTTGCGGCGATCCTGATTGATTTTGATAATTTTGACATCGAACTCTTTGCCGATGTAATCGTCCATATTGTGCACCGGGCCCACATCAAGCTGCGAGCCGGGCAGGAAGGCCGGGAAGCCTTCGACATCGACCATGATGCCGCCCTTGACGCGGTGACGCATGAAACCCTTGACAACATAGCCTTCGCCGTATTCGGTCGTGATGCGGTTCCACGCCTTGATCGAGTTAGCCTTTTCGAGGCTGAGCTCCGGCATGTTGTTGCGGTTCTCGATTTCTTCGAGGAAGACATCGAGCTTGTCGCCGATCGCGACTTCGGAGAATTTGATGAACTCACCGGACGGGATGAAGCCTTCGGCCTTGTAACCGATGTCCACGAGTGCGCCATCCGGACGCTTCGCCACGACGATTCCCTCGACAATTTTGCCCTTGGTGAACGTGTTGGCGCTTTCCGTCGACGCCAGCAGCTCTTCCATCGAGTCCGGGATGTTCGAGAAGTCCAGGAAACTGTCCGCGAATTTGTTTTCTTCTGCCATGTTGTTTTGTGTTCTTGTTTTTTGTTGGTTGTTACTTAACGTTTTATCCGGATAAAGACACGATTTGCCAAACCCGGAGCCATATTCTAATTAAAATAACCCTATCTACAGTAAATTGCAAGCAGTTATGTCACTTTTTCCATCAATTCGACAAAAATATGAAAAAGCATTGCTTTCTCGATTGCAAAACAGGCATTGCACTCTATCTTATTATACTGACATATTTAAGTCAAAATGTGGAAGGATTGAAGAATCATGGTTTCGTTTGAAGTAGAAAACAAGCAGATGCGCCGCCTGATCCGAATCAATCTCGTGAGCGATGAAGTACGAATCGAATCCGGCGCGATGTACTATATGCAGGGCGACCTTGTGCAGGATGCAAAGGCACCCTCCAATGGCGAATTGCCCCAATCCGAAGCAACGCGAAACACCGTAATTCGCCCCGTAGTAACGGGAACCGGAACACTTTACCTGCAGCCTTCTTACGGAGAATTCACCATTTGCGACTTGAACGACGAGAGCTGGGTTCTCGACAAGGGTGTGTACTACGCCTCCGAAATGGGAGTTGAAGTCAGCACACTGGCAAACCCGGCGGCTACGAAGCTTCTCGACGGCAAAGACTTTTCCCAGACACTGGTTTCCGGGCGCGGAAAAGTGGTGATTCATTCGGACGGCCCGTTGCAACGAATCGACCTCATCGATGACAAACTCGTAGTTGACGGATCATTGACAGTTGCCCGTTCTGCCTCTCTTGACTTCAAAGTGGAAAAAGCCTCGAAGGGGATTTTCAGCACAATGCTCTCCGGCGAAGGATTGATTAAAACTTTCACCGGAACCGGAACGGTTTTCATCTGCTCTGTCTAGCATCGCACGTATTCATGCAAGAGCAGTTCGTCGTAATCCGCGCCATGCGCAAAAGCAAGTAACACTACTACACAAACGATCCGGGAATGAGCCTTGCACTTACTCCCGGATCGTTTTCCATTCCTTGCCATCAATCAAAAAAATGAGTGAATAACTTAACAGTCCCGGGATTATCCCCCGTCCATCCATATGGATATCCGCCGGCAAAGTAGGATGCTCTGATCTTGCAGAAAAACTTATATTCGTCGCCCTTCACGCCATCTGCAAAATCGTTTAAATCTCCATACAGAACAAGCGACAGAATAACACCATACATATCTTCCCAAACTATTTCAAACAGTCCGTCATCGAATGATCATAAAGACGATCCCGAATTTTCTGTTTGAATTCGGCAGATCCCATTGCAAAAAGAATCCAGTCTTCTAATTCGCCCTTGAACCGTACTTGCTTCAAATAGTAGCTCATGGCGGCGATTGATTCTTCTTGCAATTCCGAGTAGTAGCGCTGATTATTTGGCAAGAGGGACAATGTTTCATCATAGTCATTCTCCAGATTCCAGAAACTAGTGCTCGGGCATATACTCCAATCAAGGATGGAACGAATATCGAAGTATTTCGGCTCTAGCACGGCAGAATGATTCCCCTTTCTCAAGATAGGAACATTCTCCATAAAATCCAGAACAAGCCGTTCACTTTGTTCAAATTCATCTGAAAACGTGGGAAAACAAAGCATTCGGCCTCCTCTCCTAATGATTTCCGCGTCCTCTCAAGCTAATCTGCCCATAGTGGAGATCATGGTACAAAAAACAGGCGGGCAGAGGGAAACCCCACGCCCGCCGTTTCCCGTATGAATGGATCAGTTCGCCGCCTGACAGACGGAAATGACCACCTGTCCGAAGACATCATCGGCGCTGCAACCGCGCGACAGGTCGTTCAACGGCTTCGCCAGTCCCTGAAGAATCGGGCCGTAGGCATCCGCCTTGGCGAGACGCTGAACCAGCTTGTAAGCGATGTTTCCGGCATTGAGATCCGGGAAAACCAAAACGTTCGCACCGCCGCCAAGCGGGCTCTCCGGAGCCTTCGACGAGGCCACACCCGGCACAATCGCCGCATCGGCCTGAAGTTCGCCGTCCGCAACCATATCGAGTTTCTCGGTTTCAATTTTCGCTTTCATCAACGCGGCAGCTTCCTTGACCTTGACCAGAATCTCGTGGTCGGCACTGCCCTTGGTCGAGAACGAAAGGAAGGCGATCTTCGGCTGCTTGCCCAGCAACGCGCGATACGTAGAGGCGGTTCCCAGCGCGATATCGACCAGCTCTTCCGCCGTCGGATTCGGGTTCACACCGCAATCCGCAAACATCAGCACTTTGTCACCAGACTCAGTCGGAGCGGCAAGATCCATCACGAAGCTGCTGCTGGCGATCTTGATCCCCGGCGCGGTGCCGATGCAATGAAACGCGGCACGCAACATGTCGGCAGTCGAGGAGATGCTCCCCGCCACCAGACCATCCGCCAATCCCCGGCGGCACATCATCGCGCCGAAATAGATCCGGCTCTGCATCGCAACGGCCGCCTTCTCCGGCGTCATTCCGCGCTTTTCGCGCATCTTGCAAAATTCAGCAACGAACTCCGCAAAGAGCGGGCTGTTCAAATAGTCCACTGCTTCAAACTTACGTGTCCCGACTCCGCCTTTCGCGCAGGAATCGGCGATTTCCGCCTCGCTGCCGAGAACGATCGCTTTGGTCACGACGCCGGATTCCACCGCTTTGTTCGCGGCGATCACAACGCGGGGGTCCTGCCCTTCCGGCAAGACAATGATTTTCGGATTCTTGCGGGCGCGCTCAATCAATGTGTTCAACATTTCCGATACTCCACTATTTCAAAAAATTTGATGGTTCCCATACAGAAACGGCCGGTTTTCACCGGCCGTATTCCATGTCAGTCCTTCAGGCCGAGAGCCGCCACGGTATCCCGCGCGATCATCAGCTCTTCATCCGTCGGCATGACGACCATCTTCCAGGCGCTGTCGTCCGTGGAGATGATTCCCTTTTTGCCGAAACACGACTGGTTGCGTTCGTCGTCAAGTTTCACGCCGAGCGCATTGAGCTGGGCAGAGATCCGGCGACGCATCGGCACCGAGTATTCTCCGACTCCACCGGTAAATACCAGCGCATCGGCTCCGCCGAGAAGCACAAAGTATGCACCAATGTATTTGACCACACGACGAGCGAACATCTTGAGCGCCAGTTCCGCACGCTCATTGCCGCTTTCCGCCGCAGAAATCATATCGCGCATATCGCCGGAATTGATGCCGCCGACACCGAGAAGCCCCGATTTCTTATTCAGAATCGTATCGATTTCTTCGGCCGAATGTCCCTGTTTCGCCAGGTGAATCACCACAGCGGGGTCGAGATCGCCGGAACGGGTTCCCATCATCAACCCTTCCAACGGGGTAAGCCCCATCGTGGTGTCGATCACTTTGCCGTTTTTGACCGCCGCCATACTGCAACCATTGCCGAGGTGGCAGGTAATCAGCGAAACGTCTTCCTGCTTCTTGCCGAGAAACTCGGCCGTGGCCAGCGTGACATAGCGATGGCTGGTTCCATGGAAACCATATTTGCGGATGCCGTATTTTTCGTAATACTCGTAAGGAATCGCATAAAGGTACGCTTCGGGGGGCATGGTCATGTGAAACTGCGTATCGAACACACCGACGTTCGGAATGCCCGGCATGGCGGTTTCGCACGCTTCGATTCCGGCAAGGTTGGCCGGATTGTGCAGCGGGCCGAGCGGGATGTAGTCGCGAATGATCTGCTTGACCGCCTCATCGACCTGAACCGGCTTGGTGACTTTCTCGCCGCCCAGCAACACGCGATGCCCAATGGCAACGATTTCGGAAAGTTCTTTCACGACGCCATCCGCCGGGTCAACCAGCTTCGCGCAGACAGTCTTCAGCGCTTCTTCCAGATTTTTCACCGGAACGATGCCTTCAAACTTAAGACCATCCGAGGTGCGCCGATAAATCATGTTAGGTTTATCGGTGCCGAGCCGCTCGAACTGCCCCTTCGCCAGCACCGTGTTGTTCGCCATCGAGAACAGCGTGAACTTCATGGAACTGCTGCCCGCATTGATGACCAATACCTTCATTTCTTTCCTTCTTTCTTTTCCTTAGCCGTTGTGATTTGAAATGTTGTTGAAATCCGTATTTCCGGTAACCCGGTTCAGGCATTGCCGCCTTGTCGTCACTTTTTGCGGAACACGATCCGTCCCTTGGTAAGATCGTAGGGAGACATCTCCAGCGTCACGGAGTCCCCCGGAAGGATGCGAATGAAATTCATCCGCATCTTGCCCGAAATGTGGGCAATGACCATATGTCCGGTCTGAATCTCCACCTTAAACATTGTGTTGGGCAGCAGTTCACGAACCACCCCTTCCACGCGAATTACATCGTCTTTGGCCACGTTAAAATCTCCGGTTCGTTTTCTGTAATTAAAACCATATGTTCAAAATGAGCGGCGCACTGGCCGTCCCCTGTCCTGACCGTCCAATGGTCGTTCCGGTCGGTCATCACCTTATGCGTGCCAAGATTCAACATCGGTTCGATGCAGAGCACCATCCCCGGAACCAGCAACGCACCACGGTTGAACCCGACAAAATTCGGAACTTCGGGAGGCTCATGGAGTCGCACGCCGCAACCGTGACCCACATACTCGCGCACCACGCCAAGACGGTGTTTTTTCGCAACCGTCTCCACCGCCATACTGATATCGCGAACATGATTCCCTTTGCGGGATTGCTTGATGCCCGCCATCAGCGCCTCTTTCGTACCGTTCAACAATCGCTTCAACTCCGGCGTCAACTCTTTAAAGCCGAACGTCAGCGCGGTATCGCCGACGCCGCCACCAAGCTCAATGCCGACGTCGATGCTGACGATATCCGTATCCAGCAGAATACGATCCGGTACTCCGATGCCGTGAACGACCTCGTCGTTGACCGAGATGCAGATGTTGCCGGGATATCCGCGGTAACCGAGAAACGCGCTTTTGCCGCCGGTCGCCCGAATCAGTTCACCTGCCAGTTGGTCAAGATCGAATGTGGTCATTCCGGGACGCGCCGAGGCGGCAATCTGATCGCGCACCTGCGCAGTCACCTCCGCCGCATGGCGAATCCGGATGATCTCTTCGGGGGTATGAACATTCTGGTCGCGTGACATGACTATTTCAACTCCGCAGTCAGTTCCGCATAGATCCGGTCTTTGTCGAGCGAAGTGATTTCAAACAGCAGCCCGCGTTTGCCGTAATGATCGATCAGCGGGCTGGTTTGGTTGTAGAAAACTTCGAGACGCGCCTTGGCCGTTTCAAGAGAGTCGTCGGGACGCTGAAAAAGCGCGTCGCCGCAGACGTCACAAACATCCGCAACCGTCGGCGGCATAAAGACTTTGTTGTAAATCTTGCCGCATTTCTTGCAGTTCTGGCGGGCGGTCAAGCGCTTCAGAATAGTTTCATCGTCCACCTTGAAATAGACCACGCGATCAAGTTTCTTGCCGAGCGAAGCGAGCGCCTCATCGAGCAGCTCCGCCTGGCGGATCGTGCGCGGGAAGCCATCAAGAATAAACCCGGTTTCGCAGTCAGGCTGCGCCAGGCGGTCACGCACCATTCCAGCGATGATCTCATCCGGAACGAGTTTGCCTTCCTTCATCAGCGTGGAGGCCTCGCGGCCGAGCTTCGTGTCCCGCTTGACTTCGTCACGCAGCAGATCACCGGTCGAAATATGAGCCAGCGGATACTCTTCCAGCAACAAAGCGGAAAAAGTGCCTTTCCCGGCGCCCGGAGCGCCGACGAAAATCAAATTCTTCTTAGTCAACATGTTTCCATTCTCTTCTGTATATTCAAAATTTCACGAACCATTCACTTCTTCTCGGAACAGCAAAGGCCATGGGCGAAATTGGTCAGATATTCCACCAGTTCCGCTTCCGGAAGCTCGATCTGCTCCCCGGTCGCCATGATCTTCACCGCGGCAATGCCCTTCTCCAGCTCGGCGTCACCGCGGATCACCGCGAGCAATGCACCGGACTTGTTGACGTTCCGCAACTGCGCCTTGAAAGAGCGTTCCTCCAACTCCAGCTCGACCGGAATTCCAGACTTGCGAAGCGCCCCCGCCAACTTCAGATTTGCGATGCGCGCCGCGCCACCCAGACCGACCAGATAAACCGGAAGCGCGCGATCCGCGTTAGTCGCAGCTCCGAGCGCGTCCTGAACCATCAACAAACGCTCCATCCCCGCGGCGAATCCGACGCCGGGAACCGGTCGTTTCTGCCCCGGCTGAAACATTTCATAACGGCCGCCGCCCGCAATTGCGGTTTGCGCGCCGAGCCCGTCGTGCGTCACTTCAAACACGGTATGCACATAGTAATCCAAGCCGCGCACCAGTAACGGGTCCACTGTAAACGCCACGCCGAGCGCAGTCAACGCCGCTTTCACTTCTTCAAAATAAGCGCGGGATTCTTCCGTAAAACTCGCAACGTAATCCGGAGCGTCGGCAACCACCTTGCGGCATGCCTCCTGTTTGCAATCGAGAATACGCCAAACATTGCGTTCCAGTCGGTTGCGGCAATCGTCGCACATGCCGTCGATGTATCGCCCGAAGTAATCGGTCAACAATTTCCCGGCCGGACCGCGATCCTCGGCGACCCCGCGGGTGTTGATGACGAGCTTTGCGTCACGAATCCCGATCGTCTGAAGGTAATCGACCAGCATCGCGATGCACTCCGCATCAATCAGCGGGGCAACTCGGCCAACGTTCTCCACACCGACCTGATGGAACTGGCGGCGACGTCCGGCCGCCGGGCGCTCGCCCCGGAACATCGGCCCGTAATAATAAACCCGCTGTTCTACGCCGTTCAACACGTCGGTGCAGGAAAGCGCACGCATGACGCCGGCAGTTCCTTCCGGCCGGAGCGTCAGGCTCCGTCCGCCACGATCCTCGAAGGTGTACATTTCCTTCTGCACCACTTCGGTTTCGTTGCCGAGACCTTTCTGAAAGACTTCGGTATATTCAAAAATCGGGGTACGAAGCTCCCCGTATCCGTAGCGGGAGAAGACCGCAGCCGCAGTATTCTCCAAATTCCGCCAGCGGCACGCTTCTTCCGCAAAAATATCCGCCGTACCCGGCGGCGGTGCCATCGTTGCCATGTCTTAGATCTCTCCTGGATTCAGCCGGTTCTCGAACCTGTTTTCAGGTTCCGGCAAAACAAACCACGCCCGACGAAAAAGAAAATTCGTCAGGCGTGCTATCAATTCATAACCCTCGGCCGGATTATTTGAACTGTTTCGGGTCGAGCTGTTCGACCGCTTCTTTCAGCTCCTTGCCGGCGCGGAACTTAACCACGGCGCGCTCGGGGATGACCACTTCATTCTGGGGCTGATTCGGATTACGTCCCTTGCGGCTCTTGCGAACCTTGATTTCAAACACGCCGAAATTGCGCAGCTCGATCGTGTTTCCCGCAATCAGGTCTTCCGCAATGTAGTCAAGAGTCTTCTGGACAACTTCGGCTACATCATTCTGAATGAACCCGGTTTCGCGGGCAATCTTAACCACAAGATCACGCTTGGTCATTTTTACTCTCCAATTTTATGAATGAAAGGTTTTTAAGTTTCTCTTATTTTTGCAGTTAGATAATATTACGCCAAAATCGCTTTTAGTCAATATCGACGGCAACAAAAATGCCGCTTTTTTTACTTTTCCTCATCAAAAACAGGGAAGTTCGCGGCTCGGACAACCTCTTTCAACGCAACGCCGCGCGCCTCCGCCACGGCGCGGCAATCCTCATATTCCGGTTTCGTTGAAAGAATTATGCCGTTTTTATTCCGGGCGATCTTGACTCGAACCGGACCGTAAGGCGTCTGCACCTCACGATCTTCCCGCGCAAGGCTGCGGCGCAACAGCGGCAGAATCCGAACCCCCAATGTCGTGCTCTCACGGAACATCAAATCCAATATCGCTTCCCGTTTTTCCGGAGAAGTGAGAACGCATAACTTCATTCCCGGACGCTGCTTCTTCATCTGGATCGCTTCCGTCCAGACATCGAGCGCGCCCGCTTCCCGCAGACGATCGGTCAAGTAACCAACCGTTTCCCCGGTACAGTCATCCAGATTGCAGGACAACTCTTCAAGGGATTCCTCCGTAGCATCGGTCGCCGTTTCAACCAACATGGCACGCAGCAAGTTTGGCCGATGCAACAAAGCCCTGTGTCCGAATGAGTTCGACACACGCAGCACAGTTGAGCCAACTGGAATCGGCTGCTTTTGCCACGCGGCCAGCAACGCCGCCCCGGTCGGGGTCAGCAATTCAAACGGCTCATCCGACGGGGCGATCTCAAGCCCATGCGCCAGAAGCTCCGCCGTGGCAGGAGCCGGAATCGGCAACAAGCCATGCGCACATTTCACCGTACCAAACCCGGTCGGCAACGGAGAAACCGAAATCGCGTCCACCTTCAACAACTCAAGCGCAAGACAACTACCGATGATGTCGACGATGGAATCGACTGCGCCGATTTCATGAAACGCCACCTCATTCGCCGGTTTCCCGTGGATCTTTCCCTCCACCTCGGCCAGAAGCGCAAACACCGCAATGCTCGAACGCTTGACCGCTTCCGGCAGAGACGAGTTCTCGATCAGCGACCGGATTTCCCGGTACGCATGATGGTCGTGCCCGTGGTGATGTTCGTGCCCGTGCTCCTCCTCCAAAACCGAAACCGAGGCGCGGACACCGGAGATTCCATGCGACGAAGCCTCCTCCACCGCAAGCGAAAAATGCCCGGGCAAAAGAGCGTTCAACTCCCGCGCGATCGTTTCACGATCTGCTCCGAGAGCAATCAGCGCGCCGAGAATCATATCTCCCGACGCGCCGCCCACACTGTCGAACCGGACGAGCTTCATAGGATACCGTTTCACTTTCAAAAGATAGATTCCGGTACGCGCTTTCGGCGTGGAACCGGAATTGAATGATGTTGTATTTCCGTTAAGGTATCGCCAAACCGGGCGGAAGTCAAGCCTTCTCCCCGGGAGGCGTTCCCGGAAACAGCCGGGAAATCGTAAATGCAGTCACGCTTCCGATCAGAAGCACTCCCCAGGTCACGCCAAGCCCGATCAACAGCCCGGCGCCAAACGTGCGGCCGGTCATCGAATCAAACGCGTGCACGACAGCTCCGAACAGCGCATAAATCGTTCCCAGCACCCCGTCAACAATGAAGAGGTAGGCGAACAGCATGCCCGGGCGGCCGCATTGACCGATTTCGAGAAAATTACCGATGTGCAGCATCAGCAGAAGCAGCAATCCCGCCAGTACGCAGACCGAGTGCCTCATCTCTCCCCCCACGCCATAGTGCATGCAAAAGCCGGTGAGCAGATAGAGCCACGCGATTCCGAGAAGCAAACCGGCATTCCATGCCGCAACTCTCCCAGTTTTCAAACAATAGCGAGCCCCGACAATCAAAGTCAGCAACGGGAGAAGCGCAAACAATACAAGATTCGGAATCGCCGCAGGCAACGAACAGAAAAAGAGAATCGGCAATACGATCAGCAACAATGGAATTTGCAACAGATACGATGCAACGACGCGAACACGCAATTTCTTAAAATCCATAACTCCTCCTTTCCCGCGATTAACGGAAGGCACAATCGGCAAGGTGATCATTCACATAGCCGACGGCTTGAAGGTGTGCATAACAGATGGTGCTCCCGAAGAATTTGAATCCCCGTTTCTTCATCTCCTTGCTGATCGCATCCGAAAGCGGCGTAGAGGCGGGAACCTCACGCAAGCTCTTCCAATGGTTGACAACCGGCTTGCCATCCGGCAGAAAGCGTTTCAGATAGGCGCAGAAACTGCCGAATTCACGCTGCACTTCAAGAAAAAGTTTCGCATTGGAGATCGCCGCCCGGATTTTCAGGCGATTGCGAATGATTCCGGCATCATTCATCAGCCGCTCCACGTCCGCTTCGGTGAAGGCGGATACTTTGCGCGGGTCGAACCCGGCGAACGCCTTGCGGTAGTTGTCACGACGACGAAGGATGGTGATCCAGCTCAACCCTGCTTGCGCCGACTCCAGCGTCAGGAACTCAAACATCACATCGTCGTCCGTCACCTCGCGCCCCCATTCTTCGTCGTGGTAGCACTCGTAAAGCGGGTCGCCGACACACCAGTCGCAACGGTTCAACGCGGCGTTCTGTTTGTTCCCCATACCGTCTCCTTTCATCACGCACATGATCATTTCTCTTACTGTGCCACACCGGAACAGTGTTGTCAAGAGCGCTTTCGGAATTGTCCCGGAGAAACCCCGAAGCGCCGGGAAAAAATACGGTTGAAATAACAGACGTTCGGATAACCGACCGCCCCGGCAATATCCGTCAGCTTGCGATCAGTATGAAGCAGCAGATGGCGCGCCCGAAGCATTCGTTCCTCCTCCAGCAGCTGCGAGAACGTCTTCCCGGTTCGCTCCCGCACCAGATGCCCCGTACGAGAAACAGAGAGAAAAAGCTCGGACGCCAGATCTTTGAGCGAAATCTCTTCGTGGGCATGGCGGCGAAAAAAGCGACGGATCAGAGCAAGCCGGGAGCTCAGTTCCGCCGCGTCCCCGGAATCAAGTTCTTTCAAGAGTCCGACGCCAAACAACCGAAGCAACTCCGCCAATTCGGCCAACATCGCCTCATCCGCCTCCGGCAGCGACACAAAACGTCTCCGGAAAAACTCCGGGAACAACTCATCCTCCGGCCATTCACCGCGAAACACTCCGGCAAATATCGTCATCCGATGGCTGTTTTCGTAATGTACAGGAACAACCAGCTCCCGAAGCCCTTTGTAACATTCTTTGAAAAACGGTTCCGGCAAACTCCCGGCCCGGCGCTCGGTCTGACCGACGCAATCCTCGCCACACCTCCGATTCCAACCCGGTTCGCTCATCCGCCCTTCGGAGCAACAGGGGTGCGGGTGCAGATGCCGCCCCGGCAACAATGGGCGCCCTTCCAAATCCAGCAGCGTTCCGTGCAGATCGTGAACGGTCAGAGCCACGCCGAACGTCGCCTCGATCCGTCGAAGTGCCAACTCGGCACGTTCTCCGGTATTTTTTATCGTTTTACATGAAAATATTTTCATTAAACACCGATTTTAGCTGTTTTGTATAATATTACAGCGTTTCTCTGGATTGTCAAACACAATTTTTCCGCTATAATTTACAGAAACCAAACTTCAGGAGGACAAGATGGAGCAGATTAAGGAAACCGAACGACAAACCCCGGTGGTCGCCAGTGCGGATGTCATTGTTGTCGGCGGCGGTCCGGCAGGAGTCTGCGCCGCCGTCGCAGCCGCCCGAAGTGGAGCGGATACGATCCTGATTGAATCCCACGGCTGCCTGGGAGGGATGTGGACCAGCGGAAGCCTCGGCTGGCTGATCGACGGCAACAACAAGCCGGAACAATCCCTGACCGCCGAAATCATCCGCGGCCTCCAGCCGCACGGTCGAATGCAATCAACCACATTTTCGTTTGAAGTGGAGGCGATGAAACTCTTTCTGGAAGAATGGTGCCTCGCCGCGGGAGTGCGTCTTCGTTACCACACGACGCTCGCCGATGTGAAGATGGATGGTTCCCGAATCGACTGCGCGATCACCGTCTCAAAATCCGGCAGAGAGGCATGGCGCGCCAAGCAGTTCATCGATTGCACCGGAGACGGCGATCTGGGGTTTCTCGCCGGTAATCCGTACGAAATCGGTCATCCGGACAATGGAAAGTGTCAGCCCATGTCGTTGCTCGCTCTGCTGACCGGGCTGAATTATGACGAGGTGCGCCCCTACACTGCGAAATCCGGCGACTGGCATGAAGTGGCCGACCGTTTTTCAGCTCTGCTCCGCGACGGCGATTATCAGCCGAGTTATCAAGGCGTGGCGCTCTTTCACCTCGGCGGGAGTTTATTTTTTCTGATGGCGAATCATCAATATGAGAAATCAGGCGTTTCGGCGGACGACCTGACTTCGGCAACCATAAATGCCCGTGCGGAAGTCAACCGCCAGATCGCAATCCTGAAAAGCCGCGGCGGAATCTGGAGAGATGTCCAACTGGCCGCCACCGCCGAAACCATCGGCGTCCGGGAATCCCGTCGGTTAACCGGACGCTATCAGGTCACATTGGCCGATCTGGCCGAAGGTGCGCGACACGAAGACGCCGTCACCCGGGTCGACTTCGGCATCGACGTTCATGCGCTGGACGACAAAGGGAAATGCAAAACCGAAACGGCCCCCGCCCGTTCCAAACCATACGAAGTTCCGCTTCGAGCGTTGACCAGCGTGAATGTGGAGAATCTGCTGTTCGCCGGGCGCTGCATCAGCGGAGATTTCTACGCACACTCCAGCTACCGGGTGACAGGCGACGCTGCGCAATTCGGCGAAGCCGCAGGCAGACACGCAGCTGCACGAACAAAAAAATAAAAAATTCCCGCACCGGAAGAGAATGCTCTACGGTGCGGGAATAACAATTGAAAGTTTACGCGTTTTTCAACGCATCCACTAACTTCGGCTTGCTCTGGATTCCGGAGAAATCCTTCACAATTTCGCCGTCCTTGAAAATCAGGATACGCGGGATGTTCATCACCTCGAACTTCGCCGCAAGCTCGCGGTTGTCATCCACGTTGACTTTGCCGATGGTGACGCCGTCGACTTCCGCCGCCACCTGCTCCAGAATATTGCCGAGCATACGGCACGGATTGCACCACGGCGCCCAGAAATCAACCAACACAATCCCGGATTTGATGGTATCATCGAAATTCGATGGATTCAATTCTTTTACTTCCGCCATTGCCCAGCCTCCTCGTTGCTTGTTTATGGTTTTATTGTTTTAATCTTTTACGCTTCCGGCCCGGCAAACAGAGCAAGGTACATCTGCGTCGAATTCCGGTATCGTTTCAAAATCTCATTCGCCAGCGGCGATTCGGGGTCACAGGCGGCCAACGCCTTCGCCACATACACTTCTTTCAACTGCGCGTTACGGACGCTCGTGTCGACAATCGAACCGCGAACGCCTTGCAACACATCGTTCAAATTCCGGAACGCATAGCCGGTGAATCCCTCCGTGCGCAACAAGTGCTCCAGCGCGCATACCGCTTCCGCACAGGGATTGGCGAACAGGTAAAGACAGACCGCACGGAAGTGCGAAAACTCCGAGCTCGGATTCAACTGCTTCAACTTCGCCAACGTTGCCGCCGATCCGCCGCCGACCCGCGCCCGCGCCATAATCAACACATCAAGATCCCCGGCACACATGCCAAACTGCCCCATGCCGCGATAGTTCCAGCCGGCGTCCCAACCCGGAGCTCCTGCGATCGCCTGCTCCAGAACGTCCCTCCCCGCATTGTTGCCGAGAAACGCGAGCAGCGCCGCGGTTTCAGTTGTCGGCTCCGCCTCGAACTTCGCCAGCGTTTCCTTCTCCGCTTTTTCCGGCGCGAGAAACGCAGAGGCCAATTCCAGATGGGAATCGTTCGCCTCGAAACCATCCGTCGAATCGCCTTCGTCCAACACCGCCTGCGTCAAAATCTCTTTCCGCACCAGCTCCTGCTGAAGCTCCGAAATCGAGATTTCACGAAGCGGCAGATTCGCCTTGGCCGCCATCGCCGCCGCCCAGCCGGCCGCGTATCCCTGATTTTGCACGTCAGGCTGCATGCGGACAAGCGGCATGCAGTCGCGGTGCGCGCTGATTCCAAGCCCGGTCGCCAGCACGCCGTCCCAATCCTTCGGCAGCAGCGCCCGGAAAGGCACGTTGGCGCAGTAAGGCTGGTGCTCTGCGGGCTTCAATAAAAACATCGGATGACAGACGAATCCGTGCGTATCGAAATTACTCCGCGCCACCACCACCGTATCGTGGTACCGCCGGTGCGCGAAAAAGTCCATCGGTTGCAACTCAATCTCGCCCAGAATCCGGCGACGCTCACGGGTATCCAGAATCTGCGCCACGTCGAAGTGGTTCGCAAACTTGTCATGCGCCATGGTGAAAGACGCCGTAGCGTCCACCACATCGCAATCGCAGGTAAAAAGATAGTCGGTGTTGAAACACGGTTTATCCAGTTCATACGGCGGCAACCCCGCCCCCTGAACCGCCGGTTCGCCTTCCACCAATGGACGGGTGGGGCCGCCGGCCGCCGCTACCAGATCGGCGTTTCCGCTGGCGTCCACCGCGACGTTCGACGCGACCAGCTGGACGCCCCACGGCCCAGCCAGAATCGCGCCGCAAACCTTGCGTCCCTCGCGCAATGCGCCGACAAGGAAAGTATTGAAACGAACTTCGCAACCGGCGTTTTTCAGCTCCCGGGTCAACCAGGCGCTCTTGCGTTCCATCGGAGAGTTCCCCTTCAAGGGCACATAGCCCTCAGCCGGAGCCATGTCACCGACGCCATAATCCATCTCCGCAGTAAAGCCGCAGCAGTTGCCGAACCAATAGGTGGCGATACGCCCCGCTGTACAGATTCCGCCGGGGATGCTGAGCTTCTCCACGCAAATGGTTTTCGCCCCGTTCCGCCCTGCGGCAATCGCCGCAGGCGCGCCGCCGGTTCCGGCTCCGCAAACCAGAACGTCGCAGGAAGCGTCCAACGGCAGAGAGTTCAATTCAAACGGAACAACCGGGCACTCCTTCCAGCGGAAAAGCGTATCGACCGAAACCGCCTTGAACGGCAAATCAGCCGCCTTTTCCCGGAACGACCGGCTTGTTCCGAACGAATTGCTCCCGGCGAGCGCGGCCACTTCGTCCACACAGGCGGAAGCGGCAAACACCGGGTGCGCGGGCGTCGCCGCAACCGGAACGGCTTTCCGGGAAAAATCCCAGACGCATTCATCGGCGGCTCGCAATGTTTCAGGGCTCCAGGCGAGCGTCCGCATCTCCAGATCGATCCGGCTCAACTCCGAAACGGAACCGGTTTCCAGAACATATTTTTTTTCCACGCGCCAAAGCGGGAAACGCCCTTCTGAAATCCGTTCCGCCCGGTCGAAATTCTCTCCGGCGACCCCGCCGTAGACGTTCAGCGAAACAGTACAGTCGCCACGACGGTCGACGGGAGGAGCAAACACATTATGCTTCAGCGCATTGACCACCGTCTTCGCGGCAACGGCAAAAAATCCGCTGCGCCCGGCAAACAGGCAGCCACGCACATTCCCCGCCTCGTCATACAACGGAGCGACCGGGTGATTTTGATAAAGATATTCCACTCCCGCCGTAATCAGCGCAGTGCCGAGCATTTGTTTGATCCCGGCCGGATTGGGGTTCCAGACCGTAAGTCCAAGCCGGTGAATGGAGCGGATCTTCTCCCCATCCAGATTCAATGTGGAGCAGAGATCTTCCCCGAAATAAGAGTACGGCGTAACGCAATACACACTCCGGTTCTTCCGCCGCAGAGCAACGGCAAGATGACAGGCGTCGACGGTGCCACCGATCATCAGCACATCGGTTTCGGCAATCAGGGGAATATTGATTTTCATGGCGCTCTTCTTTTTGTTTGAGAAGCCGATTGCGCCTCAAAAACACAATCGGCTCATACATTATTGTCGTGATACAGTGTACACGTGAGAGCGGCTTTTGTCAAGTCTTTTCAGCAGAAGAAAATGAGGAAAGTGAACGCAAAATTCAAAAGCATTCAACGTTCTTCGTCGTTCTTCTCTTTCTCCATCTGACGCAAGAGGAGTTCGGCGGGGGTGAGAAACTTCTTCTCCTGATTGCAGGAGCGGCAGCAGATGACAAGGTTGCCTTTGGTGCTTTTGCCGCCGCGCACGACGGGCACAATATGATCGAGCGTCAGCTCTTCCGGTGGAAATTTCCCGTTGCAGTAGTGACAGATCCCCTGCCGCAGAAGACTTTGGAAATACGGAGTCTTCCGCAACTCGCGCGCTTTGGCGCGTTCGCGTTTGATGTGGCGCTCGTCGCGCTCGATCTCGATCCAATCATCCATAAATCAACCGGCGAGACTTCCCTCGTCGAGAATTTTACGGATCGCCTTGGCAACCGTCGGCAACCGATGGGGCTTAGGCAGAAAACCGCAGGCTCCCTGCTTCAGCAGATCGTGCACCTCCGCCTCGGAAACAAATCCGCTGGAGAGCAGAATCTTCGCTTTCGGATCAATCGAGCGAATCCGGAAAAACGTCTGGTGCCCGCCCTGCTTCGGCATGATCATATCAAGCAGAACCAGATCAATCTGTGCAGGGTTGTTCTGGTAAATCTCCACCGCATCCAGCCCGTTTTCAGCAAGCAACACCGAATACCCAAGCTCCTGAAGCGCTTCGATCAAGAAATCCCAGATGGTTTCATGATCGTCCACAATCAGGATCGTTTCATTCCCGGTCGGCAGGGAGTTTGCTTTTTCACTCATTCTAACTGCTTTCGTTATCCGTTCGGCTCCGGCAAATAAATTCATGACAACAGAAGCCGAACGCCTGTTGATTCCCGGAAAATTAAACTTTTTTTCGCCGCACAGTTGGCACAGCAAATAAGTCATGTATATATTATACCCGACTTCTCCATAAATGGCAAGCTATCGAGCGATATTTTGATGAAATACGAGGACGATCCGCGGAAAGGCCCGACTTTCCGTGAACTTTGCAAATTGACCGGGCAAGCGATAAGCCGCTACCGGATGATCGAAGAGGGCGACCGGGTTCTGATCGGGCTATCCGGCGGCAAGGACAGCTTTATGCTGCTCCATGCGCTTCACGCCCTCAAGCGGAAGGCGCCGGTTCGCTTTGAACTGATCGCCGCCACCTTCGACCCCGGCTTTCCGGAGTTCCATGTCGACCGGATCGCCGCCTACTGCGAGGGACAGGGGTGGAAACACCGGATCGTACCACTCGACATCGCCGGAATTCTCGCCGAAAAAAACTATGACGGGGCACCATGCGTCCTTTGTTCCCGGTTGCGGCGCGGAAAACTTTACGGACTCGCAGCGGAGGAATCCTGCAACAAGCTGGCGCTCGGGCAGCATTTCGACGACGTGGCCGCCTCGTTCCTGATGAGCCTTTGCCGGGGACAGGGCTTGAGCACCATGGCGCCCAACGTGATGGCGAACGCCAAGGAACAAATCCGGGTCATCCGTCCGTTAACATTCGTACCCGAGGCGCTGATTATTCGATGCCGCGACGAATTCGCCCTGCCGATCGCCGGCAAATGCCGTTATGAGGAACAACTGGCCGATGGCGACCGCGCGTATTTCCGTTCCCTGCTGGATGAATTGGCAGAGCGAATCCCGAATCTCCGCAGCCAGATGCAATTTTCCCTTTCAAATCTCCGCCCGGAGCATTTACTGGATCCCGACTTCCTCGACTTCGGCTAAATATTATGCGAATTTTTAACGTGACTTGGTTTGAAAAGAGCGAAAAAAAGTATTATAGTTCTTTTATACGCCCCTGAACTATAAACAAGGATTTTTTGGAAGCAAATTAAGGATTGTCCTCTTATGAAGTGGTTCTCCCACCCACTCTTTCGTTCGCCGTGGTTTTACGCCGTTCTGCTTTTTGTTCTTGCCGTTTTGTTGACCAACCTCGCCGGAACCGGGCTTTACGCTGCACACGAGGCAAGAAACGGATTCATCGCCAGAAACATGCTGAGAACCGGCAACTGGCTCGATATGCAGGTGCCGTTTGGCGAAGTTTACGAAAAACCGATCCTGACCTATTGGCTCACCGCGATTTCCGGCACCGTACTCGGGCTGGCGGGAAATCCCGCGTCTTCCCCGGTCGAACTTGCCGTGCGGCTGCCCCAAATGTTCGCCGCGCTTCTGACGGTGCTGTTTGCCGGACTGCTGGGCGGACGTATTTACGGGCGGAATACCGGACTCCTTACCACGGTGGTCCTGTCAAGCATGCTGCTGTTCAACACACAGGCGCGCATTGCCCGCATCGATATCATGTTGGCATTTTCCTGCATGATGGCGATGTACTTTTTTTACATCGGATTTCTGGAAAAGCGAAAGTGCAATCATTGGATTTACGGGTTTTATCTGGCACTGGCGCTCGGAATGATGTTCAAAGGGCCGTTGGTGGTGCTGCTTTGCGCCATGACGATTGCCGTGATGGCGCTCTACTTCCGCGATTGGAAGTTGCCGTTCCGCTTTCGGCCGCTGACTGGAACTCTGGTCTTCCTGCTGTTCGGCTGTTCGTGGTACGTGTTTGAATCGCTGCGGACGGACGGCGCGTTTTTCCGCGAATTCATTCTGTCGCAGAATATCAACCGCTTCACCGGAGTGGGTTCCACGTTCCGCGGCGGGGAACGAATGCCGATTTATTACTATTTCCAGTACCTGATGGTCGGCGCGCTCCCCTGGTCGATCCCCGCATTGATCGCACTGGCGGTCAAATGGAAGCCAATCGTAAAACGGACGATCCGCCCGGATTCGGTTTTTCTGCTGGCATGGTTTGTCACCGGATTCCTGTTCTTCTCTTTCTCGGCACTGAAGCGTTCGGCTTACCTGTTACCGCTTTACCCGGCAGTGGCGATCCTGACTGCGCGCAGCATTGTTTATTTCTGTGAACATTGCGGAAACATCTCCAAGCATTGGCGGATTCTCTGGGCAGCCCTGACCGTTTTCTTCCTGACCGTCTACGCACTCAATGCGGCAGGCCTTTTCCACAAACTCGGAGAAGCGGTGGTCGCCAGGGAAATTAAATTCATCTCAAAGTCGGACGGGGTTTCCATGCTTTTCTTCAGCGATCTGGCGACCAGTGCCGGTTTTTGGGGATTGGCGGGGCTTCTGGTTCTACTGGGAATTCTTCTCGCTTTTCAACTTCTGATGGAGAAGGGTCATACCTACACTGTGCTGGCCACGTTCGCTGTTGGGCTCGGCGCCGTGATGGTTTATTACCACGCGGTTCTCGACCCGGTACTGGATCGTGATAAAAGCCTGCGGGAATTCGCGTTTGAAACGGCGAAGCAGATCGCGCCCGGCGAACCATTCTGGTATGCCAACGGCGGGAACAACGAACTGATTTTCTATCTGGATCGCCCTTACGTCATGGGTTCCGCCGACGGGCACGAAAATTGCAACTACGCATTTTGCGGGGATATCAAACGCACAGGACAGAAACCGCCGGCAGAATCCGGCTGGGAACTGGCAGCAAGAACGGAACGGTCCCATGAGCGCCAAACCTCATTTTACCGCCGGGTTCCGCCAATCCTCAACCCTGCGCCGGCAAAGAGCGACGGGAATCTTTGAAAAAAACACAAGGGTAACTTTCTTTCTGTGTTCTTGTGGTGTATAGTAATCGGTATTATGGACAAAAATTCGTTGACGACATCCCAAGACCCGCTCACACAACCGCGCCGGTGGTTTCCGCTGCCGCAGTTGGATCTCTATATTTTGCGGGAGTTCCTGATCAAATACAGCGTACTCCTTCTGGTGTTCATCATCCTGTTTATTCTGGGCGACGTTTACCGGGACATCTCTGACTTCCTCGAGAACAAGGCCGCCGCACGGGATATTTTACTTTATCTGGCTTACAAATTGCCGGGAAACATCCGGTTCATCCTGCCGATTTCGATGCTGCTGGGCTGCATGTGGACGATGGCGACCTTCGGCAAAAACATGGAAATCACCGCGATGCGCGCGTCGGGCGTTTCGCTCTTTCGTTGCGGCGGCTCGATTTTCGTCGTCGGCTTGGCCGTCACCGCAATCAACATCTACTTCAACGAGGCTCTGGTTCCATACACCGAGCGTCAGGCGGAAGTCATTCGCGCCAATGCGATGGAGCGCCGCCAATATGTGCGCGGGCTGCTGACTTACCGCAGCAGCGACCGGCAAAGGCATTGGCTGTTCAACAGCTTCACCACCGGGAACACGCAAAAAGACGTCACGCTGAAAACGTTCTGGACGGAGGGGATGATTCGCGCATTCGTGCTGGTTCCCGACGAAACGGAGCGCATCAAATTAATCCGGGAAATGTTCCCCGGCAAAGCGGATCGAATTCTCTCGCTCTCCCGCGAGGCGATGGAGGCGCAGGTATTGCGTGAATTGACCGGACGGAAGGTGGATTTTTACAGCGCCGAAGCAATTTGCGACACCAAGCAGGAGCAATGGCTCTTCCGAACCGGCGGTTTCCTCTCCTACGACCGGAATGACGACACGCGGTTCACGGCCAGCACCGGAACCTCGGCGATACATGAATTGATTCCCTTTCAAGAGCTACGCTTCCCGAAAGGGGAGATTCCGGAAGAAACCAGCGACATTCTGAACTCAGTCAAAGAAAAAGACGACCTGCCGACTTGGGTCATCTGGGATCTGGTGCAGAGTTCGCCGGAAATGGCGACGCGGGTCAAATCGATCTATATGACGGTATTTTATTATCGGCTCGCGTTCCCGTGGGCCTGTTTCCTCGCGGTGTTCCTGGGGATTCCGCTGGCGACCAAGAATGAGCGAACCGGCAGTCTGATGGCAATCATCACCGCGGTGTTGATCATCGTGATTTACATTGTCATCGCACAGGTGTTTCTGGTGCTTGGCAAAGGCGGGATTTTGAACCCGATGTTTGCCGGGCTGGCGCCGACCGTGGCATTTATCGCCTGCGGCGCATGGCGTATTTTCTTTGACCGGAACTGACGCGGAAGGGAGGGAACGTATGACGACAAAGGAGTTTTCCCTGTCCGAACGGCGGGAACTGCTGGATTTCGTTCGCGGAGTGATCGCGGCGGAATTGGCCAATCTGGAGCTGCCCCCGAAGCCGCCGATTGCGGAGCTGGCGGAAACACGCGCCTGCTTTGTCACACTGCATGACTGGTCGGGCAATCTGCGCGGTTGCATCGGCAACATCGAGGCATTCGAGCCGCTTGGTGAAAATTTATTGCGAAACGCACTCAACGCGGCATTTTCCGATCCGCGCTTTCCGCCGCTGGAAGCGGAGGAGTTGGGCGAAGTGCGGATCGAGCTCTCCATCCTGACGCCTCCCGCTCCGATTGAGGATCCGACCACATTTGTGATCGGCGTGGATGGCATCATTCTGCGCCAAGGTTCGCGCGGTGGGGTGTTTTTGCCGCAGGTGGCGCTGGAACAGGGGTGGGATCAGCTGACCACGCTGGAATACCTCTCCCGCAAAGCCGGTCTTGCCCCGGACGGTTGGAAGCAGCCGACCACCCGTTTTCAAACCTTCCGGGCGGAAGTGTTCGGCGAATAGGCATCCGTATCCTTCCTCCCCCTCCCCCGACAGACAGGCTGAATCATCTCCGATTGCGATCGGCGACGGAGTGCCGGTGCACCATTTGCAGTTTCAGCTCAATGACGCCTGCGGGCAGCGGTCGATTCTCCAGCTTGGTACGCAACAGATTGATCATATGCTCCACCACGGTTTCAAGCGGAAAACGCGCCGTGCTCAACGGCGGAATGATAGTGGAGGCTTGCGGCACATCATCATAACCGACCACCGAAATGTCATCCGGAATGGAAAGACCGCGCTCATAGGCCCAGCGGTAAATGCCGAACGCCATCTGATCGTTCCCGGTGAACACCGCGGTCACTTTACGATGTTTGTAAATCGCATCCATGCAGGCGACGCCACTCTCGATGGAGTCCTTGCCATACATCACCAGCTCCGGGTCGAAACCGACGCCGCGCGCATCCATAAATTCCCGCATGATCTGAATGCTGGAATCGGAGTAGCCGAACGCACGCGTTTCGGAAGTGATGTAACCGATATCACGATGTCCGTTGTTCCAGAGAAACTCAAGAATCTCCCTGGTGAGCCGGTCATAATCCAGATGAACCGGAAAGCTCGGTTCCCGCAAATTCGTTACCACCGGAATCGTACCGCAAAGTTCTTCCGCCTCTTCCGGACTGATTTGCGGCAGGAGATTGATGACGCCATCCACCATGCCGGTGGAGAGGCGGCGCAACATCTCCTCGCCCTTCTCGTGATTCAACCCGGTCAGGGCGATGATCGGGCGGTAGGAGAATTTTTCCAGCATAGCCGCCAGACAGTCGAGCAACTGCGCCGTACTCGGATTGCGGCACTCATTGACCACGACGCCGATCAGCTGGGTGGAGTTGTTTTTCAGCGCTTGCGCGTAGAAATTGGGACGGTAGTCCAGTTCCCGGATCTTCTCGAAAATCCGGCGTTTGACCGGGGCGCTGATGACACGCTTCCCGCTGATGGCATGTGATACGGTGCTGGGAGAAACTCCGGCCGCTTTTGCGACATCCAAAATCGTGACCGTTCGCTTCGCCATTTTTCTCCCTGTGTTTCCTGTATCTGTGCCGATTGTTGAAGTTGATTCTATCATAAATTATGACACAAGTAAAGCAATTGTCAATCCCGGATCAAATTTTTTTGCCAAAACTGCATCAAAAAAGTCAAACAGACATGCAAAAATGTTCATTGCCGGGGAACAATTTTGTAATTTGAGCCGAGATTCCATTTGCATTCCATTTGGAAGCGGGTTATCTTTTATTCAGGAAATATTATGTAATTTCAATTTTTCAAACGAAAGGTCCGGTCATGAAGGAACGTGTCTTCACGGTGAGGAACAAGGCCGGCATTCACTGCCGCCCCTCGAGTGTGATTCTCAATACCATCAACAAAGAGTTCCCCTACCACACATTTCAGGTGGAAACCAGTGATGGACAAGATACCGAACTGAACAGCATCCTCACGCTGATTTCCCTCGGCCTTGGCGTTGGCACCAAAGCGGTGCTGCGCGTGGAAGGCGCGGATGAAGAGAAAGCGATCAAACGGATCGGCGACCTCTTTGAAAATGAATTCGACTTCCCTCCCCGCTAAAGGGTTCGCTTCGGTTTCCAACTCGATCCGGAATCATCCGGCATGCTGGGTTATGGCTGCGCTTGCCGCCGCCGGGCTGTTGCTCCGCGCATGGTATCTGGTGCAATACCGTGACTCTCTGCTCTTCGATCAGGCTCTCGGCCCCGACGTCCAAGAATATTTTGAACGGGCGCTTGAAATTCGGAGCGGCGACTTTTTTCCGCCAGGAGAAGAGCATCACGCCCCCTTTTACAGTTGGGTGCTGGCCGGACTGCTGTCGCTCGGAGCCGGATCAATTCCGGCAATACGCATATTTCAACTGCTGCTGAACTTCGGCGGCTGGTTCGGCTTTTTCACGGCAATGCGCCAAACGCCGGAAATCCCGGACAAAATCAGCTGGATTTTTCTGGCGCTCGCCATGCTTTACCCGGTTCCTTTCTTTCACCAGTCGCAGTTAATTTCAGAATCGATCCTGATCCCTCTGCTTGCCGGTTGCTTCCTGCTGTTCACCTATGCGCGGAAGGCGGAAAAGCGAAGTCGGAAATATTCCCTGCTTGTCGGTGTCGGTTTCTGTGCCGGGCTGGCCGCCATCACCCACCCGCTGACGCTGGCATTCGGCGGGACACTGACACTCTGGTTCCTCTTCCGCCGCGCCCCCGGGCAAGCGGCTGCGATCGCGGCGGGAATCGCGCTTTGCGTTCTGCCCGTTTCGATTTTCAACAGCATTCGCGCGGAACGGCCGGTGCTGGTGCAGTCGGGCGGCACGTTCAATTTCTGGCTCGGCAATAACCCGGAAGCCACCGGCGGCTGCTATCTGCGCCCCGGGCGCGCATGGGATGAGGCACACCGAATAGCGAAAGAAGAAGCGACGGCGCGTGGCATCTCCGTAGACCGGGTCTGGCTCGGGCGCGTCGGAACGTTTATCGCGAACTCCCCGTTCTACGCCCTGTCGCTTGATTTGCGGAAAGCGGTTCTCGTCTGGAGCCCGCGCGAACTGATTTCGGGGGCGGACTCCGACCCGTTGCTTCGCGAAACCAGCATTATTTTTTACGGATTGTTTCTGACGCTGCCGCTCTTTGCACTCTGCTGGTATGGACTTTATCGGGCACTGCGCCAGCGTCTGTCCCCAAATGTCTGGTTCGCGTTGCTCGTGTTCTCCATGTGGGCGGCAATGACGCTGACGACCACCTCCGGGCGCTACCGAACGGCAATGATTCCGGGAATTTTGTTCTTCGCCGCAGTCGGAATCGCCAGTTTCGACTGGCGCAAATGGTTCCTGCTCCCGGTTGCACTGATTGCACTGTCCGTTCCTTTGCTGTTGCCGCTGCGTGACACGGCGGAAGCGGCTTCCCTGCTCGGTGAGGCGGCTTACTGGAAGGGCGAATTTCCCCAGGCGGAAAAGTGGCTCACATTTGCCGAGCAAAGCATCGACGCGCCCGGCAGATTCCGAAATCTTCTGGGCAACATTGCGGTTCATTCCGGGCGCTTCGCCGAAGCTGAAACGCATTTCCGTCAAGCCGTCGCCGGTGAACCGTACAAACCGGAGGGGCGAATGAACCTTGCCAACCTTCTGGCGCGCGATCCCGCCCGGCAGAACGAGGCGGAGGCGGAATACCGCTCCGCGCTGGAAGCATTTCCCGATGTGGCCGACCTCCACTTCAACTACGGCTTCCTGCTTCAACAGCAGAAACGTCTGCCGGAGGCACGAAGCGAATTCGCCGCCGCCGTCCGGCTCGCGCCGCGCCACGCTCCGGCGCTCAATGGGCTCGGAGTCGTCGCATTCCTGCAAGGAGATACCGACGAGGCGATTCACCGCTTCGAGGAATTGCATCAACTGGACCCCTCCAACGTACAGTATCTCGGGAATCTGGTGCACGTCTGTCGCGCCGCAAACGATACCAAGCGGTTGCGCGATTACGAAGCGCGTCTCCATCGCCTGGCCGGGAACGGCACCATCCCTTCCGGTAAATAAATCTCCATCTTTTCCAATTTTCCACTTGACTTTTGTCCTCTTATCATCCATAATATAACCGAAGAAACAGTTTACTAAGCAAAAGTAACATTTACCCTAAAAGCAAAGAGAGAGGCCATGCAGCGTTATCAAGGCAACCCCATTCTGACCATCGCGGATCTGCCGGAGAAGGCGGGTTATTTCCTGCTGAACCCGGGGGCGGTGAAATTCAACGGTGAGTATCTGCTTCTCGTTGATGTGTTCCATGTCGAGGGCGGAATTATCTTCTGGCTCGCCCGGAGTCGGGACGGCTATCACTTCAAATTCGACCCCAAGCCGGTGGATTGGCCGCGCCCGCCGGAGTGGTGGATTGAGAACGGCGTTTATGATCCGCGCATCACACAAATCGGCGACGAATATTTCATCTGCTACGGGAGCCACAACAACGAACTCGGCACCCGGATCGCATTTGCCAAAACCCGCGATTTTGAACACTTTGAATTCCTCTCGATCGCCTCGGAAATCAATAACCGGAACGGCGCGTTGTTCCCGGAGAAGATCGACGGGCGCTATTGCCGCCTCGACCGTCCGTTCGGCGGCGGCGAACAATCGCCCTGCGACATGTGGATGAGTTTCTCGCCGGATCTGGTTTACTGGGGGGAGAGCCGCCCGGTGATGAAATCCCGCCCCGGCCATTGGGATCAACTGAAACTCGGCGCCGGAGCGCCGCCGGTACGGATCGACGAAGGGTGGCTGTGCATCTATCACGGTGTTTCCGCCAGTTGCGACGGCTCGATCTACTGTCTTTACGCCGCGATTCTCGATGCGAAGGAGCCGTGGAAAGTGATCGCCCGCTCTCCGCGTCCGCTGCTTTTCCCGGAAATGCCCTACGAGCAGATCGGCCGCGCCGGAAAAGTGGTGTTCGGCTGCAACTTCCTCGTGGAGCCGAATGGAATGACCAAAATCTACTACGGCGCGGCGGACAGTTGCATCGGACTGGCCGAAGCGCCGCTCGCCGATATCATCGCAAGTTGTCACGAAACACACCGTTATATGAGATAATAACCGGGAGGATCGCCATCATGAAAACACGTTTCACGCTGATTGAACTACTTGTTGTCATCGCCATCATTGCCATTCTCGCCGCCATGCTGCTTCCGGCGCTGAATCAGGCCAGAAACAAGGCGAATGAAATCCGTTGTGTTTCCAATTTGAAACAGATCGGCCAAGGGCTCATCGCCTATACCATGGATTTCAACGACCTGCTGCCTCCGGCGCGCCGCTGGTTCAATGACAGCAATCCCGGAGAAACCCGTGAATCCGCATTCTGGGCCAAAACCAAAGGCTATGATAATATCGGCCTCGGATTACTCCCGCAAACCGGTATTCTCGGCACGCTGGCCGCGTCCACTCCGCTCCATGGAACGACATTCGGGGGCAAATGCGCCGGAGAAAACCGGCCGGCCGTCTTCTTCTGCAAGACATCAAATAGCACTTATATCAGCACACCGATCGCTCCCACGGATCCTGCGATCGGTGCGATGTGGAACGCGACCAGCTACTGTTATCCGCGCGATACCAGCAGCACCGCTGACATGTTCAACATGTCGTTTTCAAAGTTGAAACGGACCATGCTGGTCTACTGTGCCACCGGAGGAATGAAAGCGGATTTCGCCGGCCACTCCAACGGAACGACCTGCGTCATGTCGGATGGCAGTGCGCATTGGGTACCGAAAAATTCCTACGTGGTTTCCGGTAAGAATGAGTGGGAGCGTTACGATCTTCTGGGGCATAAATAACAATGAAAGAACAAAGGCTGATCATGAAATTTCTTCTCTCTTTTCTCGCCCTCTTTTGCCTTGCGGCAATCACCGGGGCGGAAACAATCAATCTCTCCGGTTCGGGGTGGCAATTCACGCTCGGCGGTGAATTCAAAGGCGCCACCGGTGAAATGAAAACAGCAGGGAACGGTGACGACACCGTCATCACCACCGTCAGCGATTTCTCAAAAGGAGGCAATTATACCGGCATCATTCTGCCGCTGGAGCCGCCGCGCAATATCGAAAAACTGACGTTCCGCATCAGCTCCCCGGCCAAACATGTCGGGATTCAGGTGGAGGATTCCACGGGGCAGACCTTCGTCCGCTTCCTGCCGCTCTCCGGATCGCTCGATGCGGAGCAAACGGTGGAGATCGAGAAATTCCGGGTTCCGGGCAACCGGGAATCGGCACACTGGGGCGGCCCCAATGACGGCGTGATCCGTCCGCCGCTACGCAAATTGACCATCCGCACGCTGGGTTCCAGCGCGGGGGATAAAACCCGTCCGCAGACCATCCGCATCAGTGACATTAAAATTCAGATTCCCGATGCGACAACTCCCCGCAGCAACGAACCGGTGACTTATCGCCCGAAAACAGAAGACTTTCAGCTCACTCTCGGCGGTGAATTCCCCGGCGCGCAGGGCAGCAGCAAAGTGGACGGCGACACGGTGACCATTCATTCCGACTTCTCCAAAGGCGGAAACTACATCGGCACTTTTCTGGAATTCCCCAACGGAATTCACGCGCAGAAGTTGGAGTTCAAAATCAAGACCCCCTTCCCCTCCATTTTACTGGAAGTACGTGACGACAAAGGACAACATGTCCACCAGACGATCCGTCTCTCCGGCAAAGCGGACGAGTGGCAAAATATCTCCATTACGCGCTTCTGCGAACCCGGCAACCGGGCGTTCGGATTCTGGGGCGGCGACAACAACGGGCAACTGGTTCTGCCGCTGAAGCGAGTCATCGTGCGCTGGCTGACCGAAGCCACACCGGAACTGAAAACATTCGATACCTCCATCACCGGCTTCACCATCACATCACAGGGCGCGGTTCCTTCGCAAGAGGTTCCGCCCACGGTTCGCGTGGTTGCCCCGGAGCAGCTGATCGTGCCGCCGGGCGGCAAACCGGCCGAACTCCTTCTCAGCCGCAAATATTCCAAACAGGAAGTCGCTTATCTGTGCCGCGATTACAACGGCAAGGAGATCGCCTCCGGACAACTCCCGATTATCGACGGCGAACGCATTCAGCTTCCGGTTCCCGCCAAGGACGGTTTTTATGAATACACGATTCCGGAACTCAAATTCACTGCCGGGATGGTGGTGCTCCCCCGGTTCGAGGGGAAACGCGACGACTTTTTCGCCATCGACGGCGCGATGTCGGTGTTCCCGGTTTTCAAAGATGAGAATCTGGCGGAGTCCTACCTGACGATTCTGAAAAACAGCGGCGTCGGCTCCATCCGGGAACGGCTGATCTGGAAGCAGATCGAAAAGGACGCACCCGGCGCATTCGACTTCGACCGCCTCAACTCGGATCAGTTGCGAAAACTCGCCGCCAAACACAATCTAAAAGTTCTCGACGTCTTCCATGACGCTCCGGAGTGGAGCGGAGCCAACACCAACCGCCTCGCCACCGACTTCAACCCCTTTCCCCGCAATCTGGTGCAATCGGCAAACAGCTGGCGCGAAATCGGCAAGCAGTGGAACCAATACTGGAACGGGCTCGAAGTATGGAACGAACCGGAAATCGCGTTCGGCGCAGCACTCCCCGGCGACCAGGTCAGCTCGCTCCAGCGTACTATTTCCTATGAATTCGCCAGCAACAACATCGATACCCCGGTTGTCAGCGGTGTCTTCACCGGAACGGTCAGCAACGATCGGATGATGCGCCTTTATCTCCGCAACGGGCTGCTCGCCGACGCGGACATCTTCAGCATCCACAGTTACGCCGACGCGGATCGGCTGCTGCGCATCATCTCCGACTTCCGTCACGCGCTGCGAAATGACCCCAAACAGGGAATTCCGATGTGGATCACCGAGTGCGGCAAACCGTGGCCGGTCGGCACCGACCGGGCGGGAGCCAACGACGACATCTTCTCTGCGGTTCACATCGCCCAAAAAGGGATCGAGTCAAAAGCCGGAGGCGTCGCCGTCTATTTCCCATTCATCTTCCAATTTTACGAAGAACACGCCAATAATTTCGGCATGATGGATCGCAACCATACGCCGATGCGTTCGTTGGCCGGCTACCTGAGTCTGGTCAACACGCTCTCCCATGCTCGTTACGCGGGGGATCTCTCCCTGCGGACCGGCGGCAAACTCAATCGAGTGTTCCTGAACGGCGACCGGGCGATCATCGCGGTTTTCACCGGCGACCAACGCACCGTGATCCAACTCCCGGAAGCGTTGAAAGTCACTGTCGTCAAAGGAATCGACGGGCGCGAACTGCCGGTACAGAAAGAGTACATCGAGCGGGATGGGCTGCTCTATCTTTTCACCACCAAAGAGGCGGTCACTCCGTTTCTGAACACCGATACCGAAGCGGCGCAGCTTCTGGCGATGGCCGAGGCCTACCGCCCGGTTCCGCGCATCGCCAAACCGGTGGTGATGCAGTTCGATTTCGATCGCACAAGCACGAGTTGGGTACTTTATGGCTATCTCTTCAACGATCCGGCCGACGTCAAGCTGCCGATCATATTCAACAATCTTTCGGATAAGCCGCTGACGATTCAGCCGCAACCGCAGCTTCCGGACGGAGTAAAAATTCTGAATTCTCTCCCTGCCAAGATCACAATTCCCGCACGCGACCGAGTTCAGCACACGCTGACGCTCAACCTCTCCGACGGATATGCCAAAGCAGAAGAGCTTGATCTTGAGATCCGCGACCTCTCCGGCTCCGCCGAGCCGTTGCTGATCGGGGCGAAGAATTGGAATCTGGAAATGGTGGAAGCCGTCGCCGGTCTGGAGTCGGTCCGCCCCGGAAAGTTTGAAGTTCCGTCGAGCGAGTGGGTCGTACTGGAAGAACCGACGCGCTGGAAAAAATGGGAAGGCAGCCACCTCCCGAACATCCGGGCCGCATTTCACGTCACCTACGAAACCGACACCATGCAGCTTCAAGTGCTGGTACAGGATCGCAAGTTCCACCAACCCAACCCGATCAGTCAGGCATGGCGTGCGGACTCCATACAACTCGCATTGCAAACCCTTGACGCGGATGGACGCCGTAAACAACCGTTCACGGAAATCTCCGCCGCAAAAACGCCTCAGGGGGCAAAACTATATCGCCACAGCTGCGAATCCGGTCAGCGCAACCGGAACGGCGAACTGACACAGTCCCAGCTGGAGTTCCAGTCGAATCCCGACGGGATGCTCTACACGATCCGTCTCAACGCGAAGGAACTCGGCATTGACGGTTTCCGCCCCGGCATGCGTTTCGGGTTCGCACTGTTGGTGAATTCCAGCGAAGGTCAACAGCGTGACGGTTACCTCCACTGGGGCGACGGAATCGGGGAGAATAAAAATGCCCGCGAATTCAACGTGCTTCAGCTGAAGTAAAAATAATCCGACCCAACTCAAGGGCGAAACGGGTTTTCGCCTCAAGAATCTCCGGAGGGCAACCGCGCTCTCCGGGGATTTCGTAATTAATCAGGCCGTCATACCCGATTTCGGTCAACGCCGCCGCAGTTTTCTCCCAGTCCACCGATCTTCCGACATACGGCAGGCGGTGATCGTCACATTCACCGAAATTATCGGCAATATGAAGCGCCCTGAGCTGCGCGCCGCAATTCCGGATGAACACATCATGTGTTTCCACTTTGGCGAGCGAAAGATGCCCGGTGTCGAGGCAAACCGCAAAGTGCGGAGAACCGATCCGCCCGATCAATTCAAGAAGATCCGCGGAACTTTTCTGCGGCAAAAGATCATACCGAGTGCCAAACAGGTTTTCGAGGCAAAGGAAAGCGCCAAATTTCTGCGCACATTCGCCAAGCTCCTGAAAGCTCTCCAGCGCGACGCCCAACACTCTGTCTTTGCTCCAGTTCGCCTCGATCGTCTCCTTGCCTCCGGCGTGGAGAACCATCTCCCGAACGCCGAGAATAGAGAAAAGCTCGATCTGCTCCTTGAGGCTGTCGATATTGCGCCGTCGCATCGCCGGATCGACCGCGACCGGATCGCAGGTAATGAAATCCAGATGCGCCTGCGGAATCCTGAAATGTTTCGCGTCGATAAAATGGCGGAACGCACCTCCGGCTTCCGCCGCACTTCCACGCTCCAGAAGTTTCGACGCATGTTCAAATGAAAGTTCCGTCACGGAGAAACCGCAACGGATCAAAATCTCCACCATCTCCTCCGGCGATTGTTCGACAAACATCGAGGACCAGACGGATAAATTTTCCGAACGCATGGTTACTTCCCTTTTTCTTCTTTCAGTCTTCGGTCGGCACCGGCGGCTTTTTCACGCAAAAATTTCGCTTGATCGCCCGTAAGTTCACCGCGAACAATCAGTTTTTCGATCAGCGCAACCACGCTGCGAAACTCTCCCTCCACCTGCTCCACATGCCCGTCCAGAAAAACCACGTTGACGATTTCATCGTGAGCGATCCCGGGTTTATCGAATAAAATCGGCATCCGCTCGGGGAGCGGCTGCTTGTCGAACTCCATTCCGCCAAAATAAACATAAGAACAGTTTGCTTCCGCAATCACCTCTCCCGGCTGTGCCGCCGTCCGGCTGGCATCCGCCGGGCAGTGATAGAGGACGGGATCAGCCATCGTGTCATTTTTGCGCAGTTCATCCAGACCGGCCGCGCCATCTTTCCCGGGCGCGATGCCGTCTGTCTCCTGAGCATATATCATGAGCCAGATCCAGAGCTGCTTCAAATTGGTGGAGCAAAAGGGAAGCGGAGTCAGCACCGCATACTTCGTTTCATCTCCGTCACCGGCCATTGCGGCAAGATCGACCTTCCAGACGCCATCGATCTGCTCCAGATAAAGAGTGGAGAACGTCAGCGGAATCAGGGGCGCCTCCACTTCGATCACGGCGAGGTTGTCTTTCTGCTGAATTTTTTCACTGTTCGGCATCGCTTTTACCGCGCTCTCCAACTCTCCGATAAAATCGGCGGAGACCGGGGTGCTCAGTGTCCGAAGCGTGGTAAAATCCATTTCCCGCCATGCCTTGCGGAACCGGGTTGCAACTTCCGCGGGCGACTCCGCGGCAAAGACGGAGGACAGAGAAAACATCAGAAGCAAAAACGACAGAAAAGACCGTTTCATAAAGCAACCTCCCCGGGGGTACCCCGATTTATGTAACATAAACAATATCACGGCAAAAACAAACTGTCAACCCACTTCCCCGCCTTCTTGTCAAATCCCCTGAAAAATCGTTGTCCGCCATTGACAAAACAGGCGAACTTTGCTACATTAAATAAAACAATTGTCATAAACCAAACAAAGTTTGAAGAATCATGAAATACGAAGCTGTGATCGGCATCGAAATACACGTTCAGGTGCGTACCGAAAGTAAAATGTTCTGCTCTTGCGCCAACCGCTACGGCGCGGAACCCAACACCCTCACCTGCCCGGTCTGCCTCGGTTACCCCGGCTCGTTGCCGGTGCCGAATCGCGAAGCGATCTACAAGACGGTTCGCGCCGGATTGCTGACCGGGTGCGCCATTGCAAAATTCAGCAAATTCGACCGTAAAAGTTACTTCTATCCCGATCTGGTCAAAAACTACCAGATCAGCCAATACGACCTGCCGTTCTGCCAGCGCGGAACGCTCACCATCGGCGGAACCGGATTTTCGGGCGCGCCGATTGCGGAGAAGGTGGTGGGAATCACCCGGATGCACCTCGAAGAGGACCCCGGCAAGCTCAACCATATGGGTAACGCCTCCGGCGCGGACTACAACCGCTCCGGCGTACCGCTGCTTGAAATCGTCAGTGAGCCGGACATGCGCTCCGCCGACGAGGCTTATGCTTACCTCACCGCATTCAAGGAGATCATGCAATATGGCGGGATCAGCGACTGCGATATGGAGAAAGGGCAGATGCGCTGCGACGTCAACATCTCGCTGCGCCCGATCGGACAGGAAAAATTCGGCACCCGAATTGAGCTGAAGAACATGAACAGCTTCCGCGCCGTTCACCGCGCGGTCGAATCCGAATTCGACCGTCAGGCCGAGATGCTCGACCGCGGTGAAACCATTCATCAGGAGACTCGTGGCTGGAACGACGACACGGGAGAAAGCTACTTCATGCGCTCCAAAGAAGAAGCGCACGACTATCGCTATTTTCCGGACCCCGACTTGCTCCCGGTGACCTTCACCGACGAAGAAATCGACGGAATCCGGGCAACACTGCCCGAACTCCCTGCCGCCATACGCGAACGCTTTATCCGCGATTACGGCCTCACCGAATACGATGCCGAAATCATGACACAGGATCGCGCGCTGTCGCACTGGTTCGACCGCGCCGCCCGGGCGTCCGCCACCCCGAAGCTCGTCGCGAATTGGGTGGGCAGCGAACTCTTGCGGATGCTCGGAGAAGCAAAATGTTCCATCGACGAATGCCGGATCGCTCCGGAAGACCTCGCAGAACTGGTGGAACTCATTGAGAAGAAAACCATCAACGGAAAAATCGCCAAGGAAATCTTCCCCGAAATGTTTGAAACCGGCAAAAAAGCCGCCGATATCGTCAAAGAAAAAGGCCTTGTTCAAGTCAGCGACTCCGGTGCAATCGCCGAAGTAGTGACACAAGCCATCGCCGCCAATCCGACGCAGGTCGAGCAGTACAAAGGCGGCAATGAAAAAGTGCTCCAGTTCCTCGTCGGGCAGGTCATGAAGCTCTCGAAGGGCAAGGCCAATCCGCAACTGGTGATCGGTGAACTCAAAAAGCAACTGGACTGACGCTCAATGACTTCAACCCAGATGATCGTGCTCGCCAAGCAGCCCTACAAAGAGTCGGCGCTGCTTCTCTCCGGCCTCAGCCCCGATTATGGACGGCTGAACCTGGTGGCGAACGGAGCGCAAAAGCTGTCGGAGAAGAAATTCCCGGCCGCCGACCTGTTCCGTGAACTCGACGTCGAATTCAACGAAGAGGGTGCGAGCGATCTCTTTACCGCGCGTCAGCTGGAACTGACGGCTTCCTTTGACGCATTGGCGGACAATCCGAAACACTTTCAATTAGCCGGGCGAATCGGCGGATTTCTGTTGAAGAACTCGGCTCCGGCTGTGCCGCTGCCGCTGACTTACGACGCGCTGCGCTGCATCCTGGAGCAATTATCGAAGCCAGAGGAAACACCGGATCGCTGGACGATGGAGCAATGCGCGGTCGTAATTCGCATCACTTATCTCTACGAAAACGGCTTGTTGCCGGAGGCGCAGAGCGAAAAAGAGAACGATTTTCTGGAGAATCTCGTCGCAGCTGGCGTCGAAAGCTCCCCGTTGCCTGAGTGCCGCCCGGATTATTGGAGAACGCTGAACCGTTGGCTCACTGATCTTTGCGAATTTCACCATCTTCAGAAGTAGCGGCGGCGATGTCATCCCCGTCTGCCTTTTCCGGCTCCGGGAACCTCTCCATCAAAAGGTAAAACGACCCCTCGTCATGCCCGAGATATTCTTCCAACGCGGCGGTAACATCCTCCACCGGCTCCGTTTTCAAGACACGAGCCAGGGTTTCCAGATTTGCCCGCGCCACTTCTCCCGCAATTCGCAAACTGCCCATCGAACCAAGATGTGTGCAAAGAATCAGAAGCAGCGCATAGTAGTTGAATCCCAGCATGATCTTCTGCCAGCGCGGCAATTCCAGCTTGCGAATCAGCATAAACGGCGCCACCAGAAACGCCATCAGGACGATAATCACAAACCCGAGGTAAAGAACCGGAGGATAATTCATCGCGCCGCCCCCTTCACCGTATCAAACCAAAGCCGGTAACGGGCCCGGACACCGCCGTTTTTAAATGCGTCTTCCGCTCCGAGCCGCTCCAGGGAATCGGCCAGTTTCGACACATCGCCTCCTTCCGCCAATGCCGCGCGGGTCGCTTCAACCGCCTCGGCTTCGGCCAATCGGGCATAGTGCTTTTCCAGACTGAAATGCGCCATTGACCACGCCCCAAGCGCAACCACGATCAACGGGCTGAGAATCCAAAGAACCTTCCCGTGCTTCCAACGACGAAAAAAGAGCGGCCAGCAAGGGATCAGAACCAATCCGGCCAAAATCAACGGCAAAATCATTCGTGTCATGGCAAAAAGAACTCCTCTGCCGTTACGCCGTCGCAAGCGGACGGCAATTCACAGACCACACCGGGCAGCCACGCATCAGCGACTTCGCCCCAAAGCGTATCCCCCGCCTGCGGCAGATGCTCCAGCGCGATCCGGCAAAACGAAATCGAGAGCTTCTGTGCCGGGCAGAAACAACCGGAGGTTGCCATGCCGACAATCTCCTCCTTCTCATTACGGATACGCGCACCCGCGCGCGCGGCACGACGATTCTCCTGCTCCAGCCCAACCAGCACATACCCCTGCTTCCGGGCAAGCAACGCCGTTTTCCCGTAGAAATCACGCGAATCATCCAGTCGGATCACGCCGCCAAGCCCGGATTCAAGCGGCGAAAACTCCACCGTCAACTCCGAACCACAAGCCGGATATCCTTTCTCGGTTCGCAGGGAATCAAGCGCCGCGAATCCGGTCGGCATCACCGAAGCCGTTTCCAACAACAAATCCCAAAGCTGATCCGCATAATCGACGTTAAAAAGCAAGAGCATCCCATCCTCTCCGGTCAAACCGGCACGAGTGGCGATCGCCCGAAATCCATCCACCTCAAGCGTCTGGCAACACCCTTGTTCCGGCAAGGACTCCACACCAAGCTCGGCAAAGGCCGCCTTCGTTTCCGGCCCTTCCACGCCAAGGCAGGCCAGCGGGAGGGAAAGATCCAAATATTCCAATGTTTTCTCTGCCGCAAGCGCCGAAAGAGCCGCGGCCGCGGCGGTCGACGTCTCGGTTCCGCTGACAATCAAAAAATCTTCGTCCGCCATACGCAACACCAGCGGCATATCCAATACTCCGCCTTCAGCAGAAAGCAGAAGGTTCCGGCGGGCATGCCCGACTGCAAGATTCGCCGTCGGGCGAACAAACAAACCGTCCAACGCAAGCGCCGCCCCCTTCCCCGCCACACGGAACTTGCCATATGAGCAAAGATCAAACACTGAGCACTCAGAGCGCGTGTGCAAATGCTCTGCAGTCGCACCTTCGGAATAGTGAAGCGCGGTGTTCCACCCGGCGCAAGGGACCATCTTCGCTCCCAACTCCATCTCATATCCGGTAAGAACGGTTGTCTTCAGCGCACACATGTCAAAGCTCCGTATCCAGCAGCGACGTCGCCGCATGCAGTTTCGCTATCGCCGCAGCGATCCCCTCCGAGTGGCGGAACACGCTGGTTCCGGCCACAATCATATTGGCGCCATGGGCGGCGGCGGTCGCAATCGTATGCTCATCGAGCCCGCCATCCACCTCTAGTTGCACATGCAGTTTACGGCGCAAAATTTCACGCTTGATTGCGGCGACCTTCTCCATCTGGTCGGCCATGAAGCTCTGCCCGCCGAACCCGGGTTCCACCGTCATAATTAAAACAAGATCAATCTGATCCAGCCACGGAAAAATCGCTTCGGCCGGGGTTGCCGGCTTCAGCGAAATACCGACTGTACAGCCAACCTCGCGAATCGCCGCGATGATCTTCTCGGTCGGATCGGCACACTCAAGATGGAACGTCAGATGGTCGCACCCCGCGTCAGCAAACGCCTTCGCGTAGCAGATCGGGTCGGAAATCATCAAATGCGTATCGAACAGCAGATCGCTGCTCTTGCGGATGCTTTTAATGACCGGGGGGCCGAACGAAATATTCGGCACAAAATGCCCATCCATCACATCCAGATGAATCACGTCGGTGCCCCCCTCCGCGGTTCGTGCAATTTCTTCGGCCAGAGAGCCGAAATCGGCCGCCAGAACAGAGGGAGATACCAGAATCCGGTCGGTCGGCAATTTGCGTAAATCGTATTTCATCACTTCCTCGCGGGTTGTATTGCCTCTATATCTATCTATAATATAGAGAAAATATAACCCTTCCCACCCGTTTTTTCAAGATAATCGAATGATTCCTTTAGAGTCGGGAACGAATTTCGTCAGAATAATCGTGAAGCAATTTAAAAACCCCGGTACGCCGCACCAGATCGGTACGCTCCAGCGGGGCATAACAGCCGAGAGAACCCAAAATCTCATCCGATGCGGTGAACAACGGAACCGCCAATGCCGCCATGCTTCCGGACGTGTCATTGCAGCCGCCATTGTGCCGGATCGCCTCAAGGATGCGCGCCAGACCATCCCGTGTGCCGCCGGTTTCCGGCCACTCCTCCGCTGTCGGCAAACGGTAATGCTTCAAAAAGTAGTCCAATTGTTCCGTGGAATACCAGGCCAGAATCACCCGCGCCGTACGCATCCGAAACAGTTCCTCGTTCGCCTGATGCCGCATTCCGGCGTCGGCTCCGGCTCGAATCAGCTCCACCCGCTTGCCGTTCGAGAGCGTAACCAACATAAACGCCTCTCCGGTTTCCGCCGCGGCACGCTCCAAAATCGGGCGCGCCAGCGGGACCACCCGCTGAATCATCATTCCGCCGGAGCGCAAAAGCTCAAATGAACGCAACCCGCACTCATATCGGCCATGCGCACTGCGCCGAACATATCCACACTCCTCCAGCGTCCGCAACAAATTTCGTGCAGTAACCGGGAGAATTCCGGTTCGCTCCGCGACTTCCCGCAGCGTCACATACCGATTCTTACCGGCATATTCATGCACCAGTTCCAGAATCGCCAGCGCCTTCTTCACCGACTTCACCGTCTGATAGGCCATTTGCTATCCTTTCATATTCATTATAGCTGAATATAATATAAAGTTATTTTCTTTCTTTTCAAGTATGAATAAGGCAGATAGAAAAAAACATCGATTTTTTTATTTGGGATTGAAAAACAATAAAATTCATCTATACTATAATATCACCTCCTTTTAACCAACCAAAAACAATTGGGAGCGAAAGCATGAGCAGCATCATCGAGGGGTTGAAAAAGAATCTTTTCGCAGAGAACCCGGACGTCGACGCCCGGATTCAACACGGCACCGAACTCTTCCGCAAAGGAACCGCCGCCATCCGGCTGGAAGACGCCGACGGCAAGGAGATTCCAGCGGCCGAGCTGGAAATCAAAATGATTCGTCACGGCTACGAGTTCGGCTGCAACGGCTTCATGATCAATCAATTCGACGATCAGGCCAAAAACGAGGCGCACAATGAGCGCTTTTCCGACCTGTTCAACCTCGCCGTTGTTCCATTCTACTGGAGCGATACGGAGATCGAAGACGGGAAACCGCGCTTCGATCGCGATTCCCCCAAATGCTATCGTCGCCCCAACTCTGACGAGGCGCTCGATTTTTGCGACCACTACGGAATCACCCCCAAAGGTCATCCGCTCCTGTGGCACTGCTTCATTCCGCCCTGGCTCAAGGGGAATAACTCCGAGCTGAAGTTGCGCTGGGAACGCCGCGTCCGTGAAATCGCAGAACGCTACGGCGATCGTATCCTGAATTGGGACGTAGTAAATGAAGCAGTGGAATTCAATCAAGACAATCCCCAGCTTCCGAATGCACACGTTGATTTCGCATTTGACATTGCAATGAAACATCTTCCCACCGCAGCCACCCTCAATTACAATGATTACGCCTGCTGGCGAGGAGTCCGCGGCAACTACACCGCGCTTTATATGCTGGTAAAGAACCTGCTGCTCCAAGGCAAAAAAGTTGACTGCGTCGGCCTCCAATATCATCTCTTCGCTCGCCAACCGGAGGAAATGGTCGCGGCATGGCAGCCGGAAGTAATGAATGCGCAAACAATCTACAAAGCGCTCGACTGCTACCAGCAGCTTGGAATTCCGAGCAATATTTCGGAAGTGACCATCACCGCACACGAAGCGTTGGGCGCAGGCCGCCTCGATTTCCAGGCCGACGTGGCGGAACGCCTTTATCGAATCTGGTTCAGTCACCCGGGAACAACCGGCGTGATCTATTGGAACCTGATCGACAACACCGCCTATCAGAATCCGAGAAATCCGAGCTGGAACGAGAATCTTTTCTGCGGTGGTCTCCTGAACAACGATGCCAAACTTACACCGAAACCGGCCTACGAACGGCTTCGCCACCTGATCAAAGAAGAGTGGACCAGTCAGGGCAGCGCCAGCTACCGTACCGGAGAAAACTGCTTTTTCCGCGGCTTCCATGGAACCTACGAAGTCAAAGTCAAAACAGAATCAGGCACCGTCGTCCGGGAAATGTTGATCGAACGAAACCGTCCCAACAAAATTACGATCGTTATCTAACTCTCCTCTAACTGTCGACGTGGCGCGGAGTTCCGT
>JBEBTY010000001.1:0-267326 GCA_040393525.1 Victivallis vadensis | reverse complement strand
CCGAAACCGATCTCGACTGGGAAGACTACAGCAAGCTCGCAACAACCGAGCTTACCACTCTCGCAGAAGAGAACAGAACCCTCGCCATGCTGGCGTAAGCAAACCTTTCCTTCTGCCGCCGGACAACAAATTGTCCGGCGGCTTTTTTCATTCATCGTCTTGAATTTCTTTGCGAAAAGAACTATAGTTGATGCGGAGATTTTTACAGATGAGAACAGTATTGAAAAATTACACGGGGGAAATTCGCTCCCGATGGCGAATCTTGACAACTTCGGGGCGGGGAGCGGAGCGAAAAGTTTTCGCCGCGCTGGAGCTGTTCTGTTTCCCGGCGAGCGTCTTGACGCTGTTTGGCTTGCTTCCGGCACAGATTGCGGCTTCCCGTTGCGGCGTGGAAACTCCCGTCTGGGCGGTGCGCCTCCTAACGGTCATGCTGGCCGCGGCTCTGGGCTATATCACCAATTATATTGCACTTGAAATGTTGTTCAAACCGTATCGCCGGACACTGCGGCATCCGCTGGCGTGGTTGAGTTTCGGCTATTGGCGGCAAGGGTTGATTCCAAAAAATAAAAATAGAATCGGCGTGGAATTCGGGCAACAGATCGAAACCCGACTGCTGGACCCGGAAAAACTGGCCGACGACCTTTGCGAACTGGTGTCAGAGGCCATACAGAACCCTGAGCTAACCGGCAAAGTACGCGACGCGGTACAACGCATGTTGCGGGAACACGAACAGAGGATTTTGGCGTTTTTGATTCCACAAATCGAACAGAGCCTCTCCGACGCACTCACACGCATCGTCACCCGTGAAAATCTGCTGGCATTCTGGGATCGCGAAGTGGCGCCGAAGCTGAATGCCGAACAAACTCGCGAAATCATTGCCCGCAACATCATCGAAGGACTTCAGCGTCGTTCACCGGAGCTGGTCGCCATTTTAAAAACAGAACTGCGCTCGATTTCTCACGAATTCCTGTCGGGGAAACTGCCCTTCGGCGCGGGCGCCGACACGCTTTCCGACGGGCTCGTCCGCTTTATGAATTGGCGAGATATCGAACAGCGGTTGCGCGACAAGCTCGGTGAAGAATCCACCGGGCTGATGATCCGCGACGAATTACAAAGGCAGATCGAAAAATTCGAGCAGAGTTTGCGCGCCCCCGACTCCGAAGCACGGCTCGACCGGTTGATGACCGAGGCGCGACGGAAACTCAATGTTTTTTTGACCGGTTATCTCCGCAAAACCATTCCGATGCTGGCCAATGAAGTGATCGAATCGGAAACGCTCTGGAGCTGGGCGGAATCCGAACTGCTCCCTTGCGTCAAACCGAAGCTGGAAGCGCTGATCCGCGAGCATGGCCGTGATCGGATCGTCGCCCGCCTCGATCTCTCCCGCCGCGTGGCGGATGCAGTGGAAAAACAGGACGTCGAGGAGTTCCACCAGATGATCACCTCCATCGCCGCCGAACACCTTGGCGCCATTCAGGTTCTCGGTTACATTCTCGGGGCGGTTGTCGGAACCGCACAGCTCTTTCTTTGAATGTTTTTTTGGCGTTCCACGTTGCAAACCGAGCGAAAATACGGTACATTATGACGAATACGTTATTTTTTTTACTCAGATGAGAGAGGAAGAGATTCATGGAGCTTAAATTTTTTAATACCATGGAACGGTGTGTGATGCCGTTTAAACCGATTCGTCCCGGCGAAGCGGGAATGTACACCTGCGGTCCGACGGTTTACAATTATGCGCACATCGGCAATTTTCGCGCCTATATGTTTGAAGATATTTTACGGCGTACGCTCAAGTTCTTCGGCTACAAAGTAAAGCAGGTGATGAACCTGACCGACGTGGACGATAAGACCATCCGTGACTCCCGCAAGGCCGGAATTCCGCTCAATGACTTCACGGCAAAATACAAAAAAGCGTTTTTCGAGGATCTCAAGGTGCTCAACATCGAGCCGGCGGAGGTTTATCCGGCCGCAACCGATCACATTCCACAGATGATCAGGCTCATTGAGATTTTGATGGAGAAGGGCTTCGCTTATCAGGCCGAAGACAAGTCGGTCTACTTCTCCATTGCAAAATTTGAAGATTATGGGAAGCTGGCGAAAATCGACCGTGAAAATCAGCGTGCCGGCGTCCGCGTCAGCAACGACGAGTACGCCAAAGATTCCGTCGCCGATTTCGCGCTTTGGAAAGCGTGGGATGAACTGGACGGCGACGTTGTCTGGGACTCTCCCTGGGGAAAAGGGCGTCCGGGCTGGCACATCGAATGTAGCGCCATGTCCACCGAATATCTCGGTGAAACGTTCGATATCCACACCGGCGGAATCGACAATATGTTCCCGCACCATGAGGACGAAATTGCTCAAACTGAAGCCGCCACCGGCAAAAAATGGGTCAACTATTGGCTGCATTGCGCCCATCTGATGGTGGACGGCGACAAAATGTCCAAATCACTGGGGAATTTTTACACCCTTCGCGACTTGATGGAGAAAGGGTGGAAGGGACGCGAACTCCGTTGGGTTTTGATCGGCGCCCATTATCGCAAAAAGTTGAATTTCACGCTGGATTCGCTCGGTCAGGCACGCGAAACGCTGGCGAAATTCGACGAATTCTTCGACCGGATGCGCGGAACTGCGAAAGAAGGCAACGGCACGGAAGCGGCCGATGCGGTGAAAACCGCCTCCGACGCTTTCACCGCGGCACTGGCGGACGACCTGAACATCTCCGAAGCGCTGGCCGCCATGTTTGAACTTCTCCGCGCCGGGAACCGGATCGCGGACGAAGGGGCGCTCACCATCGGCGGAGCGGAACGGATTTTGGAAGCGTTCCGCAAGTTCGATACGGTGATCGGCGCATTGGACGTCGATACGATCCGGAGCTGTGAAATTCCAGCCGAGATCGTCGCACTGGCCGAAGAACGCAAAGCGGCGCGGCTCTCCAAGAATTTTGCGGAAAGCGACCGGTTGCGCGACGAAATCGCGAAACTCGGCTATGTGGTCGAAGACCAGCCGAAGCAGGAATATCGGTTGAAAAAGGCGTAATTCACGCCTTTTTTCGCTCAATTTCGGCGTTTTTAACCAAATTCAAACAATCCGAATACGCGATCCGAACAGTTTTAAAATATATTATGTTCATCTCAATTACTTAAAGGACCTGTTGCAATTCGATATAGAAACAAATCCCGCAACAGGATCAAGAGGAGAACAATATGCCGAAAGAAAAAATACTGGTCGTGGAAGACGAAGAGGCGATTCAGGAACTGATTCGCTACAATCTGGTGAAAGAAGGATTCGACCGGGTGAAACTCTGTGATTCCGGAGAGGCCGCATTGGAGCAGGCCGCCGAATTCAAGCCGGATCTGATTTTGCTGGACTTGATGCTGCCGGGAATCGATGGCTTCTCGGTTTGCCGCCGCCTTCGCCGCGACTCCCGTACCGCCGCGACGCCAATCATCATGTTGACCGCGAAATCAGAAGAAAGCGACGTCGTCGCCGGATTGGAAGTCGGCGCCGACGATTATCTGCCCAAACCGTTCAGTCCGCGAATTCTGATTGCGCGGATCAAATCGGTTCTTCGCCGGGCAAATCCAGTGGAATTGGACGAATCCAACTCGACGCTCAAGCGCGGCCCGCTGGAGATGAACCGGGGAACTCGTTTGACGCTTTTGGACGGGGTTTCGCTTACTTTGACATTTTCGGAATTTGAAATCCTCTACCTGATGGCGCGCCGCCCCGGCTGGGTATTCTCCCGAGGGCAGATCGTCAACGAAGTCAAGGGGGACGACTACCCGGTCACCGAACGTGCCGTGGATGTGCAGATGGTCAGTTTGCGGCGAAAACTCGGTGGACACGGCGATCTGATTGAAACCGTTCGCGGCGTCGGTTACCGGTTCGCATTGGATTGATGGGACACGGAGGATGGCATGAAAAACGACCTGTTTCTCTCCTGGCCGGCGGTTCTGCTGATCGTTGCGCTTATTTTCTCGGTATTCGCCTGGCGGCAGTCCGATTCGCTCGGCGACTTTTTCGTGGAGCGCTCCGGACGGGAACTGAAGAAACGGTCGCGGCTGTTTGCCATCGAAGCCTCGCGGTTGTTGAAGCAGAATGACCTGAAAGGGGTTCAGACATTTTTCTCCACCGAAGGCAGAGCCACCGGATCGCGCGTGACGCTGATTGCCGACGACGGAACGGTACTGGCCGACTCCGCTGAGCTTCCGGAGCATATGGACAACCATCTGTCCCGCCCCGAAATCGCCGAGGCGTTGACTGCGTTTGAAGAAGGGCACGAGTATCACCTCGTCGTCCGGCACAGCTCCACCAGCGGGCACCGGATGATTTACTACGCCATGCCGCTTGAACTTAACGGGAAGAAATTTGTCCTGCGCGCCGCCGCGTCCATTCAAGAAGTGGATCTTCTCCTGGGACGGGTGCGCCGCGAAGTGTTGCTGGGAGCATTGCTCTCGGCGTTGCTCGCCACGGGATTCTGCTGGTTCCTTTATCGGACAATCACGCGCCCGATCAAAGATCTATGCAAGGCATCGAAACATATTGCCGCCGGTTGGATCGACGTAAAATTGCCGGTTCCAACACACGGCGTGATTCGCGAACTGGGGGACAGCATGAGCCGGATGGCCGAGGAGCTCAAGACACGAATCGGAGAAATTTCACAGGAAAAAAGCGAACGCGACGCAATTTTCGCCGCCCTGTCTGAAGGTGTCATTGTGTTGAACACCAGCGAAACCATCATCGACACCAACCGCGCGGCACGCCGGATGCTACAGATCAAAGGCGATCCGCGCGGACGACAGCTTTGCGATCTGCTGCGCAACGAGGCATTGGCCGATTTTCTCCGCCATTTAAATGAAAAAGTGGAGAATGCCGAGGCGGAATTCACCTTTTCGTTTCCGGATGTTGATCGCCAGATGCAGGTGCACGGTTGTCGGTTGCAATGGAGCGAAGGCAGTGCGCGGCGGGGGTTGTTGCTGGTTTTTTACGACATGACCCGGCTGCGCAAGCTGGAGAACTTCCGGCGCGATTTCGTCGCCAATGTATCGCATGAGATCAAGACGCCGCTCACTGTAATCCGCGGCGCAGTCGAAACATTGCTGGACGGGGCAATTGACAGCCCGGATGACGCGAAACGGTTTATGACCATCATCGGCCAACATTCCGAGCGCCTCAATAATCTGGTGCAGGACATTCTCAGTTTGTCACAGCTGGAATCCCGCGCGCTGGGCGAAGGTTACAGCCCCTCCAACTGCGGCCTTTCGCTGCCGCTTCAAGCGGCGGTCAAATTCGAGGAACCGCGCGCGGTGAAAGCCGGAATTCATATCAGAACGGAAATTCAGGAAGATCCCGAAGTCCGCATCGACGTGCAGTTGGTCGAACAGGCGATCATCAACCTGATCGACAACGCCATTCAGCACAGTGGAGAAAAAAGCGAAGTGCAAATCCGGCTGTACCGGGAAGAGGATGATGCCGTGCTGGCGGTCATTGATCACGGCTGCGGCATCCCGACCGGGCATATCGAGCGAATCTTCGAGCGGTTTTACCGGGTCGACAAGGCGCGTAGCCGTAAAGAAGGCGGCACCGGGCTGGGGCTGGCGATCGTCAAACATACCATGCAGCTGCACCACGGCAGCGCCAGTGTGATCAGCATTCCGGGAAAAGGAAGCACGTTCCTGCTGCGAATGCCGATATACAAAGGCTGATCTCTCCGTAAAATACGGTTCCCCGCTTGAAAAGCAGGGCGAATTGTGGTATTTTTTGCTATGCTGAATTATGTAAAAATCACCAATTTCGCCTTGATCGAGGAATCTGAACTGGAGTTCGGCCCCGGCTTCAACGTCGTGACCGGTGAATCCGGAGCCGGAAAATCGATTCTGATGGGTGCGGTCGAGCTTCTGCTCGGCGGACGAGTCGACAAAGGCGTGATCCGTCATGGTTGCGACCGGTGTACGGTAAGCGGCGGACTGTTTGTCCCGGCAACGGTTTCCGCCACGGTTTCCGCGATTCTGGATGAAGCGGGGGTCCCGTTCCATCCGGCGGAACCGCTGGAGCTCCGCCGGGTGATCGGGCGCACCGGCGTCCGGAACTTCATCAACGATACTTCAGTGGGCGCGCGGCTCCTTGCCGAAGTCGGAGCACAACTGATCGACCTTCACGGTGCAAACGAGCAACTTTCCCTCACGGTTCCGGCGCGCCAGCTGGATTTGCTGGACCGTTTTGCCGGAGCGGAAGAATTGGGGAATGAATGCCGACGGATCTCCGCCTCGCTCGAGTTGCTCACGACGGAACGCGAAGAATTTGACCGAATGATTCCGGATGAAGCGGAGCGCAATCGTCTGGAGCAACAGTTGGAAGACATCGACAAGGTAAACCCGGCGCCGGGTGAGGACGAGGAACTCTCCGCCCGTTTCAAAGTGGCGGGCAACGCCCGGCAAGTGCTGGAAATCGCCGCGTCTCTGACCGCGGCGCTGACCGATGGAGAAGACGCGCTGACCGATCGTTTGAGCGGAGCGTACCGGAAGCTGTTGGAACTCTCCCGCATCGACGAGGCGTCGGCGGAAGGGTTACTGGCGGATTGCGATCAGCTTCAAGAAGGGGTGAGCGCCCTCTCCGAACGGATCTCGGAACTGGCGGACCGGGTGGATCTGGACCCGGAGGCACTGGCCGCAATCGAAACGCGCCTCGGCGATCTTTTTACCCTGAAACGCCGCTATGGGCCGACGCTGGAACGGGTGCTGGAGATTCGGGAAGAGGCAGCCGGACGGCTTGAATTATTCCGCAACACGGCCGCACGCCGGGCAGAATTCGAGCGCCGGAAAACAGAACTGTCCAAGGAGCTCCGAGCCGCGGCGGAAACGCTCTCCGCATTGCGGAAAAAAAAGGCGAACGATCTGGTCACGCAAGTGCGATCCAAACTGGGTGCGATCGGATTTACAAAATGCGTTCTCGACGTGGAATTTTCCGAAATCGAACCCGGATCGAACGGGATGGATCGCTTTGAACTACTGTTCGGCGCCAATGCGGGAGAAAGCGTGCTGCCGCTGCGCAAGGTCGCATCAAGCGGCGAATTGTCGCGGCTGATGCTGGCGCTGAAAACGGTGCTGGCCGACGCGGACTCGATTCCGGTGGTGGTGTTCGACGAAATCGACGTGAACATCGGTGGCGAGACGGCGAACCGGGTGGGCGAAGAGTTGAAACACCTGGGGGAAAATCGGCAAATTCTCTGCATTTCCCATCTGGCGCAGGTCGCGGCGCGCGGAGATCGCCACTTCCTGGTGGAAAAACGCAACGACGGAGAGCGGACATTCTCCGAATGCCGCGAACTGGACGAAACGGGGCGCGTTCTGGAAATCGGACGCATGTTGGGTGGCGGCGACTCCGCCATTACCCACGCCCGCGATATTCTGCGCCACATCAAGTAGCGCCCGCATCTCCCCTCCCCCTTTTTTTGCCGTCTACAGAGAGTCGACGAGGCGGCACATGGCGGAATATTGCTGCTCGATGGACTTCACCAAAGCGATCTGGGTGCGGCAGCGGTCGAGGTTATGACCGGGGCGATGAATGCGGAAATAAACGTCACCTTCAAGATAGTCGGTCAAAAATCGGATGGCGGTCTCCATGGTGATGAGCTTCCCGGCGAACGGCAGGAGAGATTTTTCGAGGGGATTCAAGAAATTTCCGGCGCCGGCCAGATACCCGCGCAGCAGCGCCTCGAACATGGCGAAACGCATGGTTACTTTCGTCAGATCACGTTCATCTTCCAGCGCGGGGCTGGTTCCGGTTCGCACCATGTCGCCGAAATCGTAATGCGGCAGGCCGGGCATCACGGTATCGAGGTCGATCACGCAACAACCGCTCCCGGTGAGGTCATCGATCAAGACATTGTTGAGCTTGGTGTCGTTATGCGTGGTCCGTTCGGTAATTTCACCGGCGGCCTGTAGATCGAGCAACTTCGAGCAATCGGCGGCGCGTTCCCGGATGAAATCGACTTCGGGCATAACTTCGGCAAGACGGCCGCATTGATCCTCTTTCGCAGCACGCTCAAGCGCGGCAAGGCGGGAGACGGTGTGATGAAAATTCGGAATCGTTTCATGCAGCCGACCGTCAAGATCAGCAAGGTCACTCTGAAAATTACCGAACGCGGCGGCGGCTTCATACGCCTGTTCCTCTCCTTCGATCACATCGTAAGAGCGGGCATTCTCCACAAAAACATAGCAGCGGAAGATACGCCCTTCGTGATCACGGTAAAAGGAATTGCCATCGCGGGAGGCGATCAACTCGATGGTCTGGCGGCGGGTGGCGGGGTTCACGGCGCGTTCCTGACGGATTTTATCTCCGATGTGCCCGGTTACGCGCAGAAAATTCTCCATCAGCTGTTCCGGCTTGCGAAACACGTTGGTGTTGATCTCCTGAACAATATAGCGGACGAAGGTGCCGCCCTGATCGTAGGTGGCGGCGAATGTTTCGTTGATGTGCCCGGTTCCGAAGGGAACGGCGATGACGTATTCGCCCAACAGCTCGAAGTTGTCACAAACATGGCGCAGATCGCGTTTCATTTCAACCCATCCTCTAAGCATTATTTTTTTGATTCTTCTCAATATAGAGCCGGAACATGATTTGTAAAATGGAAAATTCCATGACACCTATGGATTTTTGAACATTCCGGCGATATAGTACAAAAATCCAACGTTCCGGGAGGACAACACACATGACGGCGGCATTTGAATTGTTCCTGAGCGACGAGGTTCAGTCGCTGATCGATCATTTCGCGACGCTGCTGGATCTCCGGGTAACCTTTTACTCTGCGGACGGGCGACAACTGCGGCGCGGACGGCAGATGACCAACTGCTCTTACTGCGCCATGATGCAGCAGGAACTCGGAACCTTGAAGGAGTGCCTTTCACTGGACACGGCCAAACGGCAGGAGGCGGTCGAGAAACGGGGAATCATCGATTACCGCTGCCATGCAGGGTTGCGGGAAGCGATTGCACCGGTGTTCATTCACGATAAGCTGGCGGGCTTTCTGATGATCGGGCAGTTCCGAATCGACGATGAGGTTCCATCGGGGGCACTTCAACACTGTACCAACACCGAGCAACGCCACCGTTTAAGCGAGGCATTCCGGGAGGTGCCGAAGATCAAGGCGGAGAAACTCAGCGACATGCTCGGACTCTTCCGGATCCTGATCGATTACATCTGCGTCCGCGAACTGGCGGTGTTGCAGGGGGATCGGTTGCGACATGACATCGACCTCTACCTGGAGCAACATTACACGGAGGAGATTCGCCTGCCGGAGATGGCGCGAAAACTCGGACGAAGTGTTTCGACAATCTCCCAGTTCCTGCGCCGGAATTACCAGACCAGCTTCAAAGAGCTGCTGATAGAGCACCGATTGCGCAAAGCGGAGGAGTTCTGGCGGGCGAACCCGGAGGCGACGGTAGGAGAGACTGCGTTTGCGGCGGGGTTTGCCGATCCCTTTTACTTCTCCCGCGTGTTCCGCAAACGCCGCGGAGTTCCGCCGGCGGAATTCCGCGACCGCAAACGCAACGAACGGAACAAACCGTAACAAGACATCGAAACCGCCGTGATCCAGCCCATCGGCGGAACGTGATCCGACAGCAAAAACGTTGCCGGTTCCCTCAATCCTCCTCTCCTCTTATTCCCCATGCGCAAGAGAACACGGACCGCCGACACAACCGCCGGAACAAGCCATGACCTCGATAAAATTGCCGGGGAGCTTCCCCTTGGCATAGAGTTTGAGCAGGCCGACCGATTTGCGATCGAGGCCGTTGATGAATTTTTCATCGATCTTCGGGCGGGAACCGTCTGCTTTTTCCGCACCGATTTCCTGAAGAATCGCTTGTGAAACGCCGCAGCTTTTCGCAAAATTCCGGGCATAACTCGCAGCGGGACACTCCAATGGCGGAGCCTCCTGCGAAATGATATCGATTTCCCGTGCCGCCAGCAAGGCGCCAAGCTCTTCAAAGGTCATGACGAAGTCGACGTTCGGATCACTCTGAGCTTCGCGCCGCTTGGCAATGCAGGGGCCGATAAAAACGCTCATTGCGCCGGGATACTTCTCCGCGACCAACCGCCCGGCAAACGCCATCGGACTTGGAGTGGAAGAAATGCCGGGCAAGATTTCCGGGATATGCCGTTTCGCTGTTTCGACCCATGCGGGGCAACAGCTGCTGGTCATCAGCTTGTCGCCGCGCGCCATGCGCTCAAAAAATTCTTCGGCCTCGTGTGCAGTGGTCAGTTCCGCGCCATGCGCGACTTCCATGATGCCCGAGAACCCGGCGAGAGCCAGCGCCTGAAACAGTTGTTCGATGGTGCCGGGAAACTGGGCGGTAACCGACGGAGCCACCATCGCAACCAGTGGCTTCCCGGCTTTCATCGCCTGAAGAATCCCGACCAATTGCGAGCGCTCCATGATCGCACTGAAGGGGCAGGTGCGGAAGCACTTGCCGCAGTAGATGCAACGGTCGAAATCGATCCGCACCCTCCCCTTTGCGTCTTTGCCGATTGCGTCGACAGGACAGGCGTCTTCGCACGGCAACGGATTGCGGATAATCGCATGAAAAGGGCAGACTCCAATACACCTGCCGCAATTGATGCACTTTTCCGGATCGATCATCGAGTGCCCTTTGTGAATCGAAACCGCCTGTTTCGGGCAGATTCCGACGCAGGGACGGGCAAAGCAGCCGACGCAACTATCGGTAACCTGCACATGACTGTCGACACAACTATGGCAACCGACCGAACAAACCGACAGAACCGGATCGGTATTGTTTTTCCCGGCTTTCGCGTCTTCGAGATATTCCCTGAGCTGCCGCGATTCGTCGGCTTCTTCCTCCATCCCGAAGCCCATCAGCGCCATCAACCGGTACTTCAGCATGGCGCGATCCTTATAGATACAACAGCGGTTCGGCTCCTCGTCGCGGGGACGCATTTCAATCGGGATCCGGTCAACCCGTTCCGCCAATGTCCCGTGGAGAAACTCCCGGATAAAACGGATCATGAGTTGCCGGCGGGTTCTTTCCGCATTGTTCATTCCAACGCTCCTTGAGCGAAAAATTCACGATGGAGAATATCGATCACCTTCTCCACCGTCGCGTTATCAACAACGCGGCTTCCATTGATGCGCACAAAAGGCGCGTTGCCGTAGTTCCGGTCGCGGCAAACACCGAGGCAAGAGCAGCCGACCACCTCGACGCCATGTTTCACGTCCGCCGGAAGGCGCTCTTCCAGCGCCGACAGGCGAAACGAACCCAGCACATAACAAGTCGTCCCGAGACAAATTTCCACTTTGATTTTGTTGGCCATGCGTCATGCTCCTTTTCTAAAAAAAACGCAGAAGAACGCGTTTCCGATACCGGTTTTCCAACGCGGTCGCGATCCGTTTTACAATATTCCGGCGAATCTCCAGCCCGATCGGCAAATTCGGGTCCTGATGCGCCTCGTTGACTTTGGTTCCCACAATCAATTCGATCTCGTCGCTCTGGCGGAAGAGTTCAATCATCTTGCGTGCCGCCAGTGGAACATCTCCGGCAAGCGCGTCACCAGGTTCTTCCAGCCGCTGTGCGACGTCGGTCAGCGTTAAAATGCCTTCCGTCACCAGGTCGATGCCTTCGAGCTTTGCCGGGGGCGGCAACGAACCCGATTCCAAAACCAGTTTCACCTCCAGCTCCACCGTACGTTTCAGCTCCCGGGCGATGATGTTCGCCGTCGTACCGCCGCAGAGAATGCTCTTGCCGGTGTAACCGCGTACCAACTCGGCGTAGGCCGCGTCGGATTCCGGGCGAAACGGGGGACCGGTCAACAAACGCAGCCGACGCGGTTGCCGCAGGTAAATCACCATACAGCTAATGTCGTCGATGCAGCGGCAATCGCGATTGTGCATTCGCGCAGCCGAAATGACGGCCTGCGAAAGATCGCGCGCCGAAATATCCGGGCTGGCCGCCAGTGTTTCCTGAATGAAACCAAGGCATCCCTGTCGCCGCCAGCCGAACTTGCAACCCGGCTGCCCCAGTCCGGCCTGCGTCACACCGTCCGTAAACGCAATCAACCGATCACCGGAAACCGCATATAACTCAGCCATCTGCACCTTTCGATCCGGCCAGCGCTCGGAAACCATGGTTCTCCGATCGATTTGAAGAGCTTTGTTGTTCCGCAAATGAATAAAGGGCGGATTATCCATTTCAATCACCCGCGACTTGCCGCCGATCTGAAGATCGAATATCGTAAAAGTCGCATAGCTGATCCGACGCACTTCGCATACCGGAAGCGTATCCATGATCACTTCGGCGGATTGCAGCACATCCATATCCGACCGGATGAAATTCAGCGCCATGGTGGTGGTCATGGAAGCAAGCAGATTGGCTTTGATCCCGCTGCCCAGGCCATCGGAGAGAACGGCAAGGTGTCGATTTTCCGCATCGAGCCGCTCAAACAGGAAGTCGTCTCCGCAGACATCCTCCCCGTCATGGATCAACTGACAACACTCCATTTCGACAAATACATCGTTCGGCATTTTCGTTCCAGCTCACTTCTTGATCTCGGTATAACTACCGGCGACTTCCCGCAACAGAATCTCGGTTTCGGCCATGTGTTCGCCGAGGTCACGGGCGATTTTCTGGCAGGTGATGATGTTTTTCTGAATCACCTTTCGCGCTTTTTCGGAAACCTGCTCCCGGTGCAGCTCCAGGCTGGTCACATCCTGAATGATCGCGCCGACGCTCTGATTTTTCGCAATGCAAAAGACGCTGATATTCAAAATATGCTCCCCGCATACCTGATTGTGCCGCTCGACCTCGCCGCCGGAAACCAGAGCCGCGGCCATCAGATCGCTGAAATCGGCGAACGCGCCAAGCTCGGCGCCGGCCAGATCACCGCAGGCGTCGTAAGCCAGAACAGTATCTTCATCGAACAGCTCCGCAAAACGGCGGTTGCACTCGACAATCTTCATATGCCGGTCTACAATCACCACCCCGGCGGGGATGTAGCGAATCAGCGCATTGCTCTTCTTCTGTGCAAGCTGACGCAGGTGGGACACGCACATCCCCGCTTCCGCCTTGTGCGCCACCAGCGCCCGGGCAAAATCACGACAACTGAAATATCCGCAGCCACCGCAATTCAATTCATCGGCGGGAGTGAATTTATCGACCGATATCAACGCGTTCTTGATCGCCTCCTCGGACGCCACCGGATCCTGTTGCGGTTCGGGAAAAATCCGATCGCCAATCGGGATTTCCACCTTGCGCGCCAGACTGTTGCCGCCATCGTAGCCGCGCGACACTCGAACGATCGACGCAAGCGTTCCCGCAGCCTCCGGCTGCATAACCGGGCCATTGACGCAACCGCCCGAACAGGCGAGGCACTCGATGAAAAGTCTGCTGCTTCCGACATCGGCGTTCCCCGGGGCTCCTTTGAGCAGGCGTGCAAGGTTATTCAACCCGGAAACAGCGTGGTAGCGGACGTCGCCACCCGCCGGATCACGCAATGTATCATTCATACCCCCTTCAACGGCGTATATTTTTCCTTCGCGCGCCCGTTCCGGCACCATCTCCACCCAATCGCCGGGAGCAATTGCCGCCGGATCGATTCCTTCGGTGACGAACCATTTGGCGAGATCCTCAAACGTCAATGCAAGGTCGAGCAACTCCGGGTGGCGATCCGCCTCATTTTTCTTCGCCGCACAGGGCCCGAAAAAGACCACGCCGATGTCGTCGCCAAACTCCCGGCGCAACAACCGCGCATGGGAAAGCAGGGGAGAAAGAACCGGAACGATGTTATCCACAAAAGCAGGCACATACTTCCGGACATAGTCCACCACGGCCGGGCAAGCGCCGGACAGATAAATCCCCGGCTCCGCCGTCGCGAGAAATGTTCCGGTTTCGGAGCTGACCGCCTGTGCGCCAAGTGCGGTTTCACTGACGCCGGCAAACCCGAGCCGCTTCACCGCCGCCGCGACCGCTCCCGGTTCGCACTCTTTGAAATAACTGACAAACGAAGGCGCCAACGATGCGTAAACCCGCTTCCCGCTCCCGAGCAGATAGTGGGCACGCGCCAGATCGGGACGAATTTTTTTAGCATGGGCTGGGCAGACTTTGACGCACATGCCGCAGGCGACGCACAGTTCTTGAATCACTCCGGCGCGCCCGTCGACGATGCGAATCGCCTTGCAGGGGCAGTGGCGGATGCACTTGTAACAATCGTGGCAGATATTCTCGGTGGTGTACACCGGAAAATGCAAATTCATGATGTTGTTCTCCAATCGAATTCCCGCGCGAGCATTCGCGGGACATTTGTTCCATGGGTCAGGAACGAGGCGGCAGAAGCCGCTTCAGGAGATCGAGCATCACTCCCGGATCGACTTTGCTGTAACATTCATCGTTGATGATTACATTCGGGCCATCGGAGCAGCGCCCTGTGCAGAGCGTGCCGGAGAGTTCCACGTCCACATCGTCGCGATAGGCGTTCTCGACGAGGTAATTCTCCACCACCCGGACATTTTCTCCGTTCCCGCGGGAAAAGCAGGAACTGCCCAGACAGATGACGATTTTCGGCTTTGGCATGATTCCAATCCTTCGGATAAACCGCAAGCAAAAACGGATGCGGGAGGGTAACACCCCCCGCATCCGTCCCGTTTGTCGAACTTAAACCGTCGTGGTTTTCCGCGCGTTTCCGGCAGTTTGTTCCTCGCCGTAGTAGACCTTGAGCAGAATTTTCTTCAGCTCTTCCACCAGCGGATAGCGCGGGTTCGCGCCGGTGCACTGGTCGTCGAACGCCTTGAGTGCGAGCTCATCGAGCTGAGCGAGATAGGTCGCTTCGTCGATACCGTACTCCTTGAGGCTCTTCGGAATTTCCAGCTCGGCCTTCAGCTTCTCGATCGCTTTGATCAGGTTCTCCACCTTCTCGTCGTCGGTCTTACCGCCGAACCCGCAGTAGGTCGCTACGTTGGCGTAAGCCGCCTTCGCGTTCGGATACTTGTTCTGCGGGAAGGTACCCTGCTTGACCGGGACGTCGGTCGCATTGTAGCGGATCACTTCGTTGATCAACATCGCATTCGCCAGACCGTGCGGAATATGGTACATCCCGCCGAGTTTGTGCGCCATCGAGTGACAGACACCGAGGAACGCGTTAGCGAACGCCATGCCCGCCATCGTGGAGGCGTTGTGCATATGTTCGCGCGCCTCCTCATCCATCGTACCGTCATGGAAACAGCGCGGCAGATACTCGAATACCAGCCGTGTCGCCTCGTTGCCCAGCGAATTCGTGTAATCGCTGGCCAGAACCGACACACGCGATTCAAGTGCGTGGGTCAGAGCATCAAGGCCACTGTACGCGGTCAGCCGCTTCGGCATCTTCATCACGAGCTGCGTGTCGATGATCGCCATTTTCGGCGTCAGCGCATAGTCGGCGATCGGATATTTGTTGCCGGTGTCGGCGTCGGTGATCACCGCGAACGGGGTCACTTCCGAACCGGTTCCGGAGGTGGTCGGGATCGCCACCATCGTCGCCTTCTTCCCGAGTTCCGGGAGCTTGACGATCCGTTTCCGGATATCCATGAACCGCATCGCGATATCTTCAAAGCTGAGTTCCGGCTGTTCATACATCAGCCACATGATCTTCGCCGCGTCCATCGGAGAACCGCCGCCGATCGCGATGATCGCGTCCGGCTGGAAGGAATGGATGCGCTCCAATCCCTTCCGGGCAAGCTGAATGGTCGGGTCCGGTTCAACATCGGCAAACACTTCGGTGGCGATTCCCAACTTTTCCAGCACTCTCAGCAAATCAGCGAGAACACCGGATTCATAGAGGAACTTGTCGGTGACGACGAACGCACGCTTGCGTCCCTCGAGATCCCCCAGCGCAACCGGGAGACAGCCGTATTTGAAATAGATTTTCTCCGGAAGTCTGACCCACAGCATATTCTCTCTCCGTTTCGCAATCGTTTTGGTATTCAGCAAATGTTCCGGCGTCACGTTTTCGCTGACCGAGTTGCCGCCCCAGCTTCCGCAGCCGAGGGTCAGCGACGGATTCAACGCAAAGTTATAGATGTCGCCGATCGCGCCCTGACTGGACGGCATGTTGATCAGCGTACGCGCCGACATCATCACATGACCGTAGTGCTTGATGCGCGCGATGTCGTGCGGATTGATGTAGAGCACACTGGTGTGCCCGATCCCGCCGTATTCGAGCAATGCCTTCGCGTTGTCGACCGCGGCCTCGAAATCTTTCGCTTTGTAAAGCGCGAGAACCGGGGAGAGCTTTTCACAGCTGAACGGATAGTCCGGCCCGACGCCGTCGGTTTCCGCAATCAACACCTTGGCCTCCGGCGCAACAGTCACGCCACCCATCGCGGCAATCTTGGCTGCGCTCTGGCCGACGATTTTCGCGTTGAGATGACCATCGACCTGAATGACGTCCGCAAGTTTTTTCGCTTCCGCCTTGGTCAGGATATGAGCGCCGCGATACGCGAACTCCTTTTTGACCTCTTCATAGATCGACGCAACCGCCGTCACCGACTGCTCGGAGGCACAGATCATGCCGTTGTCGAAAGTTTTGCTCTGAAGCACCGAGCTGACCGCCATTTTGACGTCGCATCCCTCGGCCATCACCACCGGGGTGTTGCCGGGGCCGACGCCGACCGCGGGTGTACCGCTGGAGTAGGCCGCCTTGACCATTCCCGGACCGCCGGTAGCCAGAATCAAGCTGATATCGGCGTGCTGCATCAGGTGCCCGGACAGCGCGACGGTCGGCTCCGCGATCCAGCCGACGATGTCCTCGGGAGCTCCGGCTTTCACTGCGGCGTCCAACACGATCCGCGCCGCCTCGGCAGTACATTTCTTTGCACGCGGATGCGGGCTGAAGATGATGCCGTTCCGAGTTTTCAGCGCGATCAGCGCCTTGAAGATCGCCGTCGAAGTCGGATTGGTCGTCGGGACGATCCCCGCGATCACACCGACCGGTTCCGCAACTCTCGCAATACCCATCGCTTCGTTTTCTTCGATCACACCACAGGTTTTCGTATTACGGTATTTGTTGTAGATGTTTTCTGACGCGAAATGATTTTTGATCACCTTATCTTCGACGATCCCCATGCCGGACTCGGCCACAGCCATCTGAGCCAGCGGAATTCGCGCATTATTCGCGGCCAACGCGGCGGCGGCAAAGATATGATCCACCTGTTCCTGCGTGTATTCGGCGTATTTTTTCTGCGCACTCTTGACGCGGGCAATCAAGGCATTCAACATTTCGCGATCTTTTTCATCCCGAAGCCGCACCGCTTCGGGATCCATTACTACTTTCTTGTCTGCCATAATCACTTCCTCCTTGTAGATTCGGATCGCAATAACCCGATTTTTATTCGGCACAAAAACATCGATACTTAAACATCGATATTTTTTTATCCATCTAATATACGATAATTCAAAAAAAATACAAGAGTAAAATCCGGAAATTCATCAAAAATATTTGGCATTTCCGATAACATGCGGTATAATATTAAGATATATCAAAACGACGAAGAAAGTGAAAAAATCGCAATGGCAAGCGTTAAAGACTTGGTAAAGAAGGCAGAAGAGCTGATGAAGCAGGACGCGATCCTGGTCACGGCGGCGGAATACGACAAAAGCAGCGTACTCGAACGAATTCAAGTCTACTTCTGGGACGAGCGCGATGCGGCGATGGATGTGATCGACAAAGATGACTTGGTGCAGGGCTTCCCGGAAGCGGGCGCCTGGGCGCTGACCGGGAACGGCTTGAAAAAGATCGTGATGTTCGAGGGGGCTGAAGATATGTTCTTCCGTATCGACGGAACACGCGAAGAAGCCGACGCGCTCGGCGACCTCCCCACTGTCCGCTTCATGGAAACGGTGGAAGCGATCTGCGCCCTTCAGGACAAAACCAAACTCTAGACCCGAGTTCAAAACCGCTTCCGACAAGCGGTTTTGAAATTCCATCTCTCCCCCGAATCCGGAAAAAACCGGAAAAAATGATTTCCCATATTGACATTCCCGTTCTTTTCAGGTATAATATTAACGTGTTAACCAAATATGGGAAACAGGTCGAATCAAACCGGAAATACGCATTGAGAATGAGTGTTTCATGATTCCCGTCACTTGAATGAGCCAAAAGGAGAAGTATGAAAAAAGGATTCGTTTTTATTCTGGGATTCATCATGACACTAGGGGTCTGCATCGGCGCGGAAACGTTGTTCTCTTCACAAATGCGGGGACTGGAGACAATTTCATCGGGCAAATGGCAGCCCAGCAACACGCTCAGTAAAGTTGATGGGAGCATCCTCGTCACCGAAGTGCCCGAAAATAAAAAAATGGCGCAAAATGTGGTGGAATACCCCATCGATTTGACCCCTTATCGCGGAACATCCATCACGTTCGCCATCAAATACCGCAGCGTCGGCGTAAGCCAGCCGCCCGAAGTTTATAACGGAATCAAATTCATGATGAGATTCAGCCCCATCCCCGGCGGCGTCTTCCGATGGCCCAGCGACACGGGGCTGTACGGCACAACCGATGGATGGCAATGGGCCTCTTTCGGCGAAAACATCCCGTTCACCGCAACCACCGGCACGCTGATGCTGGGACTTCAGAATAGCTCAGGCAAGGTGGAGTTCGACCTTACGACCCTCCAGGTCGGCAGCCTCTTCTCCGCCGCCGACCGGGTAAACCTCGACTGGAAAGTGCAATATCCGGAAGCCATCGCCAACCATCATCGTCAGCGCGGCGTCATGTCGCCGGAATTCCTCAAGCAGGACGACATTCGGACACTTCAGGAGTGGAATGCCAATCTGGTGCGTTTCCAGATCGTCCGCAACTGGGGACGCATCGGGACAGAACTGGATCTCGAAGAATATGACCACTGGCTCAACGGCAAACTGGATGCCCTTGAACAGGCGCTGACATGGGCGGAGGGAACCGACATCAAGTTCGTGGTCGACCTTCATTGCCTGCCGGGCGGACGCAGCTCAGGACAAAACATGCGGATGTTCGTCGAAAAAAAATACGGCGACCACTTCCTCAAAGTGTGGCAGCGAATCGCGACCCGGTTCAAAGGAACACCCAAAATCTACGCTTATAACCTGGTCAACGAACCGCTTCAATCCATCCCGGCGCTCCCGGATTACGATTACTGGAATCTGCAACGGCGCGCCGCGGAGGCGATTCGCGAAATCGACCCGGACACCCCGATCATGATCGAATCCAATATGGCGGACAAAGCCGAAACCTATGTTTACCTGTCGCCGTTGGCCATGCACAACATCATCTACAAAGTTCATATGTATGTCCCCGGCGCATTCACCCATCAGCGGCTGCGCGGCGAAGGCACGGTGGTCACCTACCCCGGCATGATCGACGGCGAACAGTGGGACAAGGAACGCATCCGGCAGGAGCTGCAACCGGTTCTAGATTTCCAGAAACGGCACGGCTGCAAGATTTACGTCGGCGAATTCTCCGCCATCGCCTGGGCGCCGGGCGCGGAACAGTACCTCAACGACTGCATCGAGCTTTTTGAAGAATACGGCTGGGATTGGACATATCATGCGTTCCGCGAATGGGTCGGCTGGAGTGTCGAACACGAAGGCCCCAACGGCAAAGAGATGAAACCAGCCGCCACGACTCCCCGCAAGGAAGTTTTGCTCAAATACTTCAAGAGAAACAGCACCAGCCGATAATTCGAGAGAGGAGTTCTGGAATGAAAAAAATCCGATTTACATTGATTGAATTGCTCGTTGTCATCGCAATCATTGCAATTCTCGCCGCGATGTTGCTCCCGGCCTTGAATCGTGCGCGCGACAGTGCGCACCAATCAAGCTGCATCAGCAATCTAAAGCAGCTGAGTCTGGCCATGGCCATGTATGCCGACTCCTATGCAGGAACGATTCAGATCGTAAATTGGCATGATATCCCCGAATATCGGCAACTGGTCGGCAATGCCGATACTTTTCCCACAGGAGTGTTCTGCCCGAAATCCCGGGCCAGACTCCGGAACGAAAACAATATGAACAAATCTTACGGGGTCAATGCACGCGGGCATCTTCTGTTGGATGACTTTTCGAGCTCCAGAGGCCTGAGCGGCGACCGGACAAAAGAGTTCTACTCCATATCACGCGTGGCCAATGCTTCGGAGAAAATCCTGCTGATGGACGGGCTTGACTGGTGGATCAACACCAGCCGTTCCAGTCCGACTTATTACATCGACGGCGAAGATACGACAGGCGATATGATTCTCGCTTATCGCCATTCCATGAGTGCGAATGTCGCTTTCTTTGACGGTCATGTCGCGAATCAGAAACCCGGAGAGCTGGATTTCAATCTGGGCGACGACGTGAAAAGACGCTGGGCGGTATACGTAAAATAACAGAACGCCGCTCTTTCCTTTGCGAGAGAGCGGCGTTTTACTTTATTCCGTTACGGTAAAGCGCCGTCATCACCATCTGTGACAAAACGGCATTTGACTTTGAGCTGAATCGGTTGCTTTGCGGTTGGTTTTTGAATCAATTTCAGCAAGTGCTCAATCGCCAGGCGACCGATCGCTGCATCGTCCGGAACCGCGGTCGGAACTCCGGGAACAGAGGAACCGCGCGAACTGTCGACACAGACCACCGGATACGCCAGCCCCCGTTCCCTCAGTGCAGCGAGAATCTCCCGCGCGGGCTGGTCCGAAGCGGCAACCACCCCGTCAAATTCTCCGCGACGCTTCATCAGCGCTTCCGCATCAATGTGCGTATAGCCGCAAAAATCCGCAGGCATGGATTCCGGCTTGAGGCCATGTTCGCGCATGGCACGGTGAATCCCCCGCTCAATTTCCGTCATCAGAGAAAGTTCTCGCATCCCACCCAACCACAATGGTTTCCGCGCACCGGCCTCCAGCAGCATCCGCATGGTGGAGTATGCGGCGTATTCAAAATCATTGACCACATAGTGAACGGAACTTTCGGCAAGCCCGCCGGGAGTGGTGGTGAGGAAAATACGCGGAGTATCCAGCGCCGCAAGTTCGTTCCAATAGCTATCCCCGGCATGGATTCCCCAGATCAGCAACCCATCGATCAGCTTGGAGCGGAACAGCGCCTCGTATCGCCCCGACGCGCAATACTCTTCACGATTGAAAAGCAACAGCAAATTATAATGAGTCCCCTTGAGCGCCCGCTCCACTCCGCTTAAAATATCGGCAAAGTGGTGATCGCGGAACACCCCATACCCCATCCCCTCCTGCGGAGGAACCAGAAGCCCGATTACGTTGCTCCGACGCGTAAAAAAACGTTGTGCGTTGACATTCGGCACATAATTCAATTCCCGCGCCACCTCGCGCACCCGGTTCCGCGTCGCCTCCGGAATCGGCAGCAGATTATCCGGGTCATTCAAAACCTTAGAAACCGTACAGGTACTCAATCCGACATATCCGGCCAAATCGCGGATGGTGCAGTTTTTCGCTCTGGCACTCATAAGACTCCTCAATTCCATGATATCTTAACACATTAACTAAATTATACCTTCCCAATGCCGGAATGTCAATCGCGACGGGAGTTTTTTCTGAAATTTCCCATGGGTAAAAAGGGGGAAAAGAAACGATCCAAGCAGGGGATTGTTTGCTTTTCGTTTTCGGGAGTGCTATACTATTTGCCGACCTGTTATATTTTAGCCACACGCAAGGAGAGCGCATGTTTGCAACTGCAGAAGGCACGGCTTCGACCATAAACCAGATTTTCACCTATATCGGCAGCCAGTTTCCGATCGAGAACCCGATTCTGACATTCACCTTCCTGATGTTGATGATCCTGCTTGCGCCGATGATCGCCAACCGGTTGCGCGTTCCCGACCTGATCCTGCTGCTGGGCTGCGGCGCGCTCCTCGGCCCTAACGGGCTCAGAATGATCGAGCGGGGGGACGCGATCACCATGCTCGGCTCCATCGGCTTGCTGTACATCATGTTCATCGCCGGGCTGGAAATCGACCTCAACCGGTTTGCCAAGACCAAAGGGCGCACCACCGCGTTCGGCTTGCTCACCTTTTCCCTGCCGCAATTTACCGGTACATTGATGGGGCACTATTTGCTCGGATTCGACTGGATCACTTCAATTCTGCTTGGCAGCATGTTCGCCTCGCATACACTTCTGGCTTACCCGATCGCCAGCCGCCTCGGAATCTCCCGCAGCGAACCGGTGGTGGTCGCCGTCGGCGGCACCATCATCACCGACACGCTGGCGCTGCTGGTGCTGGCCGTCATCGCCGAGTCCGCGCGCGGCTCCGACCTCGGAATACAGTTCTGGGTTACGCTGCTGCTTGGAATGACAGCCTTCATCGCCCTGATCGTCTGGGGTGTGCCGCGACTCACAACATGGTTTTTCAGCAAAGCCACGGAGAGCGGCGGTGCGCAATTTCTCTTTGTTCTCTCCGTCGTCTGCGGCTGCGCCTACCTTTCGCACTTCGCCAAAATGGAGCCGATCATCGGCGCGTTTCTGGTCGGCGCGGCATTCAACCGGTTGATCCCCAAGCAAAGTGCGCTGATGAACCGGCTGTCGTTCGTCGGCAACACACTTTTCATCCCTTTCTTTTTGATTTCCGTTGGAATGCTGGTCGACCTGCGGGCACTGCGCTCCCCATCCGGCTGGCTTATCATTCTCTCCATCTCGGCCTGTATTCTGCTGACCAAATACACCGCCGCCATCATCACCGGCAAACTGTTCGGGTACGACAAGTTTGAAAGCAAGGTCATCTTCGGCCTGAGCGTCATTCAAGCCGCGGCGACCCTGGCGACAGTGATGGTAGGTTACAATCTCGGACTTTTCGATGAACACGTCCTGAACGGCGCGATCGTTTCCATTCTGGTCAGCTGCCCGCTCGGCGCCTGGGTCGTTGACCGGTACGGGCGAAAAATGGCCGGGCGCGCGCGCGCCATCCCGGAACCGCCCGTGGCGGGACAGCGGCTGCTGGTTTCAGTGGTGCATCCGAAATTTTCATTGAACCTGCTCAATTTCGCCTTCCTGCTGCGCGACAAGAGCCGCACCGGCGGGATCTACCCGGTCACCATCGCAAACGATCTGGACAACACGGACGACGCTGTGGCGAAAAGCGAAAAACTCCTCGCTCAATGCCTGACGGAAAGCGCTTCCGCCGAAATGAAAATCACCCCTTCCATCCGGGTCGACCTGAATCCGGCCGACGGCCTGATCCGAGCAGCGCAGGAGCTTCGCGCAACCCTGGTTCTCGCCGGCTGGAGCCAGCGCTCACTATTGGAATCCCGCCTCTTCGGAACCGTCCCGGAGAAATTGATGGACGCCTGCCCCTCGCGACTGATGCTCTGCCACCTTCCCCGGCCACTCAACATCACCAAACGAATCCTGATGCCCCTCCCCGCTCTGGCGGAACGGCGAACGGATCTGACCGAGCTCATCCGCGACGCCAAGCACCTCTCCAGACAGGTGGGCGCGACGTTGCGCATCTATCTGGTCGCCAACGGCGGCGGCCTGACCGAAAAAATCAAATCCGCCAAACCGACAGAGTGCTCGCTCGCCATCATCGAAGGAAAAAGCTGGACCGAAGTACAAGCACTGTTCCTGAAAGAGATCTCCGGCGACGACATGGTTCTGCTGCCGGGCGAACGGCGTTCCGGAACCTTCTGGACCCCTGTGTTGGAAAAACTGCTGCGGATCGTATTCGACCGCTTCCCGGAAATCAACCTTCTCTGCTCCTGCCCACCCCTGCCGCGGCATAACCAGAATGATGTTCCGGGAGCGCTGCGCTCCTCGACAAAGCCGGAGATCTTCTCCATCAACATCCCCTCCGAAACCAGCGGCGAAGCCGGACTGCACACCATGCTGCAACGAGCGTTCGGCGACAACGAGAGCCGAATCGAACTGGTCATGCCGAAACTGCTCCGCGCGGCCAACACCCTGCCGCTGGAGCTGACGGAAGACATCGCATTCATCCACGCCCACAGCGACAAAGTGTTCCGCCCGATGATCATCATCGGCAAAGCGGCCACACAGTGGAATTTCGAGAACCTGCCGGGAACATACCGCATCCTCTTTGTTTTGCTCAGCCCCGAACACGCTCCCCCAGAAGAACACCTGAAAATTCTTTCCGATCTCGCCCGAAACTTTCTCAACCCGGAATTCGCAGAACAGGCCCGCAACGCCACCAAAGCGGAAATAATCGAAGCGCTGCTGCTACAGCAGCACGCGGAAGACTGATCGCCGCCTTCCGCAACGGATGACGGTGGGAACGGTTTCGCCTCTGGCGACCAGGGCGCTTCGCCCCTGGACCCCGACCGGCAAGGTGCCGGTGCCGTATACGAACTCGCTTTTCGCGTTGCGAAAAGCAAGTTCGGAATGTTTTTAAGAGTGCGGAGCGGTGTTTGCTTGGGGGATATTCAAACTTTTTTCTAGCCATCTTCGGGCTAATCGTATTCGCTTCCGACGGCCAGGGCGCTTCGAGAACTGGCTCCCGACCGGTAAGTGTCGGTGCCGTATACGAATTGCGGAAAATAAGCTCGGAATGTTTTTAAGAGTGCGAGGTGGCGCTTGATTGGGAGAGTGCCTGAAACTTTTCCTCTGGCTAATCGTGTGCGCTTTTAGAATGCAAACTTGTCGATCTGTCGGCTTTGTGCTCTCATGCAATCCGAACAGCTCTTCTTCCGGCAACAAAAAAACGCACCTCTTTGCGGAGGTGCGTTTTTGTATCGTAACCGTTTCCGGAAGCTTAGCGCTTCGAGAACTGGAACCGGCGACGTGCGCCCGGCTGACCGGGTTTCTTACGTTCCTTGACGCGAGCGTCACGGGTGAGCATACCGGCAGCCTTCAGCGCCGGCTTGTTATCCTCATTGAGGATGACGAGAGCGCGGGCAACTCCGTGACGGAGCGCACCGGCCTGACCGGCCATGCCGCCGCCATCGAGATTGGCGCGAATATCGACTTTGCCGTCGGCGCCAACAGCCCGCAGAACCTGATAGACGTACCCGCAAAGCGCTTCACTCGGGAAGTACTCCGCCATCGGCTTGCCGTTCAGTTCGATCTTACCGGTGCCCGGCTGGAGACGGACACGCGCCACCGCACATTTGCGACGGCCGGTAGCCAGAATTTCTTCATTTTTAATAGCCATAGCCATGCTCCATTACTTCACGGTGATTTTCGTCGGCTGCTGCGCGGCATGCGGATGTTCCGCACCAGCGTAGACCTTCAGCTTGCTGAACTGGGCACGACCCAGACGACCGTGCGGCATCATTCCCCAAACCGCATCCTTGATGAAGCGTTCGGGATTCCGCTCACGGACTTCCTTCGCGGTGCGCGTTTTGTAGCCGCCGCGGAAACCGGAATAATCTTCGTAAATTTTTTCTTCGCCTTTGCGACCGGTGAAGACCGATTTCTCGGCGTTGATCACGATCACAAACGCACCCGTATCGATGTGCGGGGTATACGTCGGCTTGTCCTTGCCGCGCAGCGCATTCGCGATGCGGACGGCGAGACGGCCAACCGGAGCCTCCGACGCGTCGAACAGAATATATCCCCGTTCGATTTCGCCGGTCTTTGCCAGATAAGTTTTCATAACTGCGTTTCGTCCAAAGTTTTCAGTTTGCTAACGCTTAACATTACAGCTTGCCATGGAAAAATTTCGCACATCTTTCCCCGGCGCCGTCCTGCCTGTCCTGCCAATTCCGCCACCCGGGACATAGATGATCGGGTTTGCCCGGTGCGAAATCGCAGACCTAACTAAAATAGCACGAAATCCGGACATTGCCAGTCTTTCGCCTTTATTTTTCGCTTTTTTCTCACATCCAATGCTTCAACAGCTCTTCCCGCGTCAACTGCGTGAAATAAGCGGGAGGAATATCGAGGATAGTGAATGCCCCCGAACGCTTCTCCACCGCCAGACGTGCCGCGGCGCGGGCATGGGCGACCAGAACATTCGCAGTCGCCTCCGGATTGCTGCCCCAGACACAATGGTATTCGACGCGAGCGGCGTTCCCTTCGCCGGTTGTTCCGGCGGCAATCGTCAGTCCGTCATGCGGAAATCCGTGATATTTTTCATCCAGCTCCGCCTGGCTCACGAAGTCCACCGTGGTGCGATAGGGGGCGAAGTAACCCGGCATCTCCAGAATCGCTCTGCGAATGGCCTCCCGATCCGCGCCCTCTTCCACCACGACAAAGCATTCGCGGGTGTGCATGTCACCCGGCTTGAAGTCGGGGTTCTCCCCATTGCGAACCCGTTCGATCGCCGCGGGAATCGCGTGCGTGAACTGGCGCGCGTCCTTTACTCCCGGGATCGTCCGCAACGCGTCGGAGTGCCCCATGCTCAGGCCACCGCGCTCGCCAAGACCGTAGAATCCGTACGCGCGAGCTCCAGGAATGAACGCCCCGCCAAGCACACGTTCCAGCGAGAAAATCCCCGGGTCCCATCCGGTCGAAATCACCGCCACGCGCCCGGAAGCCCTGGCCGCGTCGTCGACGGCGGCGAAGTATTCCGGAATCCGGCTGTGATTGTCGAAGCTGTCCACCGTGTTGACGTACCGCGCCAGCATCGGCCCCTGCTCCGGCAGATCGTTTTTCGAGCCGCCGCAGAGAATCGCCACATCAGGACGAAACTCTTTTTGCCACCCCTCCACATCGGAGAGCGCCATCACCGGAATTCCGGGAAGTTCCTTCGCCACCCGCTCGGGCGAGCGGCTCAAGACGCCGACCAGTTCCATATCCGAATTCCGCTGGAGCGACAGCCGGACGCCACGTCCGACATTACCGTAACCGACGATCATCACACGAATCTTTTGCATTCTGACAAGCCTCTTCATTTTTCTGTTTCAAAATGTGTTAAGATAATACATTTTTTTCCTTTTTTCAATGTTTTCATACCCTTTTTTTTCCGAAAACCACGATCTGGGAACCGTTTCCAGTTGCGTTTTCCTTTGACCGGTGTATAGTAATCCGAAGAGGATTATGGCAAAGCGGAGCCGGTACAATCCGTAAATTTAACGATATGATGTAACGGAACAAATGAATCATTCTACAGGGAAACCCTTTGATATCCCGCCATTCCCGGATACGTTCCCGGTCGAAGCGCCGGAATATTTTAACTACGGTTATGACGTGATCGACCGTTGGGCGGAGAAGGATCGCAACAAACTTGCGATGATCTGGCGCAATCAGCGCGGCGAAGAGAAACATTACACCTTCCGCGACCTTTCGCGCCTGTCGAATCAGGCGGCGAATCTGATGATTAAGCACGGCATCAGCAAAGGCGACCGGGTGTTCCTGATGTTGCCGCGCCTGCCGGAATGGTGGATTTTTTCGCTCGCGCTGATTAAACTCGGCGCGGTGCAGTGCCCCTCCCCCACACTCCTGACGCCGCACGACCTCGCGTTCCGCGTCCGTTTCGGCAAGTTCAAAATGGTGATCACCGATACCGAGAACGCTTACAAATTCGACGAGATCTACGACGATTGCCCGGCGTTGGCCACGCGACTGCTGGTCGATGGCGAACGGCCGAACTGGATCAGTTACCGCTCGGAAGTGTTCGGCCCGAATTCGACACTCTCCCGACACGAGGTGAAGAGCCCGGTGCGTATCCGCACCCGCTCCGATCACCCCATGCTTCTGATTTTCACCAGCGGGACAAGCAAGTTCCCGAAAATGGTGCTTCATACGCAATCGTATCCACTCGGACACCGGGTCACCGCCGAACTGTGGCACGGATTGCGACCGAACGACCTCCACATGACCATCTCTGACACCGGCTGGGGCAAAAATCTGTGGGGAAACTATTTCGGCCAATGGTACATCGGCTGCTGCGTCCTGATTTACGATGTCCGCGGCAAATTTCACGCCGACGAGCTGCTTCCGTTGCTGGAGCAGTACGAAGTCACCAGCTTTTGCGCTCCGCCGACGGTGTACCGGATGCTGACGCTCTCCGACTTGTCCCGTTTTGACTTCTCGGAACTGCGCCAGTGCATGACCGCAGGAGAGTCGATTCAGACCGAAACCATCCGACTTTGGAAAGAAAGTACCGGACTGACGATCCGCGAAGCCTACGGCCAGACCGAAACCATCTGTATGATCGGAACGTTCGTCGGCATCACGCCGAAACCCGGCTCCATGGGAATCCCCTCGCCCGGCTGGGACATTGAACTTCATGACGAGGAAGGCAACCCGGTCAAGAAAGGCGCAGACGGACGCATCGCCCTCTGCCTGAAGCCGAACCGACCGGTCGGTCTTTTCGAGGAGTATCTGGACAGCCCGGAGGAAAATGCCGCCTGTTTCGAGGGCGACTACTATTACACCGGCGACCGCGCGCACTGCGATGAGGACGGATATTTCTGGTTCATCGGCCGCAACGACGACATCATCAAGAGTTCCGGATACCGGATCAGCCCTTCCGAAGTCGAAGACGTTCTGGCCAAGCATCCGGCCGTGCTGGAAGCGGCGGTCATCGGAGCCCCCGATCCGCTGCGCGGAGCACGGGTGAAAGCCTATATCGTCACGCGACCGGGGTTCGAGGAGACCGAGAGCCTGGTTCGTGAACTTCAGCAGTTCGTCAAAAGCGAAACCGCGCCTTACAAATATCCGCGCGAGATCGAATTTGTCAAAGCGCTGCCGAAAACATTCTCGGGAAAAACCAAACGCGACAAACTTCGCCTCCACTCCCGGACCGGCGAAAAGTGGGACGAGTAATCCCCGTCGCGACACCTGTTTCCGGAGGTTCCTGTAGTGAAAAAACGCGCCAGACGACGGAGACAATCCGGAGAAAGAGGCGCCGCGATTTTTGAATCGATGGCGGCGCTTCTGGTGCTTTGCCTGCTGTTTTTCATCCTGCTTCAGATTTTCTACTGGTGCGTTCAGGTACAGTTCTGCGAATACGCTGCGTTTTACGGCTCGAAGTCGGTCGCGCTTGGATACCGGAAAAATTTCTGTCTGCGCGCATCCCGCATCGCGGCGATCTCCATCTCCGGCGAGCGGCGCGGCCGAACCGGATTCACGGAAGTCGAAGGGGCGGAACGCTATATGACCAACGGCGACGCCAGCGGCGTCTACTACCAATACTGGTATCCACAAAGAACCGACGACCCGGAGTTGACGCAGATCAACGGCACCGGGTTGATGGCCGGTTCCACCGTACAGGTAAAAAATTCACCGCTGCTGGGAAAGGCGTTTGAAAACCTCACCGCATTTTTTTTAATCGACAAAACGCCGGAACCTTCGGCCAGTGTTTCCACTTTCAACTACTCCCGACTGTTTATGGAGGAGTAACCGACCATGCACAGGCAAAATCGACCGACCAACCCGCGCGCCGGGGAATCCGGACAGGTACTGCTGACCGGGATCGTCATGCTGGTGATCCTGTTGCTGGCGATTTTGTTGCTCTTCGACATTCACAGCGTGATCCGCGCCAAATACAAGGTGGAAACCGCCAGTCAGGCAGCGGCGCTGGCCGGTGCGGAGTGGCAGAAGGAGTCGTTGAATCTGATCGGAGAAATCAATCTGATCAAAGCCTGCGAAACTATGCTGGAGTCGGAAGATTACTGGCCGGAAACCATACGCCCGGTCAATCCCTTGCTCACGCCGGAGGAACAACGCGATCAGATGCTCACCGAACGGATCGGGTTGTTGACGGAAATGCAGTCGCGCGTGGCCTTCCTCGGCCCGCTGGTCGGCTTCGCCGCCGCGCAACAGACCGCCAAACGGAACGGCATGACGCCGCGCCGCAATTTCGACCTGTCCATGCCACTTCAAGGTTATGTAGATCGGCTGAATCTCGACTGGCGTTACCGGCAGGTGCCGGTTGTACGCAACTTCCGATGGCGCGCGCCTTATACTCAGATGGTGTCGGATATCATCGATCAGGGCATCGTCGTTTATCCGAATGCCCGTGTCGCGGGCAATCCGATCGTGGACCCGCCCGGACTGGATCGCGAATCATTGTACAGTGAAATCATGTTGCACCGCTCGGAAATCGCGATAGGTGATCCGCCGGCACAAAGCACATGGAAAGGCGTCATCTATGATTTCGTCAAAAAATCCGACGCTTATTATCAAGGGAAATGGTGGAACATCGATTACAGCATGTCTACGTTCCCCAGCGAGAGCGAAATCTTCACCATCGGCGTCGAATACGGCAGCACCGGCTACAATGAGAGCGCCCGGACAATCATTCAGCAGATGCTCAAGGAGAAAACCGCTTACGAGGTCGACAGCCTCCCGCCGGTACAATTTTGCATCTACGATAAATTCTGGTACCCGGAACACTACCGGAACACGTACAGTGACTACGACGAAAATCATTACAGCTGGTGGTTCGAGGCAGGAGTGCTCCGCAAATCGATCAAACCGCAGTACCGTTACGAAGGCCCCGCCGCCTACGCCGAAAGTGCGGCCGACATCAATCTGGTCGGCCGCTATGCGGTCACGCGCCGCAAAGGTGCGGAAGTCGATCAACGCTTTGTCCGCCGAAGCGACCCGGACAACAAAGGCTACAGCCGACGGATCGGCAGCCGACGGGTGGGTTCTTATGACTCCGACCTGATGAGTTCCGACTACCGTCCCGGCGCGATCGCCAAACCGCTGGGAGAATTGGCGGGGGACTCGCCGCCGATCGCGCTCCCGATTATTTTGCCGGTGTTCGACAGCACTTCGTTGATGCCGACTTATATGCCGATTCCCTACGGATTCAGCATACTCCGAACCGGAAACTCCATGTTGGAACGCTTTTTGAGCTGGCTCTCCCGACAATCCTCGCTGTTCGACTACGAGGACGATCCGCCACGCGGCACGGAATGGTATCTCACGGCGCTGCAAACACTGACCGACGGAGCCGGATTCCGCTACTATGGCTGGAACCCCTCATGGGACGCCGACGCCTTCGACCGCCGCTATGCGGACGACGCCTCGGTACTGTTCACGAAGCGCGACTATGTCTATTCGCAATCCAACGCCAGCGGGGCGGGTTGGTTACAGGAGGCGCAGGTATTCACGGTTTCAAGCACCGCGGAAATCGATATCAAAGAGGTGGTCGACCACATCAATGGTGGAATCGCGCACCGCTGGTTCAAAGGCGACAGGAGCCGTCAGTACATCGTCGTCGACTCCTCCAATCACATCATCACCAATGATGAGCTTGACCCGACCATTTATTACTACACCGGCGGTGGCTATCCCGGCGGGAATGGCCCCGGATTCAACGGCACGCAAAACACCCCGGACACCCAGCCGGGACCGCCGAGGATCTGACGCCTATGAAACGGAAAACAACCAAACTCCACCATACCCAGTCGGGACAGGCGACGCTGGAACTGATCGCGATCCTGACCGGACTGATCGCGATGATGCTCGGCGTACTTTTCGTCGCCGGGCTTTCGCTCGCCGACAACCGGACGCTGCTTCGCGCCAAGGCGAACGCGGAACGCGGAGCCAGAGGCGGCGCGGAAACCGAAATCGCCAACGGCGAAGCGCAGGGTTGGAGCTATGGCCGAACGAATATCGGGGGGGAGGAGATCTCCATTCCGTTCTCTTCCAGCGATTCACTGTCCTGGCAGTTGATCGAGGGGCAACTGGACAGCGCCCCGGAGGGGTTCCGCAGCGAAATCTACTCCGAGGGAGAGTGGAACGGATACTATCAATACGAATGGACGAATCCGCGCATATTCAATACGGCGTTTCAAACAGATTTCACCTCATCGCTCACCACCGGGTACAACGCCGCCCGTCTCGTGCACGGCAGCGACTCCGATACCGAAGTCGTGTTCGGGTTCGACACAAGCGGACAGTGGATCGACGGAACTTACGAAAATAACCCGACAATTCGCAGTCGCACCAGACGGGCGATGCGCAACACCTTTCACCAATGGTTCGGCGTCCGCATCTCCGACCAACAATTGACCGACAGTCCGGCCAATCAGGTCTACATGCCGGCCGGAAAAGATATGAACTAGAATAACGGAAACCAGATAACCTTATGAGCATCGCAGTCATTTCCACCGGAACCGAACTCCTGAAAGGGACGGTTCTCAACACCAATTTCGCATTTCTCGGCCGGGAACTCGGCACACTGGGACTCTCCATCCGCCTCGGATTGACCGCAGGCGACCGGGCGGCGGAAATTCACGCGGCATTCGCCGAAGCGCTGAAAGTCGCAGATACAATCCTCGTCTCCGGCGGGCTTGGCCCCACACGGGATGATCTCACACTCGATGCCACCGCCCGCTTTTTCGGGTTGGAACTGGAATCCCCCCCGGAGCTGGTGGAGAAAATTTCCGCCTTCTGGCGACTTCGCCACACCGGGCGGGTTCCCAAGCCGGTGTTGCGGCAGGCGCGTGCCCCGTTGGGCGCAACCATTTTGCCGAATCCGAACGGTTCTGCCTCCGGTTTCCGCATCGACACACTTTACGACGGCCGCCAGCGGCGAATTTATCTATTGCCGGGTCCGCCGCGGGAACTGGAACCGATGGTGCGTGCCTCGCTGCTCCCCGACCTTGCGAACGGCGCGGAAACCGAGGGACGCGAGCATACGCTCGGATTCCTCGCCGCCGGAGAGCCGGAGTTTCAGCTCCAGGTCAAACTGGAAAAGGCACTGGAAGGACATTCCGTCGAGTTGGCTTACTGTGCAACCCCTGCCGGAACACGAGTTTTCCTCTCCGGCTCCGATCCGGAAGCAGTACGTATCGCCGCGGAGCTGGCGCGCCGCAAAGCCGGACCGCTGGCGCTGGAACTCGGGGAACTGGAGTTGCCCGCCGCCATCCTCGCCGGGTTGCGCAAGCGCAACTGGAAGCTGGTCACGGCAGAATCCTGCACCGGAGGAATGATCGCGGCGGCACTCACCGCACTCCCCGGTGTTTCGAGCGTATTTCTCGGCGGTGCGGTGGTTTACAGCAATGAGCTGAAGCAGCAATTGCTCGGCGTATCAAATGAAATCCTCAACACACATGGAGCCGTGAGCGCCGAATGCGTGGAAGCCATGACCGATGGCGCCACTGCCATCTTCAACGCCGAATGCGCCATCGCCGTTTCCGGAATCGCCGGGCCAGAAGGCGGGAGCGAGGAAAAGCCAGTGGGTCTGGTCTACATCGGAGTTCGCGCCGGAGAACGGCGGCTGGTGGAGAAATTCCTCTTCCGGGGAGATCGCAACAGCGTCCGCGAACGTGCCGCCGGGAGCGGGCTCTTACTCCTCCACCGGCTCCTCCAGGAGCAGAAGGTCGATGCCGCTGCCGAAGCGTGACGGAAGCAATACCGCCTGCCGATAAAAATCGGAAGGCGGGAGCTTGGTTCGCATCGCCAGAGCAATCAGCACCTGAAGCGGCAGCGGGTTCTCGCGCAAACGCTCCACTCGCAGTTCGATTTGCAGCTCCGGATTGGCGGCGCGTGCAGCGGTCAAATGTTGCGCGACCTCCCATTGCCGCGCCAGCGTCGTACCGTAGAACGGCGAGGAGCCGCCGCCGGCAAAATGAATCTGCTGCAGGAACGCGGCGAGAAACCCGACTTCAAGCAGTAACGCGAACGCGAATGCCACCGTCGCAATCCTCCGGTAATCGGCGCGAAGCACGACAAATCCGCGCCACGCCAGCAACAGCCAGGCGAACAAAATCGCGGAATTGTAATGCACCTGATGCTCCAACCGCACCAGCGTAAGAAAAAGCACATGAAGCACAATGGTCGCGATGCAACAACAGCCGACGCGATCGAACGCATTCGCCTCTCCGTTTCGGAAGCGTCGAATCACGGCGACGATGCCAAGCACCACGAAAAAGACGATCACCGGAACTGAAAGCACCAGAAGCGTCCCCGGCAACGTCAGCCCGCTTTCTGGAGAAAACCGATCCGTAAATCCCCATCCGGTCAAATTGCGAAATGAAGTCAGCGTGCCGAACAGCGCCTCATGCGCCGGATGCGGCGGCGCCCCCCTGCCCGGCTCATACTGCCGGAACAATGGGACAAGCCAGAACGAGAGCGCCAACAGCGCCCCGGCTCCCGTCAGCAGAAACTTCCAGCAATCCCGACGGAGCATGGGGCGGCGAAAGTAGAGCAATCCCGCCGCGAATCCTGCCGGAACCGCGGCGGAAACCGGATGCAGATAGATCATCGCGGTCAGAAACACCGTCGCGCCGACCACCGGAGCAAACTTCTCCTCCCGCAGACAGAGCGCCAGAAACACCGCATACCAGAGAGAAAGCGGCATCAGATAGACATTATCCCACGGCTGGCGCAGATAGAACCAGACAAACGGAGAACAGAAGAAAAACGCCGCGACCGGGCCGACAGGCAGGTGAAAAATTCGTGCAAGCCTCCAAAGCGCCCCCCATGATGCCGCCAGCGCCAGAACCGCTCCGGCTCCGGCAATCGCCACCGGGTTCCAGGTAAAATGCAGCAAAAACTGTTTGAACCAAACCACCAGCGCGCCATAAGAAACCCCCATCGAGCCGGTCAGTCCATGCACCGCGACGGTACCCTCCGCATTGGCCTGAAGCGCCAGCGCCAGCAACCCCGCCTCGTCCCCGAGCCACACCGTGTCGCCGGGATAGAGGAGCGCCAGAACCGTCGCCGCCAGCGGAAACGCCAACAGCCAGTCGAGTTTTTTCCAATCAAATTTCATACTCCGCTAAAATAACCGTCAAACGAACGGTTTGCAACTGGAAAACAGGAAATCCGGAGCTAAATTATACAATCATGGATTATCTGATTATCGTACTGCTCCTGGTGGGAGGATCTCTGGCGGCGGGTTGGGCACTCTCCCGTACCGGCTTTGCCGTACCCGCCGAAGCTGAGCAGCGAATGGTGTTATTGCTGACGTTTCTATTTTTTCTCGCCTATGCCGCATTGGGGCTGTACAAATTCGACGCAATGCAGATGGGGGCGTGGGATTTCGGAATTTATGATTCGATGCTCCACAATGCCGCAACCGGGAAAGGGCTGATGCTCGACTACCGCGGCAGTTTCGACCATTTCTCACCAATCATGATGCTTTTTGTCCCGCTTTACTGGCTCTGGGACTCCCCGGCCTGGCTGGTGTTGATCCAATCCGCCGCATTGGCCGCCGCCGCGCCATTGCTTTACCGGGCAGCCAAGCGGAGTTTCCCGCAAGGCGGATTTCCGCTGCTTCTGACAGCGATGTATCTCTTCAACCCATACTATTCGCGGCTGGCGCTCTACGATTTCCACGCAGAATGCCTGTTCCCGTTGTTTTTGTTTGCGGCGTTCGTTTTCTACCAATGCCGACGATTCGGGTGGTTCTTCTTGATTCTCGCACTGACGCCGTTAATCAAAGAGGATTTTGTAATTCCGCTCGGCGCGGCGGGACTGTGGCTGTTGACACAGCGCGGCAGGCGCAAATGGGGAATCGCCGCCATTGGCATGGCACTGTTCTGGACGTTTTTTGTGCTGAAGATCTATTATCCGTATATTCTTCGCGTCGAATATTGGCATTATGGACGTTACGAACTTTTCGCGCCAAGCGTGGCGGAAACGATAGGAAACATCACTCAAATGATCGGGCAGGTGCTGAGCAGGAACACGCTTGGCGTGGCGCTCAGCTTGCTGATTCCATTCGCGTTCCTCCCGGCAGTCAACTGGCGAATGGCGCTTTTCTTCTGGCTGCCGACGCTTGGAATTCAACTAATTTCCGCCAATTATCACCAGCAACTGCTGTTCAGCCATTATGGCGCGGCCATGCTGGCGGTAACTCCAATCACGGCGCTTTACGGAGCGCGTGTATTACGCTATTTGCTACACAAAAAAGAGTTCACACCGCCGCAGAAACGCGGGGCGCTTGCATTCGCCGCCATACTTATGCTCGGAAACCACATGCTGCTCTGCGATCTACCGTTGGCGCGGTTTGAAAATTACACCGACCGGACGGAACTGCACTACGCCGGTGGTTTCCTCTCGCTCCCATTCCGTCCGGCTTACTGGCAAGAGATGGAGCGCCGAAAGCAGCATGCCGCGAAATTTCGGGAGATTGCGGAACGCTTCCCCATTCGGGAAGAAACAACAATCATCAGCCAGAACGAACTGGCCGGGCATTTTTATCGCACGGCAACCGTGTATGATATCCCGGAACTGGGACTGGGGACAAGCCGCCCCGCACGCGCGGATTATTTCTTCCTCGATGGCGGCAACTACATCGGAAACTGCGATTTCGAGGGTGTCTCTTACATGTTGAACGAATTGCTGGAAGACCCGGAGTATCAATTATTCCGCTATCCCGACGGCATTCTGGTTTTTGCCCGTAAAAACATGCTCCCTCCGGCAGAGGATGAACCTGCCACCGGAGGGATTCCACAGTAATCGATGAATTATCGAACCAGCTTCAGGCTCCCGGTCGAAGCCGGGCTGTTCCAATAATTTCCATCCCGGTAATAAGTCATACCGACATGCTGGCGGAAGTAACGATCCACATCGTCAGCCATCACATTCAGTCCCAACACGCTTCCAGCCTCCGGCTTCGCGTTGAACAGCGAGAATGGGACAGACACTTCCAGGAGATATCCATCTTTCCAGACCCGGCTCTTCATTGCGACTTGCTTCTCCACCCCTTCCCGTACCAGACCGCCGAGAGATGCGGCGCTGAGCGCCGGATTTTCGGTCCGGGTGATTCCGGTCGGAGCCATGATTAAGAGCAAATCGCTCTCGGTGATTTTCTTCGGTCGTTTCTCCGGTTCGGCAACACTGCTGACCAACAATCGCACATTGTCGCAATCGCGCCAGTCGCGGCTTACGAAATCATTGAAGCAAAGATCATCATCCTGAATCAGGAAGGCGGCGTAGAGATTGTTCTCATCCCACCGGAAGGCGACCTGCCCGCTCCAATCCTCCGTGGCCGGAACGCCCGGATCACGCAAAATCCACTGAAAGCGCTGATCGATCGGATAAAACTCCTCCGGTTTCCAGTCCGCCAGATCCCCGTCGATTTTCACCGTGCCGTAAGCGGCGGTCAGCTCAGGATTCCCGGTTTTCGCCTTACGCTCGTCCATTGCATCCCACATCGGGTAGTCGCCGGATTTCGCGCCGTCGCGAATCGCCTGATACGGGAACTTCCCCTGAGTACGCACACGCACCGTATAAGCCTGCGTCAGTCGGAACCCATCGGCAATACCAACAAACGAAAACGCATACTCCACCCCGGGAACCGCATCCACAGGGGCGATGAGCCGAATCTTCGCCGTTCCGGTTTCACCGGCAGGAACACTCAAATTCGCGGGCAGTTCCACCTTCCACCCCGGATAGTTTCCGGTCACCTTCGCCGCAATGTCCGCCGCCTTGAGCGAACCATTGAAGAGGACAAACGGAATCTCCACCGCCTCTCCCGGCTTGACCTCAAAACGGAAGAGCGGATGACTGAAGTTCCGCCGATCCATCGACGACGCGATCAACTGCCGGTCGAACACTTCCGCCACAGGAGGATTCTCGATATAAACCGGACTGTGCCCCAAGGTGAGAATGCCGTTTTCAGGAACTTCCATCGCCTTCCCTTCACGGTCGAATACCTTGCTCCCGACAGGCAGCCGGAAGTCGGCGGGAACGTTGTCCTTCAGCGCCCACGTCACCAGCAGCGTCGAACCATCGGCACGACGGAATGAGTGACGCTGTACCAGCTCCCCGAATCCGGTACGATCGATCGGCTCGGCGGTTTTCAGGCGCTTCGAGCACTCCACCAACGCATGATAAGCAGGGAGCGGCTTGAAATTTTCATCAATCAACCAAAAGGTTTCCGGGTCATTGCGACCGAAGAAATCATACCAATAGATCCGTTCGACGCCATACGATTTGCCGAGGACAAAAAGGCGCGGGAGGAATTCGGCCTGATGCCGCAATGTGAAGCCGCCTACTCCGGTCAACTCGCCGGTCAATTCATTGAATTTGCCATTGTCGTCAACATGAAACCCTATCTCAGTCAACCAGATTTGTTGATTCCCGCCGGCGGAGCGAATGTTCTTTTTCGTCGCAATGCTCTTGGCGATTCCGGCTTCGGGAACACCGCAATATGGATGCAGGCAGATGGCATCGAGATAATTCAGCGTTCCATTCCGAATGAACTCTTCCACATAATTCTCCAACGCTTCCGCAACTCCCAAACTGGCCTTCCCGGCGCTCGCATCGCCTTTGGCGGTTCCAAGCGCAAATGCGTTGTTGAGTGCGGCCATTTCGGCGGCACCGCCGAAGCCGGCCCACCCGGAATTGGTTTCATTTCCGTAGTTATAGTCGACCCGTCCCTTGAACTTCCGGGCGATAAGTTCCGCCCAGTCATGCGCCATTTTCAATTTGTCGGGGCCCTCGTAAAAGGATTTCGGGAAATAGCCGAGCAGCACCAGAGGACGCATTCCAAACGCCTCCAAGCCGAGCACCGTTTCCTGAAGAACAGCAAAGCTCGCTTCATTTTCATTTTTCGGGTCTCCGAAAGAGAAATCGCAACGAACCTGCGTAATTCCTGCGTTGGCGAGATGCCGGAGCAATTCCCACTGCACATCGGCATCGTAGCGCCCAAGGTGGACATTCATTCCGAACAGATCCCCAGCAGATGCGGGAACCGGTTTCGCCTCACCGAAAATCCCGGAAATAACAGTGCTCCCGTCAGCTCCGGAAATCTCCGCTTTGTACAATTTAACGTCGTCTTTTACCGCGGAGAGCTTTCCGTCGAAAGGATCGATTTCAGCACTCTGTCCCGCAGGAACCAAGAGAACGGCTTCATAAACCTCTCCCGCCTTCCCTGCCCGGTCATAAAGAGCGCCTCGCACTTTGAATTCCGCGACCTTTCCAGAACGATTTTCCGCTTTCAATCGCGGCAATTTCGCGGCGTCGCCGGAATCGCGAACCAACGAAAACACCGTTTCTCCAATTTTACTCTCCACCCGTTGCGCCATTGCGGGGAACGCCAGCAATACCAACAACAGCAGGAACATCCATTTTCGTGACAGTTTCATCGTGCTCAATCATCCCTATCTTATTTAACCAATGCCGCGTTGCTGTTCAAATGCCAGAAGCCTTTTTCACGCAAATGATTGGAATCCGGAGAAGTCACATGACCGTCAAGAAACAGCGCATTGGTTCTCCCGCTATGCCGCAGCGTGACGTAGTATTCACCGCTCGCGTTCCGATAAAATTCCGGACCATTCGCCATCAAGTTGGTCTGTTTGGCAGCATCGGCCATCATCAGATAGGAAGACGGATTCTTCATGGAAGACAACTTCACATACCACTGGCACCATCCGTTACTGACGAATCCGGGCTGATTCTGCTCGTCATCGACAACCATACTGTTATTGGCATACCAGCGAATTCCATATCCTTTGTAATAATCAGTCAAACCCGTCATTTTCTGCCCGGTCGATGGACAGGTGCAGACCGAAAGCGGCAAATAATTTCCTAACACTCCGGCCATATATTGCGGCCAACGATCCACATGAGCCGATTTCATGATGACCCAAAAATCATTGTAGTCATTGGCATACTGCAAATTCGCAAGTCCGATTTGCTTGAGGTTGCTGATACAGGATGCCTGCCGTCCCTTCTCGCGTGCCGAATTCAGCGCAGGCAACAACATAGCGGCAAGAATTGCAATAATGGCAATCACAACGAGCAATTCAATCAAGGTAAAGCGTCGGAATTTCATAACCACCCCTTCTTTGTTTTGAGTTTCGCCTTCTGACCGGATCATTTTTCGACGATGTATTTCGGCAATATGGTAAAGAGCATCTCCACTCGATTTCCGTCCAACAGCTTGGGCATGGGCAACTCCGTTCCCTGCCAGTCGATCAGTTTCGCTCGCTCATATGGGAACGGCAGTTTGAATTCGATCCGATAATTCCGAAAGGTCGGCTCCGCACTCCAGAGTGCGACAACCGGATTCCGTGCCACACTATAGACATAGGCTTTGCAAAGTCCTTTTTTCAGCGCGTCCTTGTCAAAGCCATTCCCTTTGACGGAACCTTCGAGAATCGGGCCGGAAAACGCTTTGTTCCCCAGCAATGCGGCGAACACCGCCGCCGCCTGATAGGCGGGTTTCGGCGAAAAGTCCAAGTTGATCAGACCGAAGTTATGCTCCTTCTCCATCGGATCAGTGCCATCGTTCTGAAAATCATACCAATAGAGTGGCTGGTTGCCATTGGCGCGGTTCAACAGAAAGGTGCGGGCGAGATACGCCGCCTGCGCCATCTCGGTCACCGGAAGCTCGCGAAGCGATTCATATTCGGTCGGCCACCCGAGTTCGGTGATATAAAATTTCAATTTCGCGCCGGACTGCTTCGGGTTCCGCTCCGCAAACGTCCGCAGATGCTTCGTGAAAACCGGAATATTGACCGCCGGAATCGGGCTGCCATCCGCACGATAACCGAAATCAGGATTATGCGGAGCCATGTAAGGATGGATCGAAAAACCGTCCTGAAACTCAATGCCGCCCGCACCTGCAATCGGTTGAATCATGGCTCCGCCGGGGCCACCGCCCGCACCACCGCCACCGCAGGAGATCACAATCGCCTCCGGGCGAACCGCCTTGATTTTCGGATAGACGACTTTCAGCATCGGCAGATAATCGTTGACCGGGTGGGCGGCGTTCGGTTCATTCCAAAGCTCCCACTCCTCCACGCGCGGTCCGAAATGCTTGACCGCAAAAGCGACCGCGTCGCCGTAAGCCTCCCACATCTCCGGCGTCGTCGGAAACGCCTTGCTGAATTTGCCCGGATAGGCGCGATTGTTGTTGTAACCGGTCACAATCAGCGGCTTCATCCCGTACTGATTGGCGGTATGAACGAATTTCTCCACCGCATCGGGAATTCGATACTGTTTCGCTTTGGGCTCGATATGTTCCCAAGCCAGATCATCCCGGAGGCGAGTGAATCCGGCGAGTTTCAGCAACTCGAACGTCAACGGATCATTCCCTTTCCCATGAGCGAAATGAGTACAGGCGCCCATCTCCTCCGGGCGTTCGGAGAATTTCGGCACGACCGAATACGTACCTGTTTCCGTTGCGACTTTCTCCTTGCCGCGCTCCACGCTGATATCGATCCGATAAATACCGGGTTGCGGAAACTGATACGACAGCACAGTCACGCTCTTCGCGGCAACCGGAGCAATCGTTCCGATCGCCTTTTCCTCCCCCCACTTGCGAACCTCTCCACGAACAGTCAATCCGGAGAGCGAACCGGTCAATCCGACCTTGATCTCCTTCTGCCCGGCTCCGGCGGAAATCATGACTCGTTCCGGTCCGGCAATCGAAATTTCGACCGCCCCCCCCGCTGCAGCAAGCACATACAGCATACTTGCCGCCAGCACAAACAATCCCTTCATGACATCCCCCTTCTGTTGGTTTCCTGGACCATAAAACTATAATAAAGCTCGATTAATGTAAATCGTTTCTCAGGCAGGCAGCGCAGAAATCACCGAAATCCAACCCCATAGAACCTCCATAAACATTATGCTTTCAACGCAACCGATTCCTCGGCAAAAGACATGACCGAACCGCGCTCCACCAGAGCAGGAACAATGCTGAGCTGCGCGGGAAACGCTTCCCGGCGAGAAATCAGGTTCCCTGCCATGCGCACCACTTCCGTTGCAATCTGCTTGCGCGGCGTGTCGATCGTGGTCAGACGTTCACAACCCGGCTCCATAGTCACGTTACCGAATCCAAGGATGCTGAGATCGCTCGGAACTCGAACCCCGATTGTCTCAAATTCTTGCAGTGCAATCACCGCGCCGTGGTCGGACACAGCAAAGAGCGCAGAGAAATCATATTCGTTTCGTGCATAGCGCCCGGCAAATTCACGAATCTTCGCATTGGGGGTGTCTCCCGGGCGCATCTCGCAATCCAAGAGTGTGACTTGGCACCCGGAATTCTCGGCAATGGATCTGAAGTTGCGGCTCAAATCTTCCGTATTCTGAAGGTGAGGCTCGCAATAGAGCAGCCCGATCCGGCGATGCCCGCAACTGGCAAGATAGTGAGCCGCCAAAGCTCCGCCTGCGGAGTTGTCACCGCAAACATAATGAATCTGGCTGACCGAAACCGCGTGACCGCACAGAATCACCGGCACGGCACATTGCGTCAACCGCATCACCTGAAGCGGTGTAAGCTGGTCGTCGCAGATGGAGTTCAAAACAATGACATCCGCCTCATACTTATTGAGGCTTTCGCAGATGTCGATCCGATAATCGTAATATTCCACACTGAGCTGAAATGCGTGCGCTGTCGAAATCACCCGCAGATGCTCCTGTATTTCATTATTGCTCGCGCTCACCCAATCCGGTTGCAGCAGAAGCATGCTCGGATTCCCCGTCTTTCGTCGAACGAACAACCCCTGACGCGGAAATGATTCCAGCAATCCGCGCATCTTCAATTGCGCAATCGCCGGCGCCACCGTCGCCTGGCTCACTTCATACTCCGCCATCAGCTGTCGCATCGTCGGCAACGGCGAGCCGTCCGCCATTCCCATAATCCGCTGATAGAGGCGGTTATAAAGCAATTCACTCTTGTTCGTCTTCTCCACAAAACTCTCCCGTTTTTTCTGTATCGGCGACCAATGCAGGCGAGGGAAAAAAAATACTCCGCTGCCGTGTATCGTCCTTCGATACACAGATATTATACCAAATTTTCCAGTGAATGTCAAGAGCCTGACGAAGAAAAATCAATTTTCCGCATTCGGTTCCCCCAAAGTGAGGGATCAGCGCTGCGAGAGCGGGGTGGCGATCAGCTGATCTCCCGCCTCTTCTTCATCCCACTCATAGCGCTCTTTGGTGAGGTTGAGGATGGTGAAAATCACCGGCTCATGGCCGGAAACAATGGCAAATTCGGCACTCGAACCGATGCGGAGCGGGCGACCTTTCGGGTCGATCGTGATCTCCACCGGGTAGCGGGTCATATTGGTCACAGCGTCTTGCTCCGGCGTATCGTAAATACGATCTACCTTCCCATAGAACGAGCCGTATTCGAGCCGATTGAATACTCCGCTTGAAATGCGGACAATCTGCCCATGGCGGACTTTTCGCACCACGCTTTCATCCACATAAGCAATCCCCTTGATCGTTTCACCAGACGAGAGTTTCGCCGCCACCTGGCCCCGCCCTACATAACGGGTGAATTTGCAGGGCAACTCTACCAACCGACCGTCATTCGGAGCGATGATCCGGCAATCGGCGATTCGCCGCTCCACCAGTTTTCGCTCTTCGCTCCGACCGAAAATTTTGGCGCGAACAAGGTCGACATCGCGTTCGGCCTTTTCGATGTTACGGTCACCGAGGCCACTTTTCACCTTTTCAAGATTTTCCTCCGCCCGTTCCAGTTCGCCTTGCGCTTTGATGTTTTCAATCTCGGCGTCTTCAAATTCCCGGCGTGAAATCGTATTCCCGGCGACAAGATGACGGGAGCGCTCCACACGCGCCCGTGTTCTCACCGCTTTCTCCCGGCTCTCTTTCAGGTTTGTTTCGGCATACCAGAGTTCCTTCGGCAGCGGATTCGGGCGAAGCGCCTCCATTTCAGCCTTCTTCACCTCCAGTTCCGCCTCATATTCCCGCAGTTCCGCATCGATGCGCACCAATTGTTCGTCGTACTGGAGAGAGTCGATCAACGCGATCACATCACCCGCCTTCACATCGTCACCCTCTTCAAAATTCAATTGCGTCACCCGGCCATCCACGTGCCCGATGATGTCGTAGGTGATTTCGGAGGCAATCTTGCCCCGGGCGTAGATCACGTCTTCGATATTGAGCAGAAAAAGCGATGCCATGCCGCCAATCACCAGCAATACCATGCCGAGGCCGACAACGGTCAGCACGCGCAGTTTCCCACGCAATTCTGTCTGTTTGCGTGCCATGCTCACCCCTCCGGATTCCCGCTGGGCTCAAATCGCCCGGCTTCATAATTGGGAGACCCTTCTTCCTTATTCTCTTTCAGCTGCATCGCATAGAGCCGCCGGTACGGGCCGTCCTGACACAGCAGCTCTTCATGCCGGCCGGTCTGGGCGATGCGCCCGTCTTTCAGCACCACAATGCGGTCGGCATTGCGTACGGTGGAGAGCCGGTGGGCGATGATGATCGTCGTCCGGTTCGCCATCAGCTTGTCTAGCGCCTGCTGAACCACCGACTCGGAAATCGTATCCAACGCACTGGTCGCCTCGTCGAGAATCAGTACCGCGGGATTGTGCAACACCGTCCGCGCAATGGCGATGCGCTGGCGCTGGCCACCGGAAAGCGATACGCCGTTCTCGCCGACTTCGGTCTTGAATCCGTTGGGCAAATCGCGGATAAATTCATAGGCATTGGCCATCTTCGCCGCCTCTACGATCGCTTCAAAGCTGCTTTCCTGCTTACCGTAGCGAATGTTTTCCTCAATGGTTCCGGAGAAGAGAAACGACTCCTGAAGCACGATTCCCACGTTGCGGCGCAACGAATCGAGGGAAAGATCGCGCACATCCGTACCGTCGAGCAAAACACGCCCATTGGTCACATCAAAAAAGCGCATCAACAAACTGGCGATAGTCGATTTGCCGGAGCCGGAGGGACCGACCAACGCAACCTTCAGCCCGGGCTCCACATCCATCGTGAATTCCTGAAGCACCATTCGTTCCTGCGCATAGCCAAACGACACATCTTCAAATTGAACCCGCCCTTTGGCGTGATAGAGGTGTACCGGGTGCTCGCGCTCCTTGATTTCCGGCACGTGCGCCATCAGGATTTGCAACCGTTCGGCGCTGACCGCACCCTCACTGATCGCCGGCGCGAAGTTGGTCAACTGGATCACCGGACCGAAAAACATCTGCATATACGTGTAGAACGCCACCAATTCGCCAAGCGTCATCCGCCCCTGCGACACCAGATAACCGCCGAAGCCGAGCACCACCACCAGAGTGTGGATGGAAATCAAATCCATCACAATATTGAGAATAAAACCGCGCATCGACAGCTTGAGCGACATATCGAATGTGGGCTTGAGCCGAAGCATGAAATTTCGGTTCTCCACCCGCTCTTTTCCGAATGACTTGACCACTTTGATGCCATTGATGACTTCCGCCAGGTTCGCGGAAACTTCGGACATGTGCTCACGCAAAACCATCGAACGCTCACGCAACACCTTGCGGAACTTCGAGAAAACGAAGTAGACCACCGGCAGCACGATCAGACAGATCAGCGACAGCGTCGGACTCAGCACCACCAGCATAATGCCGACGAAGAACAACGAAAAAAGGTTCGAGGCGATTCCCACGATCACCGTCGAAAACATCGACTGCAACGCGGCAACGTCGGTGAGAATGTTGGAAATCAGCTTCCCGGTCCGGTACTCCTGATAAAAACGCAACGAAAGGCTCTGGAGATGCTTGAAGAGTTTCACCCGCAAGTCGAGCAACATCCGGTGAATGGGATAATATGTCAGATAGTTGCAGGCATAAAAGAAAAACGCACGCACCCAGTAGAGCAACAGCACTCCGCCAAGCAACACGTAGAGAAGACTTAAATCCGTACCGCCAAGCGCTTTGTCGATAATAATCTTGAGCACAAGGGGCATCAGCAGACCGAGGCAGGTGCAGATCACGTGAAAAATAACCGCGACCCCAAGCAGCGAACGGTAAGGTTTTACGAAGCGGTAAAGCTCCTTGAACTTATGCGTGTCTCTGGTAGCCATACTACAGCAAGCCGCTAGAGCTTCCTCTGTTTACAATCGTTCAAAGTTTAGTCCCGTTTCTATATTAACATATGCCCTAAACGGGAAAGGTCAACCCGGTTTTAAACTTTTTCGCAACTTTATCCAAACATCCAATCTTCACCGTGGAATTCAATGCCGGAAGCAGCATTGCTGCAAAAGTAACGATGGTCGTAATTACATCAATGCCAAAACCGGCTTCGCCTCAATCGTTTTTACATTATCGTACGGTTGAAATATTACGCACCGAATCGCGCCCGATCTCCATCGGAGTATCGCGAATGGCGATCGGGGAACCGTCTCCGGCAATTGTTTCAACGTTCAGAGAGAGGGAATCGGTTCAAAGGCGAAAGTATGACGAGAATCAGGGACGCGACGCCACCGGTTCGAGGGAACTGCGCCATACGGAAAACAGGGATTCCCCCATGCAGCCCGGGGCGGGGTGATCGGAATTATTCGATGGGCAATTTCCAGAACGTATGCCCCGGCTCGGTTTGGAAGCCAAGGTTCCGGTAGAAGCTCTCGGTACCAGGCGCGCCGACAAGGGCGATCCAGTCGACACCGCGACGCCGAAGTTCAGCGATCAACGCACGGACGATGCCGCCGCCGATCCCCTGTCCGCGAAACGCAGCGGAAACCGCCACGTCCTGAATGTACGCATCCGAAACATTGTCCGAAAGCGCCCGCCCCATGCCGATCAACTCGCCATCGACATAGACGGCAATCGCCACGGCGGCGTTTCGCATTCCGGCGGCGATGAATTCGGCGGAGTCCTCCGGGCCGATCCAGTCGTTTTCACGATAAAGTTTCGCCATAGCGGCCTGTTCGGTCGAAGTGACTTCCTTCAGAATCCGATACTCGATCTCCGCCATATCACTCCTCCTGATCCAACCATTGCACCGCCTCGTCGAGAATCCGTTCGGTGGAGCTGGTGCCGATTCGGGAGGCGCCGAGCGCACGCATTTTCAACAAATCGTCCAGCGTGCGGATCTTGCCCGACGCCTTGATGCGAATGTCCGCGGCAAGATGCTCCCGGATCATCGTAAGGTGCCGCGCGGTGGCCCCGGCGTAATCGTAAGCCCCGGATTCCTGCTCGGAAAAACCGAATCCGGTCGACGTCTTGACGTAAGCGGGACGAATTTCGTTGCAGACCCGGCAAAGCTGCCCCACCATGGCGTCGGTCATGTAGTCGGTTTCAAACGTCACTTTTAAAATCGCGCCGTGCGTGACGACACAAGCGTTAACACCACCGATTTCGTCGCGAATATAGCCCCATTCGCAGGAGCGGGCCTTGCCGATATTGACCACCATATCGATCTCATCGGCGCCCTCGTTCACGGCGCACTTCGCCTCTTCGATCTTGATCAGCGTCGAACTGCCGCCGTGCGGAAACCCGATAGCGGAACCGGTGCGAATTCCGGTTCCGTCCAGAAGCCGCGCCGTCATGCCGACAAAGTACGGCTTGACACAGACGCTGACACAATTGCGGTCGACGGCAACCGCGAGCCCCTTCACCAGCTGCCGGTCATCCAGCGTCGGGTGAAGAAGCGCGTGATCGATCATCTGCGCCAAGGAATCGACGGTCCAGTCCGTCATGGCACCCCCCTGAGAGTTCAATCGCGGATCGCGTCCAGAATCACAATGTCTTCGGACGGCACATCGCGGTGCATGCCGCGCGTTCCGGTCTTCGTTCCTGCGATCTTGTCAACCACGTCCATCCCTTCGACCACTTCACCGAACACGCAATATCCGAAATGCTGCGGCGTCGGCGCCTTGAAGTCCAGGAAATCATTATCCACAAGGTTGATAAAGAATTGCGCCGTCGCCGAATCGACCACGTTGGTACGAGCCATGGCAAGCGTTCCGCGTTTATTGGAAACCTGGTTGGAGGCTTCATTCTTGATCGGGTCGTTGGTCGGCTTCTGAACAAAATCGGTCGAGAAGCCGCCGCCCTGCACCATGAATCCCGGAATCACGCGATGAAAAACCGTGTCCTTATAAAATCCGGCATCGACATAATCGAGAAAATTTTTCGTGGTGATCGGAGCCTCTTCCTCGAAAAGACGGATCTTGATGTCACCCTTGTTGGTCTTCAGCGTAATCATATATTCAAATCTCCTTATGGTTTTCCTATTAAAATACCGCGCTTCCGATGAAATTCAAATACCCGACGCAACGACAATCCGAGATTCACGGCAGGAATCGCCGCCAGCTCGCGCCGAATCCGGGAAATATCCGGAACATAGCGCGGCGCAGGTCCTGCGTCCGGCCGCCCGAGAATGCGAACCGGCAACGCCGGGGAACACAACAGAGCGCAGATATGCGCCAGCTCCGCAATCGACACGGTTTCTTCGCTGCCAACATTGTAAACACGCCCGGCGGCGCCGTGATCGAGCAAGATCCAGAGCCAACGGGCAAGGTCATTTGCATCCAGATAGCTGCGGACGGGGCGACCGTCGCCTTGTACTTCGATGGGACGGCGCAACAACGCGTCACGCAAAAAATTTCCGACCGCCAGATGACCGTCGAGCGGCAGATACAATCCGGTAAACGCAAAACAACGGGCAATCGCCACATGAATGCCGGAGTCGAGGCAGAGCTGCTCCGCCTCCAGCTTGCTTTTCCCGTAAACGGTAACCGGCCGACACGGATAATCCTCCGGCATCCGTTCGCACTCCGGGTCCTGGGGGCCATAGACCGCGCCGGAACTGACCAGCAGCATCCGCGCGGATTCACTTTGCCGGGCAAACTCCAAAACACGCTTTGTTCCGTCGAGGATGATCGAACGGAGCTCCTCCGGGCGCTCTCGCTCCAACGTCGGATCGACCGGCGCGGCGCCGTGCAGAATCGCTTCGCACGCCTCCGGGAAATGAAAATCCCGCACATCACCGGTCACCCACTGCACCTGCGGCAGCCGGACGAACTCCGGAAAGGCGGAGAAAAACCGCTCCGGATCGCGGGAAAGCACAACCAGCTCCATTCCCGGCACCGGATTTCGTAACCATACAGAAAGCAAACTTTTACCGAAAAATCCGGTCCCACCGGTAATGAAAACTCGTTTCAAATCACACCCCTGTTATCCGTTTCACCAATCTTCCGGCTGCATGAGCAAAGAATTCGGGCGCGCGACCCGTAACTCTTCCACACTTCCATATCCCCAACCGACGCCGACGGTAATCATACCGACCGCACGTCCGGCCTCAACATCCGGCACCGTATCCCCCACCATCGCACAATGTGCCGGATCGAATCCGGTCACACCAAGCGCCTGGCGCAGACGCTCCGATTTCGAGCAATGATCGCTGTCGGAACCACTGTCCGGCGTGAGGATCGCATCGAAACATTCGAGCCACTGCAATTTCTCCAGAATCAATCGCGTCGCCCGCAGCGCCTTGTTGGTGGCGATAAAAAGTTTCACGCCATCCTGTCGCAACGCATCCAACAATTCCGGGACCCCCTGATACGGGCGTGTTTGCGGAAAACCGCCAGTGCAATAACGCTCCCGGAACGCGGCGATCAACTCTCCCGCTTCCGCCGGCGTAAATTGCGGAAATATCCCGCGGATCATCGGTTCCAGTGGCGGTCCGATCCGAAATTTCCGTTCAAACACATCCGCATCCAACCCGGCGGCGGCCAGTGTCTGTATCCAGCTATCCAGAATATCCGGCGCGGTATCGCAGAGCGTCCCGTCCAGATCAAAAAAACAGGCGGCATACTTCATCATATCACTCCAAATCGTTCTTCTTTCTGCCAAACGAATAAAAACGGTGCCCAATGTAACTGAACACCACCGTTCCAAACGTCAGCAGAATATTCGCAGGAACCGGACGAAAACGGCACAGTTCCACCAACAACAACATTCCGAGCGCCCCGAACGCCATGGAAACGCCATAGACCACATAACAACGGAAATACTCTCGCCAGCCATCTCCGCGCGTCCGAAACACAATATATTTGTAACAGAGAAACGCATTGGTGATCGCCAGCACGTTGCCGGGGATGAGCAACCACAGATAAGCGTCTTCTCCGAACAGCAAAACCAGCAACCAATAGACCCCGATGCCGAACAGCGTGTTCCATCCACCGATCGCCAGATAGCGGATCACGCGATAGAACTCCGCACGATTCTCCCGATAAAGCGACCAAATTTTTCCCTTACCGGTCAAAGTTGATTTTCTCATCTTCAATCACCAGCGGCTTGTTCTTCACCTGCGTCCAAATCGCACCGATGTACTCTCCGATAATGCCGATGAAAATCAACTGCACGGCGGAGAAAAAGAACAGCCCGATCACCAACGGCGCCAACCCCAATTGAAACGTATCCCAGTTGACCAGCTTGTAAACCAGATACCCGAACGCAATCAAAATGCTGATGAACGCCATGACAAACCCGGTAAACACCGCCAACCGCAGCGGTAGCTTCGAGTAGTTCACAAATCCGGTCATCGCATAATCGTAGTACAGAAAAAGATTATAAGAACTTTTCCCCGCCTTGCGCTCCGGCTGAATGTAGGGAATGGAGCAGCGCTTGAACCCGATTTCGGCGATCAACCCGCGCATATACGGAATCGGCTCATTGAACCGCCTCAACGCATCCATCACCTTCCGGTCATACAATCCGAATCCGTGAAAGTCCTGCAACAGTGACGTTTCGGAAACCAGACTCAGGAGCCGATAATAAACCCGCCGAAACAATTTCATCAAGAAGGAGCCGCTGTATTGTTGCTTGACGGCACAAACCACCTGATACCCCTCGTCCCATTTTCGCAGAAAATCCTCCACCATCTCCGGCGGGTCCTGCAGGTCGGAACAGATCAGAATGGACGCATCTCCGGTTGACTGCAGAAATCCGTTATAGCCGGAGCGAGCCGCACCGAAGTTGTTCGCGTTGAAAATGCACTTGAAATCCGGGTCAGACGCGGCGATTTCACGCAAAATCTCCCGGGTTCGATCGGTGGAGCAATTATCCGAAATGATAAATTCATAATCATACTGCGGAAATTTGGACAGGGCACTCTTCACGCGGGTATAAAATTCGCGGATATTGCCCTCCTCGTTATAAGTTCCGGTGCAGACTGAGATTTTTTTCCTTTTTTCTTCCATCACCGTTCTTCCTGTTTTCGCGCCAGAAGTTTTTCGACCGGAAACCCGTCGATGTTGTCGCGCGTGTAGTGATCGCTCCGATAAATATCGCAACGGGCACAAGAGAAATTTTCGCTTTTGCGCCCTTCCAGTTGCATCTTTTGAAACTCGTACCAAGCCGGGGAACTCCAAAGCTCCTGCAACCCGGCCTCATCGACATTTCCGAGGTTGGTTCCACCGATAAAATCGACGCAGCAGGGAGAAACATCGCCGTTGGCACGTACCGCCATCGTGGTGAACGCCATCGGACAGGCGACGCGCGGCGTGCTTTGCCCGACGTGTTGCGCGGCTTCATCTCCGTAATAACGCCCCATGAAATCCGCCTCCTGATCCACTTTGATCCAGCCGTGCGGCTGATCGAGATAAAGCTCGTCGCCGACGTCGCGGAACATCTCCATAAACGCCCGGTTGGCTTCTTCGCCGGAATCGAGCATTTTAGGGCTGATGAATGGGCGGGTAGAACCGGCTCGGCGTTTCTCTTCCTGCAGCATACGTAAATTTTCGTGAATCTGAACCGGAGGGATCGGCGAATTCGTGACCTCCCGGTGCCGTTCCGCATCCGTTGCATAAATCGATACCCGCAAGTAGTCCAGTTGACACTCCACCATCGCCCGGGCAATCTCCGGCGTCAGCAAACTGACGTTGGAAGTGGTCTCAATCCGGTCGGCGATATCAGCCTTGCGGGCAATCCGCAACATTTCGGCAAAATCCGGCGACAGCAACGGTTCGCCATACAAGCTCAACTTCAGTACTTTCAACTTTTCGCCCGGCCAGCGCCGCAACTGTTCGACAATCCGGCGGAAACGCTCCAGCGGCATATGCGCCCGACTCCGAGTGAAATAACTGTCGCTCTTCAAACTCTGAAAACACTGGACACAGCGAAAATTACACAGACCCGACGGCTCGACGAGCAGTGTGAACGGTTTCGTCAGCGGCATCACCTCCATGAGGTTCTTCCGGTTGGTGTTTTTGAGCTCTGTATAGCGAATCATATAAAATCTTCTTCGGTAAACGCCTCACGCCAATCCAGCGGCAATGGCTTCCCGTAAAATTTCGTCATATATTTGTCGATAAAATTTCGATCCTCGCCGGAGAGGCAAAGTTTGTTATGGCAGGCGAAAGGCTTCAATGACTGACCGCGTTTGATGATATCAGCCAACGGCTCTTCAAAAATGTTGCCGATCGAAATGTGAATGAATACACAAGGCAGCACATCGCCGTACTGCGTGATGTGAAGCGTTGAGTCAACGCAACCGCAGCCCTTGTCCATCCCGTACGAAGGATAGGTGTCGCGATGCAGAACCGGGTGTTGCGCATGTGCCTGACGCAAATATTCCGCATCGTCCTCATCGATCAGAATCTCATGCCGTCCCTCCAGCGCGCCGGTGGCGCGGGCGATCAGGACATCGACCGTAAATCCGTTCTTTTCCGCGAACTCCGCCATCTCAAAAATTCGCCCGGAACGACAATTCTGATGTGTCACCATCGTCTGAATCACCACGCTCAACCCGGCGTCTTTCGCATGCTGAAACGCCTCCATGGCACGCCGAAACGCGCCGGGAGAGTGCCGGTTGCGGTCATGTTCCTCTTCATCGAAATCGTCCAGGCTGATCTTTAGCTTATCCACCCCAAGCTGTTTTAAATGGAGCGCCTTTTCAGCCGTCAGGAAGTGCCCGTTGGTACTCATCGTCAAATGGAAGCGCTCCGGCTGCAACCCGGCGATCACTTCATCCAGATCCTTGAACACCAACGGCTCTCCGCCGGAAAGGCAGTACTGGCAAAGTCCGAGAGCGTGCGCCTGATTGCTGAGGTCATTGAGGTCGGCAGGGGTCAACACCCGCCGGCCCGGCCGTTTGAATCGAGCCGCCGTACAATGCGCGCAGCTCAAATTGCAGGCGTAGTTATATGCGATATCGATAATCGGCGTCGCAATGTTCCGCAGATGGCGCTCACTGATTTTGATGACCTTATCGTACACCTGCGGTTTTTCGGCCCGCAATTTGGCGCGCTTCTGGTTTTCGAGTTCTTTTTCTTTCATATTTCACTCCTGTCAGGGCAGACCGCATAGCAAACCGTTTCGTATTCCAGCGGGCTGTGATGCCTCAAATAAATGTTATATTCCGGAACCAGCGACTTGATGTAAGCAGGAACCTCCCACCAATGCCGCAACTCATGGTAGACGCAAATCGCCAGCTTCGGTTTCCAGGTGCGGATGGTTTTCTCCGCACCTTTCAGCGCCTTCATCTCGTAGCCCTCGATATCCATCTTGATTAACGTGACCTTCTCTGTCGGCAAAATATGGTCGAGCGTATCCAATACCCCCGGTTCGTCACCGCCAATCCGGCTCTCCGACTGCGCGGCAAGATAGGTGATCTCCTCGTGCCGATCCCCTACGCCGCAGAGAAAAAGCTGAATCCGATCCGCCGCCGCCGTCGCAGCAACGGTTTCATTCAGCAAGTCAAAGTTGTTCCGGCAAAGCTCGAACGCGTAATAGCGCTCGAAACGCTCCCCGGTGATCTGTAGAAAGTCACGAAGCGTGTCGCCGTCATACGCCCCGATATCCACGACACACTCCCGGTCGGACAATGGAACCGGGTCGCCGGAAAAATATTGAGAGTGCGTATTAAAACGCCCCATGCAATCCGGAGAGCCATCCCCATGAAAAAAACGGCGAATCATGGCGTCCAATATTGTTTTCGACTCCTCGTCCGCCAGCATCTCGTAGGTTTCAGCAAGAGAGGTTTGCATGGTCTTCAGCTCCTCTCGACTCCATGTTTGCCCATTCAACAAATCGTATTTGTAGAGCAGCGATACCTTATCGAAACCATTTTCATGCAGAAAATTCCAGACCGGCATAACGTCACCGACCGTGACAAAAACCGCACACCGTCCCTTTAATTGCAACAGCTCCTCCGGCGAGATGCAACGAATCCCATGAACAAGCGTCCCCCATTTCCGGGGATCCCGATCACAGATGCAATCGATTTTGCGGAAAATATACTCATTCCACACATGTCGGATGGAGTGAAAAATCCTTCCGCAACCGTAAAACACAACGAATTCCGAATCCGCGACAAACTCCTCCAGATGTTGCCGGTAATTACGAACCGGGTGCATCAGGTCGACGATGTGCTGCAACGTGCTTTCCGCGGGTGCTTTCATACGTTCCGTTCCTGTGATTACACTTGCTCCAGCCGGTCTTCCCGGAGGATGTGGATTGCCAAGGCTTCTCCAAACCGTCTCCGGGCAAGCGCTGCGACTTCCGTCGAATAGCCCCCGGCCATCACAATCAGTAATTTCAAATCCCCCCCGGCCACCGCGTCCGGAGACACGATCGGAATGTGCGTTGCCGGGCTGAACTTCCCCTGCTTGAACGGCGCCGAATCGAGAATGCAGCGCAACCGCCCGTGCAATCCGGCCAGAGCCAGAACCGCGAACGCCTGATGGCTCGCACCCCAGACAGCAGAGCTCTCCACCCCATATTGTTCCACCAGCGCATTCAGCTGTTCCGACAGCGCACGACGCGCACAGTCGAAACCGGAGAGGTCGAGGCGGCTCCGTTTCCGCACCTCCAACGAAAGGATATAACCGTACCAGATCGTCCGGCTCGCAATCACATCGAATCCGCAACGTTCCAACACCCCCGTCAACGTCTGCCGGGTAAAGTAATACAGATGATCGGTCGTGAATTCCGCAAATGTTTGATTTGCGAGAATCATATCGAAGTTCGGCACCTCGATCAGCCCCACGCCTCCATCGGTCAGATTCGCGGCGATTCCGGCGAGATACTCATTCAAGTTCGGCAGGTGCTCCAGATAATTCAAGATATAAAATCCGTCAAACGGCCCAGTCGCCAATTTCTCTTCGCCGGTTTCAAAATAGAGCTGCTCCACCGCCAGGCCGTGCTCGCGGCAACTTGTCACATTGCCGACGCCATATTCCATACCGAAAGCGGAAACACCGCTCGCAGCCATCAATTCCAGAAATTCGCCGCGTCCACAACCGCATTCAAGCACACGTTTACCGTTCAGGCCGTTCCGCTCGATCCACTCACGGAACTGGCCGCGCCGGAACTCTCCCATCTCCGGCGAATACGCCGCAGCCCGGATCACTTCCCGGTAATACGGAACCGGCGGCGTATCGAGCTGAAGAAGCCCACAACCACCGCACTGCATCAAGTTGAAATCCACGCCCCGGTCTTCGCCGGGAGAGTCCGGCAGATGCTGCGCCGCCGCGGGCATGCCGGTATAACGCAGCAGCGCCTCCGGCAAAAACGCCCCACCGCAACTCCGGCATCTGTCGACCTTCGGCGTCATCCCAACGCCCCTGTGGCCGACAACTGTTCCAACAACTCTCGAATACAACCATCTCCGCCGCGGGATTCCAGACGCGCGGCAGCAACCGCCTTCACCTCCGGAATCGCGTTTGACGGACAGGCGGAATGCTTCACGAGCTTCATCACCTCGATATCATACCGGCCATCCCCGACATAACAGGTTTCCTCCAAGGAAATCCCTGTTTTGCTCAAAATATCACGCAACGCCTCCGGCTTGTTCTTGCAGCCGTTGTAGAAAAAATCCGGTTGGAAGCGGTCGCGAAAAAACAGTGTGATCGGCGTCGCCTCACCGGTCACCAGACCGACCAGAATCTTCCGCCGCTTCATCTCAAATACCGCATCGATGTCCCGGAAATCGAGCGTTTTATACTCGTTCCCCTGTGAATCGACCGTCACTTTACCGTCGGTCAACACACCGTCGATATCCAGCAAAACCAATTTTATCATGCCTTATCCTTGTTCGGGGCGCTCGGCAATCATATGGAGCGCCACCTCTTCGGCCGGGAGATACGGCCACATGTCTTCAAGTGGCTTGGAAACCATTCCGCCATCCGGCAGTTTCTGCGCCTGAACTTTCGGAGCCGTCATGTGCGACGGCGTAATCAGCACCCGGCAGATGACCGGTTCGCCCCCGGCAAGCGTGTCTGCGACCCCGCGTTCCAGCTCCGCGTTCGACGCGATTTCAACCGTGCGGATTCCGTACGCGTCGCCCAGTCGAGCCACATTGGGCAGCGACAATCCGCTCGCCCGCTCGGAACCGACGTAAAATCCGTCGAACATATTGCGTTGCGTATTCATGATACTGCCGTAACCGTCGTTGTCCCAAATGAACATCTTAACCGGCAACTTCAGGCGGACAATGGTTTCAAGCTCCTGAATGTTGAGTTGAAACGCGCCGTCGCCATTGACCAGCACCGTTCTCCGACGACCGTTGGCAAGGCAAGCGCCGATCGAATACGGCAGCCCGAATCCCATGGAGCCCAAGCCCGCCGCATTTTTAATTTTTTGCCCCTTTTTCACCGTCATCGCCTGATAGGTGACTTCGCCCGCCGCGCCGGAACTTTCCGGGACGATCACATCCTCCGGCTTCAATTGCCGGAACAGCTCTTCGGTAAACGAGTACAAATTCACACCGTCGGGCTGATCCGCGTACTCCGGCAACACAACCGGATACTTCGCTTTCAGCTCCCGGCAATATTCCAGCCAATCCATCCGCTCCGGCAAGCTCACGCCGGAAGCGGAGAGCGTGTCCGTAAACACAGCGGCGTCGGAAACAACCGCGAGATCGATCCCCTTGAGCTTCCGAATTTCCGCCGCATCGATATCGACCACGATCTTCGTAGCATTCCGCCCGAAATCCGCACTGTTGAACGCGGTCAGGCTCGGGTCGAGGCGACTGCCAACCACCAGCAGCAGGTCGGCGTTTTGAACGATAAAGTTCGCCGCCCGCGTCCCCATAATGCCGGGACAGCCGAAATTAAGCGGGTGATTGCCGTCCAGCAAATCAATCGTTTTCCAGCTGGTCAGCATCGGAATGGAATTTTTCTCCGCCCAGGCGACCAGCCGTCCGGCGGCTCCGGCCAATTTTGTTCCGTTGCCAATCAGAAGCAACGGACGGCGGGAGCGCTCAAGCCGGGAAACCACTTCTTCGATCGGAATATTCGGCGCGACGGCTTCTGCCGGCGCATAGCCGACAAGCGCGGCTTCATCCACCATCGCCCCCTGCACGTCAAGCGGGATATCCAGCCAAACCGGCCCCATGCGCCCGGTAGTCGCCTCATACCAGGCGCGTTCCAGGTGATATCGAATCTCTTCCGGTTCCATCACCGTCACGGCATATTTGGTGACGCAAGAAACCATCGAAACGATATCCACCTCCTGCGACCCCATCTGCCGAACCCCGCTCGAACCCTTGAGATCCGGCCGTTTCGCCTGCCCGGAAAGCAGGAACATCGGCGTCGAATCGATGAATCCGGCGGCGACGGCGGTAATCGCGTTGGTACTGCCGGGGCCGGAGGTCACCAATGCAACCCCGGGGGTATTGGTGTGCTGACCGTAGGCTTCCGCAGCGATGGCCAGCGCCTGCTCATGCAGGAAACAGGTGTAGTTCAGTTCCTTGTGCCGCCCGAGGGCGTCATCCAGGTGCATCGCGCCTCCGCCGGGAAGCATGAACACCTCTTTCACGCCGTGCGCGGTGAGAAAATCCATCACATAATCGGCAACTCTCCGCATCCCGTCACCCCCGCATCTTTTTGCGAACGGCCTGCTCCTTCGGAGTCAATTCGCGGATTCCGGTACCGCGAGCGGCTTCCATATGCCGGATATCCCGCACAAATTCGATCAGCTCCGCCGGTTCCACCGACGAACCCTGATCGGAGCCGTACATGGTACGATCCAGCGTAAAATGCCGTTCCACCGAACGAGCGCCGAGCGCAACCGCGCCAAGCGTCGCAATGTTACCGATTTCGTGGCTGGAGTAACCAACCGGACAGTCGTAGCGCCGGGCCAGCTCCGGAATCAACAGCAAATTCGCCTCTTCCGGCTGCATCGGGTAGATGGAAACACAGTGCAGAAGCTCAAACGGGCAGTTGTGCTTGCGGAACACCTGCACCGCGGCGTCAATTTCTTCCCACGTGCTCATTCCAGTGGCGATAAAGGTATAGCGTTTCTCCTCGGCAACCGCTTCCAAAAGCGGCAGATTGGTCAGAACCGGGGAGGCCACTTTATTGTACTGAAGATTGTAACGACGCAGAAACTTCTGCGCATCGACATCCCATGCGGAAGCGAACCACGCGATGTTCTGCTGCCGGCAGTAGCGATCGATTTCGGCGTACTCCGCCTCGTTGAATTCCAGCCCTTCCTTCTGGGCTCGCTGGGTGCTCCCCCACGGACTTTCGCGAAGGCTGTCCAGAAACTCCTGCGTATAAACCTTGTCGATGGTACGTTTCTGAAATTTTACCGCGTCGCAACCGGCGAGCGCCGCCGCGTCGATCAGCCGTTTGGTAATGTCGAGGTCGCCGTTGTGGTTAATCCCGATTTCGGCGGAGATGAATACGTTGTCGTGCATGAATCCCATCCGGGGTTGTTGTGTCATTCGTTAATCCGTACGGTATTATAATACCCTTTTCGGTTGAAAATTCAAGCCATCTAAGTACCGATTACGCCAAATAAGAACGGATGGTTTCGATCATATAGTCGAGCTTTGCGTCGGTCATACCGGGGAAGAGCCCGATCCAGAAGGCGTTGTTCATAATGTTGTCGGTGTTCTCCAATCCTCCGGACACCCGATAATCCACCCCTTCACGCAGAGCTTCAAAGCAGGGATGGCGCGTCAGGTTCCCGGCGAACAGGTTCCGTGTCTGAATTCGTTTCGACTCGAGATGCCCGACCAGTTCGTTGCGGGAACAGCGCGCCTTTCCCGTCAACGTGATTAAAAAGCCGAACCAAGAAGGATCGGCCTCCGGGTACCGCTCGAACAGCGCCAGCTCCGGAAGATCGCGCAATCCTTCGTACAATCGGGAGAAATTCCGCTTTCGCGCCGCGGTAAAGCCATCGAGCTTCTCCAACTGGGCGCAACCGATCGCAGCCTGCAAGTCGGTCGCCTTCAAATTGTAACCGAAATGGCTGTACACATATTTGTGGTCGTATCCCTCCGGCAGCGTGCCGAACTGCCGGAAAAAACGATGCCCGCACCGGTCATCCTCACCGGGGGCGCATGAACAATCACGCCCCCAATCACGCATCGAGAGCGCAATTTTCGCCAACAACGGATCATCGGTATACACCGCACCGCCCTCGCCCGTGGTCATATGATGAGGGGGGTAAAAGCTGGAGGTGCCGATGTCGCCCCATGTTCCGGTCAATTTGCCGCAATAGGTGGAACCGAGCGCATCGCAATTATCCTCGACCAACCAGAGATTATGCTCGTCGCAGAACGCCTTCACCGCATCGAGCCGGAACGGGTTGCCGAGCGTGTGCGCCAGCATCACCGCCTTCGTCCGGGGCGAACGCGCCTTCTCCAGACGGGAAACGTCGAGATTCGCGCTCCCCGCCTCCACATCGACGAACACCGGAACCGCGCCATACTGGACGATGGGCGAAACCGTAGTGGGAAACCCGGCGGCAACCGTAATCACCTCGTCCCCGCGCTCGATCCGGCGCGCTCCGAGCAGCGGAGAAGTGAGCGTCATAAACGCAAGCAGATTCGCCGAAGATCCGGAATTGACAAACAATGCCCGGCGCACGCCCAGCCAGACGGCAAGTTTTTCCTCAAACTCCTTCGTCCAGCGCCCGGCAGTCAGCCAAAATTCAAGCATGGCCTCGGCAAGATTCAAATATTCTTTTTCGTCAAATACCCGACCGGCGTAATCGATCCGGCTCGCGCCAGGGCGAAAGTCGTCCATTCCGCCGGAACGCAATTTTGCGTAAGCGGCGACATTTTCCAGAATCTCGCGCTTCAGTTCGTTCTCGTCCATGCCAATCCTTTGCGGAGCGCGTCGGAAGTGTAGGCATCCAGATCCGCCATCGTCCCGATTCGTCCGGTTTCATAATAATCACGATACCACCCGGCGGTGCGCCGGAAGGTTTCCTCCACGTTCCAAACACCGTGCCACCCAAGCCCCCGCTCCGCCTTGCCGCAATCGAGCCGAAGCAACTTCGCCTCATGCGGCGCGCCGGGAGGAGGCGCGAACCGGTATTCAACCCGATCCCAGAAGCGTTTCATATTCGCCGCCGCCTCGCCCACCGTCACCGCTTCGCTCTCGGCCGGGCCGAAATTCCACGCATCGGCGCAGGCGGCATCCCCCGCAAACAGCCGCCGCCCGAGTTCGAGATACCCGGAGAGCGGCTCCAACACATGCTGCCACGGACGAACCGCGTCGGGGGAACGCAACGGTTCCACCTCCCCCCGCTCCGCCGCGCGAACCAGATCGGGAATCAACCGATCCTCCGCCCAGTCGCCGCCGCCGATGACGTTCCCCGCCCGCGCCGTGGCAAGCAAAATGCCGGATGCGGATAAAAAACTGTCCCGGAAGCTGGCCGCCACAATCTCCTGACACCCCTTGGAGGCGCTGTAAGGGTCGCGGCCGCCGAGCGGCTCCTCCTCGCGATACCCCGCCTGTCGTTCGTCATTACGATAGCACTTGTCACTGGTGACGATGACCACCGAACGCAACGAGCCGCAGTTCCGCACTGATTCCAGAAGGTTGACCGTCCCGCCGACATTGACGGAAAAGGTTTCCGCCGGATCGCGGTACGAGCGCCGCACCAGCGGCTGCGCGGCAAGGTGGAACAAAATTTCGGGGTGAAACTCCCGTACGGCACGATCCAGATTCTCGGCGTCGCGGAGATCGCACCAGACCGATTCCATTTCGGTGTGCAGAAGCGCAACGTGATTCGGCGTGCTTTCCGGCGGCAGCGCAACGCCGCGAACCGTCGCTCCGAGCTGAGCGAGCCAGGCACAGAGCCAAGACCCCTTGAACCCGGAGTGTCCGGTTACGAGAACCCGCCTGCCCTGATAAACTCCGCCGAACATAACGATTTCACTCCCGCCAATGTTTCGTCCACGGCGCACGGCCGGAACTCCAAAGTTCGTTCAGCATCCGGTGCTCCCGCGGGGTATCCATGCACTGCCAGAATCCCTCGTGCCGGTATGCGGCGAGATCGCCGGAACACATCGCGTCGCGAATCGGCGCGGCCTCAAGATAACAGTCTTCCCGGTCGAGATAACGCGGGACGAAATCACGGTCGACCACCATATAGCCGCCGTTGACGAAATTGCCGGTGCGGGGAAGTTTTTCCTCGAATCCGGTCACCAGCCCACGTGAATTCAGTTTCATCTCCCCGAAACGCCCTTCCGGATGCACGGCGGAAACGGTCAGAAGTTTCCCTGCGGAACGGTGAAAATTCAGAAGCGCGCCGACGTCAACATCCGCCACGCCGTCGCCATAGGTCAGGAAAAATTCACGATCCTCCGGCGCCAGGTAACGCGCCGCCCGCCGTACTCGACCGCCGGTCATGGTATCCACTCCGGTGTCGGCCAGCGTGACCTCCCAGTCGGCTTCGTAGGTTTCGCCGTGGTAGACAATGCCGCGTTCCTTCCCGAGCTGGATGGTCACATCGGTCGAACGGGCATGGAAGTTCATAAAATAGTCGATGAATTCCTCGCGCTTGTAGCCGAGGCAAAGAATAAAGCGAGTCACTCCGAACGCAGCGTATCCGCGCATGATGTGCCAGAGAATCGGCTGTTCGCCAATCGGCACCATCGGTTTCGGCAGCAATTCGGTCACTTCTCGCAACCGGGTGCCTTGTCCGCCGCAAAGGATCATCGCCGGCGGCATTATCCGTGTTTCTTCTGCCATATGTTCGGAAGATCCTTTCTACTACTCTAAGAGTCTATCTTATGAAATTAATGTAACATGCGCCGGTAAAAAAGTCAACCGCACCGACCGGAGCCGTTCCATGAAAAAGAAGAAGCCTCCCGAACCATTTGGAACGGGAGGCATGTATCTCTCTCACATGAGAAAGTTACTTCTTCAGCTGGCCTTTAGCCTTTTCCCAGACGTCCTTACCGACAAACGCGGTCAGGCTACGGCCATCGGCGGTTTTGCCCTTGAAGGCATAACGCTTGCGGCCAGCGTCACCGAAGGTAACGCAGTCGAGAACATCGGCAGAGACCTTGGCTTTGGCCTTGACATCGTAGAAATCGTGTTTCATCGTTCATCTCCCTCTTGTTTGGGGTTGCTTAGCCCGGGTAACTGAAGGTAATTATACTCAGGGTCATATATAAATTCAAGCTATAAAAAGACAAATTATGCAAAAAAAATGGTTTTTTTATCTTTTTTGTGCAGTTTTCTATGAAAAACTCAATTTTTAAAGGCAATTGCCCGAAGTCGGCGGTAGTCCACCACGAACTTATCTCCGTTCCAAAGCAGGGGACGGCAGGCGACCTCAACCTCACCCAGGATTTGTTCCTGAACTGATGCGCTGAACGACGCGAGATCATCGGCAAGGAACCGGAGGATCCAGCGCTTCAACCCGTCGTCGCCACCGGACAACGGGGTCTGCCGTTCAAACTCCAACACCCGTTCCGGCTCGAATCCGGCCGCCTTCAGCCGGTCGAAAAACTCATCGGGCGTCGGACAGTAGAAACGCTCCCGGTACTCGCGCCCACGACGGGCGCAGGCGGCGGCGAACGCCTGCCGTACCGTGGCAATGTTACTGGCGGCGCCGAATTCGCAAACCAGCTTCCCGCCCGGTTTCAAGGCGCGACGGATTTCGGAGAGCAGTCGATCCACATTCGGAATCCAATGGAACACCGAGTTAGAGAACACCGTATCGAACTCCTCGTTGTAAGGAAGCTCCAGCGCGTCGATCTCGGCAAACATCAACTCCGGATACCGGTAACGCGCCCGGATCACCAGCTCGGCGGCGTTGTCGATGCCGAGCACTTTCGCCCCGCCTTTCGCCAACTCCGCAGTCAGCGTGCCATCCCCGCAGCCGAGGTCGAGAATGCTCTGCCCCGGCGACATGTCGATATGAACCATCAACGACTTTCCGTATCTGGCAATGACGTCTTTGCCGGATTCGGCCCGAACAGGTTTCTCTGTCATGTTTCGCCCCTGTTTCCCTGAGTGAGTGTTTTATATTTTCTATTGTAATATACTACACCATTCGGCCGATTGCATTGGCAATTGCGCGAATTGCGGCGAGATTTACGTTGCCATCGATTCCGGTGCCGTAAACGATGTCCCCGGAACCGGCAGGGCGAATGCCGATAAAGGCGACCGCCTCCGCCGCCGCGCCGCGGTCGAGCGCATACTGCGTGTACTCTTCGATGGCAAAAGCCGGGATTCCGGCGCATTGCTGGAACGCGGCCGCAGCGGCTTCAATCGGGCCGCCTCCCACGCCGCGCACTTCGCTCCGCGCCCCATCGAAACGGATATCAAACCGAACCTCGGTCTTGTCGGCGGTTCCGGGGGCGGGGCGCTGGAGGCGGAACGCGTCGAATGAAACCCGGCCGGCAGCACCTGCGACGTTCTCCCGGAAAATCCGGCAAACATCCGTCGGCGTCAATTCATCTCCGGTCGCCTCGGCCACCGCCTGGACTGCTTTCGCCACCATCGGCTGCATTCCCTTCGGCACGCGAATACCGTAGAAACTCTCCAACACATAAGCGACACCGCCTTTACCGGACTGGCTGTTGATCCGAACCAGCCCATCGTAATTCCGACCGATATCGATCGGATCGATGTGCAGATAGGGCATCTTCCACCCGCGCTGGAAGTGTTCACCGATCTCCTTGCGCTGCGCCATCCCCTTGCGGATCGCATCCTGATGCGTCCCGGAGAACGCGGTGAAGACCAGCTCCCCGGTATACGGGGTGCGCGGATTGGTGGCGATTCCGGAAACCTCTTCGATAAACGCGGTGATCTCCGGTAAATGCGAAAAATCCAATCCGGTTGCAATTCCGCGCGACGCGAAATTCAACGCAAACGTGGTCAAATCCATATTTCCGGTACGCTCCCCATGGCCGGCCAACGTTCCTTCCACGCGCTCCGCACCGGCCAGCACGGCCATTTCGGCCGCAGCGACGGCGCACCCTTGATCGTTGTGTACGTGAACACCAATGGTCGTATCGTCGTTACCGGAGTAACGGCGGATGAAACTTTCGATCATGTCGGCAAACTCATATGGCGGACGGCGTTCGACCGTTGCGGGTAAATTGAGGATGAAATCGCGTTTGTCGCGCGGCTTCCACACTTCCCGCACCGCCTCGCCCAGGTCGACGATGAACCCGATGTCGCTGTCGGAAAATTCTTCCGGCGAAAACTCGTAGCGGACACGATCCCGCATTCCGGCTCCGTCGACCGCTTCGGCGATCATTCGGGTGCCGTCGGCGGCGATGCGGATGATTTCCTCCGAAGTCTTGCCGAACACAAATTTACGGTGCAATTCACTCGTGGCGATATAGCAGTGCATGGTCGCCTGCTTCACTCCGGCAATGGAGGCGATGGTGCGGTCGATCAGATCTTTGCGCGCGGCGGTAAATACGTTGATCCGCACATCGTCAGGGATGAGCCCCTCTCCGATCAAACGGCGGACGAACTCGAACTCCTCGTTCGACGCGGCGGGATAGGCGACTTCGATCTCTTTAAAACCGATATCACACAACATTTTAAAATAACGGATTTTGGTCGCCACATTCATCGGGCGGGCGAACGCCTGGTTCCCGTCACGCAAATCGACCGGAACAATGATCGGCGCGGTCTGGATGCGCCGGGTCGGCCAGACGCGGTTTTCGATTTCCACAGGCTCGGAGGCACGATATTTCGGATATTCACTCATGTTCTTTTCTCTCTTCCGTCTTTCTTCATTCTTCGTCGGCAAATTGCCTCGTGAATGCGGAAGGGCGAAAAGACGGACGGCTACCGCGACACGAAGCGTTGAAAGGGGTTCGCCGATCGGCTGAGTCCGGTTCCGAAACTAAAACGGGTTCGCAAGCGTCTTCACTCAAGCCGGATCGGCGCAAGTAAGTCGCAGTAGAAGAGAAGTGATGTCGGCACAAACAAAGGAGCCGGGACGGACTTCGCCGTTCCGGAAATTCATGCTGCGATTCTGACGAAAGTCCGTCATTGCCGTTGAATACTCCCTGGTTTCGTTGATTACAATCAGTATATCATGTTTTCGGGAAGTTTCAAGTATCTTTCTCGAAAAAACATTCTTTCATCATCATGTCACGAAAGAATTTGATCAAAAGCGAAGCCTTTTCCTGAGAGAGAGTCCAAATCTGACGCTTGATCGGTTCCCTTATGTGCGGATACTTTCAGTCCATAGATCTCGCCATACGATCAGCATAGTCAGACTCAGGCAACTCATCAAGAGGGGAAAAGAAAAAAATCAAAATTTGTCATCACTCCCCTTCGTTATCATGCGGCGACGAAGCCCAATTCCTTATTCTTTACTTGCAATAAATTCTCAAAAAAGTTACTGCGGGAAACTTGTTATTTCAGCGCCAAGGGTGTATTAATAAGAAAAGATGGTGTCGTGCCCGTATGCCCGGAAGGGAAATACCGGAGGCGCATTTTTTCTATTTTGTTCTTGTAATTAAAGGTTTTACAAATAAAAAACGAGGTGAAATGTGGAGCGGGGAACCGATATTCGCACCAAAATCGACAATGCCAGGCTGATGACAAAATTGTCCGTCATCGGCGCAATTCTCACATTTGTACTGTTGCTGCTCCCCACGCTGCTCTGCGGAATCGTCTATGACGGGTTTATCCGCTCGGATCTCTTTGCGCTCGGGGTGATTCCGTATACGCTGGGGGTAATCTTCGCCATCGCCTCCATGATTTACGGGATGCTCAACACCTCGGCGGCGGTGGAAAGCGAAGAGAAACAACTGCTGGAGAAACGCAACGACACCCGCGCGCTGAACGTAGAAGAAGACGTTCGCTTCACTTCGGGTCGCTCGTTCGATAACTTCGTCAAATACGCGCCTTATGTGCTCGCGATTCTCGCCGCACTGATCATCGCGGGACTTCTCATTGGATTTTTCCGTTCGTGGGATGCGCGACTGGTCACCCCGTCCGAAGGCAATCCGCTCAACGGCACGATCCTCTCCGGGCTGCTGGCGTTCCTGAGCTTGTTCACCGGCGCGTTCTTCGTCGGGCAGTCGCGTCAACCGGCATTCCGCTGGCTGCGGGCGTTCGGCGCATGGCTGCTGGCCGGGTTCGGGCTGATGCTTCTCTCGCTTCTGCTCTCGGTGTTTTCACCGGCCGGCGGAACACTCGACGCGACAACCGCCAAAGTACTGGCGGTGATCTTCGCTATTCTCGGCGGCGAATTCGTCTTCAGCTTTGTCATTGAGTTCTACCGGCCGCGGACGATCCGTGAAGTCCGGCCGATTTTTGAGAGCCGACTGCTGGCGCTCTTCACCGAGCCGGGCGGCGTCATGCGCAACATCGCGCTCGCGCTCGATTACCAGTTCGGCTTCAAGGTTTCCGGGACATGGCTCTACAGTTTCATGGAGCGCTCGTTCTTCCCGATCATTCTCTTCTGGGCCGCGATTTTCTGGGGATTTACCATGATCTACGAAGTCGGTCCGAATCAGGTCGGGGTCAAGGAACGGCTCGGTCGCGTGGTAAAACGCGAACTCCTTCAACCGGGAATTTACTGGACGCTCCCCTACCCATTCGGCGAAGTGAAACGCTTCAGCTGCACTCAGCTCAACCAGATTGTCATCGGCGAACATCACGACGATGCGGCGAGCGAAGAAGAAGATGCCCCGGACGATGGGCACGGCCACGCCAAGGCGCCTAAAAAGAGCAAAGAGAAGCCTCTCCCCGTTGTTCTCTGGACCATTCCTCACGGAGGCGCCGCCAACAATTTCATCGTTGCGGTCGACCCCAACTCCCGCCAAACAGCGTCCGATACCGAAAACGAGCAGCCGGCTCCGGCAAATTCGGAGACCGATGCGGCCTCCATCGCCTTCATCCGCCTGATGATTCCGGTAGAATACCGAATCCGTCCGGACGGGGTCTTTGACTTTGCGTACGGCAACGCCAACCCGATCACCACACTGACGTTGATCGGCCAACAGGCGGCGACCGAATATATGGCAAGTACCTCGTTTATGGATATCATGTCTTCCAACCGCGCCAATGCACAGGCAGCGCTTCGTGAACGCATTCAGACGCTGGCCGACGAACACCGCCTCGGAATAGAAATCACAAAGGTGATGATCCTCGACTCCCATCCTCCGGTGGACAAAGTCGCCCCGGCGTTTCAAGACGTGATCGGTGCGATGGAAGAACGTGAATCAACCATTCTCCGAGCGGAAAATTACGCGGAACGCACCACGCCGGAAGCCCAGGCACAGGCACTGCAAATCCGTTCCGCAGCGCAAGCCTACAGCCACACCACCACCACGGTGGCGAAGGCGGAAGCGGCGCGATTCGGCACTCAGTTGGAAACCTATAAAATCATGCCCCGCATGTTCCGGCTGAAAGCGTATCTCAACTTCTTGGAGCGGGATTGCCGGGATATCCGCAAATTCATCGTTGCGGCAGGGCTGAGCAATGAAGTATATGAGTTGAACTTCCAGAGCAAAGAGCGTCTTGATCTGATCGACACCAATACGGATCTTTTCTCCGGAAATTGATAGAAGTACAATTGAATTTACACAAATCATTATAGTTTCAGGGAGGTTTTCCAAATCATGGCAAAAGGTAATTTTTTCAAACATTGGCCGACAATGCTGTTGGGCCTTGTGGTTGCAGCGGTTCTGGTGATCGCGGTGTTCTCTTTCCAGTTGAACGAGACGGAGAGCGCGGTGGTCACCACCTTCGGGCGACCGACTGCCGTGACGGAGCCGGGATTGCACTTCCGCTGGCCGTTCCCGTTCCAAAAAATCTATAAGTTCGACCACCGGATTCGCTGCTTTGAAGGAAGCACTGGCCGGATTGAAGAAACGGTGACGCAGGATGGCCAGAATATTCTGGTCGGCATTTATGTCAATTATCGGATCTCCAATGTCGAAAACTTTTTCAAGTCGCTGGAGAATGTCCCCAACGCCGAGGAGCGCTTGAACAGCCTGATGCGCGCCGCCCGGAGCGCCACGATCGGCCAATATAAATTCGGCCAGATCATCAACACCAATCGCGAACAGATGAAATTGGCCAAGATTCAGGACGAGATCAAAGATGTTCTGGCAAAAGAAAGCGCCAATCACGGGCTTGAAATTGTCAGCGTCGGAATCAGCACCATCAATGTTCCGGAGCGAATCACCGACAAGGTCGTCGAGCGAATGATCGAAGATCGCAAGCTGGTGGCCAACCGTTCTCTCGCGGAAGGAATCCGGAAAGCCTCCGAACTCCGCACCGCCGCAGACCTGAAAAAGGCGATTACGCTGGCACAGGCAGAAGCGGACGCCCGCGAGATCCGCGCCCAGGGAGATGCCGTGGCCGCCACTCATTATGCGGTCTTCCAGCAGAACCCCGAGCTGGCGGAATTCTTGCGTAAACTTGATTCCCTCCGCATCATCATGCAAAACCAGACCACACTGGTGCTTGATACCAACGTCGCGCCGTTCGACCTGCTGAAACCCGGCGCGGAAACCATCGGCCCGGTCAAGACTGCCGCCCCTGTGAAGGAGTAAGTCATGATGGAAGACAACAAGAGCGTAATCAAAGGCGAATTCGATCGCACCGGCCAGTATGACGCCGGGCTGAAGTCGCTGGTGCGCGCCCTCCGCTGGGCGTTCTACTTTCTGCTGGTGACCATCATTGGTTTGATGGTGTATTTTCTGACGGCGGGCGGATACTTCTCCGTGGAGCCGCAACAGTCGGTCATCGTAATGCGATTCGGCGAGATCATCGGCACCGACCGGCCGGAAGGTCCGGTCTACACATCCGGCGGCTACTGGTTCTTCCCTTATCCGGTACACCGCTGGGTGACGATCCGAACCAATCAGCAATCGATTCAGGTGGACTTCCTGCCTGCGGATCGGCCGGACGGGGCTCCGCCACAGGCGCTGGTTCCCGGACGCGACGCCTATCTACTGACCGGCGACGCCAACATCATTCACGCCTCGTGGCGGGTTAACTATCAGGTGATCAACCCGATCAGCTACTACACGCTTCTGGCGACGCCGGAAGATCCCACCGCAGACGATACCCGAGAGATCGACCAAAACGGTTTCATCGGCACGCGCGGTCCCCAGACGCTGTTGCGCAATCTATTCCGCGAGGCAGTGATCCGCACGACGGCGACATTCAAGGTGGATGACATGCTTTACCGGGGACGTGCAAACTATTCCGACGCCGTTCTGGCGGAGTTCCGCAAGCTGGTCGCCGAGGCGAACTGCGGGGTTGAGGTGAACATCATTACGCTGGATCAACTGTTCCCACCGCTCAAGACCAAACCTGCGTTCGACGAAGTCTCCGCTGCCTCCAATACCGTCGACTCGATGCGCAGCCAGGCCGGGCAGTACGCGGTTCAAGCGCAAAATGAAGCGATTGCCGAAAGCAACCGGCTGATCGCCGATGCAACAACTTATCAGACGCTGGTGGTTTCGGAAGTAAAGTCCGAGAGCACCTACTTCAGCAGCATCCTGACCGAGTACCAGAAAAATCCGGCCGTGCTGATGACGCTTTACACCAACACGCTGGCCGAGGTCCTGCGGGATCAGCAAGGCAAGTATATCCTGGGAACAACCGGCAACGGCTTCAAGCAGGTGCGCATCCAGCTCAACCCCGAACCGAAGCGGCGGGCTCCTTCGGCCGCCAATGCGGAGGAGAATTAAACCATGGCTGACATCGTGAAAAAAGAACATATACATACCGACGCATGCTCCTGCGGGCACGATCACGAAGAGCACAAGCATGACGGCTGCTGCGGACACGATCACGAAGAGAGCAAGGGCGGTTACTGCCCGTGCGGGCACGACGCCGAAGGCGGCACCGGGCATGACCGGACGATGGGTCGCCTCTCATTCGCCATTCTCGGCGGCCTTCTGACGGCCAACTCGTTTCTGCTGGAATGGGCATTGCCGGGTCAGGAGTTCGCGGCAAAGATGAGCGCACTGCTCGGCGCGTTCATTCTGGCGCTGCCGATCATCCTGACCGCGATCAAAGACTTGATCAAAGGCAAAGTGTACATGAATGAGCTGGTGGCGCTGGCGATTCTGGCGGCGCTGGCGAACGGCGACTTCCAGACTGCTGGAATCATCGCGTTCTTCCTGTTGCTCACTATCATCATTGAAACCCGCACCGCGAGCGGCGCACAGCGTTCAATCGAAGAGCTGATCAAGTTGACGCCGAATACGGCGCGCAAGCTGCAAGGCGACGCGAACAGCGAAGTCGAAGTACAGGTTGCCGAGCTTAAGGTCGGCGACCGGATCCGTGTCCGCCCCGGCGAAAACTTCCCGGTGGATGCGCGAATCCTTACCGGAGAGAGCACAGTCAATCAGGCGTCGATCACCGGGGAATCCCTCCCGATCGAAAAAAGCGCCGGGCACGACGTCTTTGCCGGAACGCAGAACCTGACGGGCCTGGTGGATCTCGAAGTCACCAAGGTCGGCGAAGATACGACGCTCGGCAAAGTGAAGGACATGATCCTTCAGGCGGAACAGAGCCGCACACCGGTCGTCCGCATCATTGACCGCTATGCCGGATATTACACGCCGACGGTGCTGATGCTTGCGCTGATCACCTGGTATTTCTCGAACGGCGACATGGATCGCGTCATCACGCTGATGGTTATCTCCTGCCCCTGTGCAGTCGTTTTGGCGACGCCGACCGCGGTGGTTGCGGCGGTGGCCGCTGCCGCCCGCCTCGGCATTTTCATTAAAAACGTCGCTCACCTCGAACTGGCGGGCAAGATCACTTCATTCGTTTTCGATAAAACCGGCACGCTGACTGACGGCTTGCTGTCAGTTGTGAAACTCAATCCTTTCGGCGACAACTCTCCGGCGGAATTGCTGAAAATCGCCGCGTCGGCGGAACAGTACAGCAACCACCCGGTTGCCATCGCGCTCCAAAAGCTGGCAAGCGAAGCGACGCTTGAGCTGGACGACGCGACCGACTTCCAGGAAGTTCCGGGCAAAGGCGTCACAGCGAAGATCCATGGTGTGATCTGCATGATCGGACGCGCCAACTGGCTGGCGGAGCAGGGTGTCGCCCTCCCCGACAAGCACGATGCGGATACCGAAGGAATGAGCATCATGTACGTTGTCCGCGCCGGCAAAATGATCGGCTGGATCGGGCTTAAAGACAAACTGCGCCGCGAATCTCCGGCGATGATCGGCGACCTGCGCCGCCTCGGCGTCCGCTTTATCGCGATGGTGACCGGAGACCGCGCCTCGGTGGCGGAATCGGTGGCCTCTCAGCTTCAGATCGATGAATGCCAGAGCGAGTGCCTGCCGGAAGGCAAGGTCGCGTTTGTGGAAAAAATCAAAGAAACCTCCCGCATCGCGGTGGTCGGGGACGGCGTGAACGACGCCCCCGCGCTCGCAGCCGGGGATCTCGGGATTGCGATGGGCGCGATCGGCAGCGACGTGGCGATCAACAGCGCATCGATTGCGCTGATGACCAACGATCTGCGTCGAATTCCGATGCTGGTGCTGCTTTCGCGCAAATCGCGTCTGGTCATCAACCAGAACCTTGCGTTCGGGATGCTGTTTGTATTCGGCGGCATGCTGCTATCGGTGTTCGGCTGGATGACGCCGATCTGGGCGGCGGTGCTCCACGCGGGCAGTACATTGGTCATCATCTTCAACAGCGCGCGACTGGTGCGTACCGGCGAGGAGCTGACGCTCGAAGAGCAGCAGCAGAGCCTACTGGACGCGACAGGGTCGGAAGCGTAATCATTACTTGAGGTATTCACAACGATGGCAGAACAGCATGAACCTATCGTAAACGCCATTGGCTTGACCAAGGTGTTCCGGGATTTCTGGGGTCGTCCGAAAGCGAAAGCGGTCAACGACATTTCTTTTACCGTCGAACCGGGGGAAGTGATCGGCCTTCTTGGGCCGAACGGATCGGGGAAATCGACCACGGTGAAGATGCTGCTCGGTCTGTTGTATCCGACCGGCGGGATTTTGAACGTGCTCGGGCGCTCCCCGCGTGCGGTGGAAACCAAACGCGAAATCGGCTATCTGCCGGAAGAATCCTATCTGTATAAATATCTGACTGCGGAAGAAACGCTCGATTTCTTCGGGTCGCTCTTCAATCTCTCGAGCGCCGACCGCCGGAACCGCATCGACCAGTTGCTCGACATGGTGGGCATGGCACATGCGCGCCGCCGCCGGGTGGGGGAATTCTCCAAGGGAATGGCGCGCCGGATCGGTCTGGCACAGGCGATGATCAACGACCCCGAATTCCTGATTCTCGACGAACCGACTTCCGGGCTCGACCCGCTCGGCTGCAAAGAGGTCAAGGATCTGATCATGACATTGAAAGCGCGCGGCAAAACCGTGCTGATCACCAGCCATCTCCTGAGTGATATCGAAGACGTATGCGACCGCGTCATCATTCTTTACGGCGGCAAAATTCGCGCCATGGGCAGCCTTGGTGAACTGCTGACGGTGTCGGCAGAAAACCGCATTCTGACCCCGGCGCTACCGCAAAGCGCAATGGACGACGTACTCCGAATCCTGCGGGAAAATCTGCGCGGCGAAGAGTTTGTGGTGGATCATCCGCGCCGCTCGCTCGAGGAATTCTTCCTCGATGTCATTTTGAAAGCGAAATCCGACAACATTGAAACCGCAGGTGTCTCCGGCGGCGGACGTATTGCGGAATACCTGTCGCGTGGCGACGAAAAATCGGCCGTGCTGGAATCGTTGATGGAAACTCCTGCCGCCGCAACAGTGGCCGAGGAGCCGGAGCCCCCGGTTGAAGCAGCCGCACCGACGGTCAAAACGGTTGAGAAAAAACTTGAGCAGTTGACGCAAGAGCCGAAAACCGTAGTCGCCGAACCGGTCGCGGAAGCGCCGCAAACGACGTCGGATGAAAAACTCAAAGAGCTTGACGACAAGCTCAACGATATTTTGGGAAACCGTAAATGAAGTCATTCTGGGCAATTGTAAAACTGACCTTCCGGAACGCGTTCCGATCGCACATTTTCCAGTTGCTGTTGCTGCTGCTGCTGTTGGCGGTGCTCGTGATCCCGACAACGGTTTCCGGCGACGGGACAGCGGGAGGTTTCATCCGCATATCGCTGCTTTACAGCCTGTCTGCAATCAGCACGATTCTGGCGCTCTCTTCGGTATGGCTCGGCTGTCACGCGATGACGCAGGACATTGACAACTATCAGCTTCACATGGTGGTGACCAAACCGGTCTCCCGGGTCAAAATCTGGCTGGCGAAGTGGATGGGTGTTTATCTGTTGCATCTGGTGCTGTTGCTGGCGTCGTCGATGGCGATCTTCTTCCTGATTCTCTACAAGTACAACCGGCAGGACTTTCCGGAAACGGAGCGGCAGAAAATCCGAAACGAGGTTCTGGTCGGCCGCCGCGTGTTCCTGCCGGAGAAAAGCGATTACGCCGCGATGAGCCGCGAAATGGTCAAAGAGAAAATCGCGCGTCTCCGTGAACGCGGGCAGGATGTCGACACCTCTCCGGCCGCGCAGGAGCAGATGCTGAAAGATGCGCGACGTGACGCGATGGTTCTGGATTCCGAGCTTCCCTATGAGCAGGCGAAAGAGTATCTTTTCGCCAATTTGCCGAAGGATCTCGACAAGCCGCTCTTTCTGCGTTACCGCCCGTATGTCGGCAAAGTAGCGACCGAAGGCCAACGAATGACCCGCTCGCTGTGGGTCGCCGGCGTTCCGCGGATCGCTGAAAAAACGGCGAACAACGTGTTCGAGCAGGCGAAGCAGGAGCAGACTTACGAATTCTATCCGATGCCACTCACGGAATTCCCGGAACAGGTGATGTCCGGCGAATTCCACGAGAAAGTGTTGGACCCGAACTGGAAACTGATCGCTCCCGATCAGACGCTACGGCTGGTCTACATCAACATGGATGACGCGAGAGAAAAGCAGTATTTCCAGCCGATCGACGGCCCGAAACTGCTGATCGAGGTCTCCGGTTTTTTTGAGAACTACATGCGTTCGGTCGCAATTGTCGCACTGGAGTTATTGATCCTCACCGGGCTCGGTTGCGCGTTCGGCGGAATCATGACACTGCCGACTGCGATTTTCGTCGCGATCAGCTATCTGTTGTTCGGCAGTTTCGCGGTCTATATGACCAATGTGGACTATCTGGCGGGAGCCGCCGACCACATCGGGCAAACCATTGCGAAACTTCTGTTGCTGGTGGTGATTCCGCTTCAGGCGTTTGAAGTCTCCGGACTGGTCGCCAACGGCGAAATCATTGAGTTGTCATACTTCTGGCTGCTGTTCAAAAGCTACTTCCTCTACCGGGCGCTTCCGTTGTTCCTGCTCGGTATGATTCTTTACTGGCGGCGCGAACTGGGATTGGTGATACGCAAATGAGCAAATTCCGAACACTTGTCATGTATTTCACGCTGGTTTGCGTGACGTTTATTTTGCTCTTTGGCGTGAACCGGATGGAGAGACGGCTCGACACGGCCGTGGGAACACACCATTTGCGGTTCACCGGGCAGATTAAAAATGCTTCTCCGCTGGTGACGTTCACGACGGTCGCACTCGGCAGCTTCCGCGGGTTGATTGCGGATTTGCTCTGGTTGCGCACGGGGGCGCTCCAGGAAAAGGGGAGCTACTACGAAATGGTTCAGCTTGCACGCTGGATCACCGACTTGCAGCCCACCTTCTCCGGAGCGACGGCATACCTTGCCTGGAACATGGCCTACAACATTTCGGTCACCTGCTCCAGTTTCGAGGATCGTTGGCGTTGGGTGAACGAAGGGATCAAGCTGATCCGCGACCAGGCGATCGAGTACAACCCGGAAGATCCGGTGCTCTACAAGGAGCTGGCGTGGATCTATCAGCACAAGCTCGGCAACATCATGGATGACGCCAATTTGTTCTACAAAAACCGGCTGGCAATCCAGGTCACCGACGTGGTTGGAGCCAAGCCGGACTGGGACGCAATGGCTGCCGCGCCAGAGAACCGGGACGCATTTTTGAAAGAGTATCCGGAGAATCACCGTATCTGGAAAGCGATGCAAGCCGCCGGATTCGAGACCTACGAAGCACTCTACGACGCGTTCAAGCAACCGGAACCTGCCGCGTTGCCGCAGGCATTCCTGAACCGCATTGTTGACGACGAAGAGTTGACGGCGAAACTCAAGGCTTATTTCCACGCGCAGTTTCTACGCGAGCGCTTGAAAATCGATCCGAAGATCGTTGCTGAGATCAACCATATGTATGGAGAAATGGATTGGCGCGTACCGGAGTCGCATGCGATTTACTGGGCAACTCTGGGAATCAAGCGGACGCCGGGCAACAAGGATCTGAGTTGCGACCGTGTCATCACACAGTCGCTCTACGAAGCGTTCCGTTCCGGCCGTATCCTGATGCTCGACGACAAGGCGTATGAAACCATCACGCTGGTGCCGAACCTGAAGTTGGTGGACGCGGTATACGACCGCTATCGTCTGGTACAGGAAATCTATGAGCCGGATCGTCCAATGTCAACCTTCCGCAGCGCCCGAATCAACTTCATCAAAGACGCGATTACGACGCTCTACAATTACGGATTGTTCTCGAAGGCGGAGGAATATTACAAAAAACTTCAGGCGGAAGAACCGGGTTCGCACCGATTGCCGCTGGAAGAATTCGTCATGCGCCAATGGGGTGAAGTCGTCCGCGACGCGACGGTCAAAAAGGCCAGCGAAATCGTCACCGGGCTGATTTTCCGCAGTCTTTATTACCTGATGTACGGCGATCATGACGCCGCGGTGGCGAACGAGCGCATGGCGCGTTACGTTTACAATCGCTATCAGGGCGACATGGGGAATACTCCGCGCACCACGCTGCCGCCCTATCCGCAAATGAAGCGGGATGTGATTGACAGCATGAGCAAGACCATGAGCCCGGCCATGGTGGAAATCCTGAAACAGAAGGTTCAGGAAGACCAGGCCGCGGCTCCGGCTGCCGGGCCGCTGAAGAAATAACGCGGGCGTGAAGTGAGAAGAAAGGATCGTTCCATGCGTCGTTTGCTGTTTTTTGCCGTCGCTGCGCTGCTGGCGCTGACGACTGGTTGCATAAACGTGGATTATGTCGGGCAGGAGTTTGAACCGACTCCGGAGTGGCAGGACATTGCCTACTATCTGAAGCGAAGTGAAATTCCGCCCGGGGAACTCCGGATCATCGGTCGTGCCACGCTGACCGCGCCGGACGGGACATTCTATTACGACATCCGCGAACGCCTGTTGAAGGAAGCGCGCGCTTACGGTGCGGACGCGATCTGCCAGGATCAGGCCAGACGCGTCGCCGTCGGGCTTTACGACCGAGATGAACCGTATTCGCATCGCCCCCAGAAACCGCTGGATCCGGCCAACGTCGACTTTCGCGGCACCTCTTCCACCCGTGCAGAGGAGCAGGAAGAGTACGGGGACTCGGTACACTTGCAAGGCGAAAAAAGCAACCGGATGACAATTGTCATCCGCGCGATCTTTCTGAAGAAAAAGGAAGAGGTTGAAAAGCGGATCGCCGGTCAAGTACCGGAGGTCGGCGACATCCTCGGGGCTCCGTCGGAACCGGCACGCTCCCCGACTCCGCAGGAGCAGGAGGAGGAACCGCGCAAAATCAATCCGCCGGCGGAAGGAGAAATCCCGCCGGACGCCGAATTTGTCGAGGCGAATGCGGCAACAACCGCCGAAGAAACTGCGCAAGAAGTGAAAGCGGAAGAACCGACAGAAGAAGTCGTGGAAACACCGCAAGAAGTGAACACGGAAGAGCCGGCAAAAGAAGTCGTGGAAACACCGCAAGAAGTGAACACGGAAGAGCCGGCAAAAGAAGTCGTGGAAACACCGTAAGTACAACCGCACCACACCGAATAAGCGGGGTATCGAACGATACCCCGCTTATTTTTTCAGCGATGAGGGACAAGCGAAAGCGCCACCTCTTCCGGCGTCAACTCCCGAAACGCGCCCTCAGGCAGGTCGCCAAGTTCGAGCCGTCCGACCTTCACCCGGCGCAGTTCTTGCGTCACGGCTCCGGCGGCGGCGGTCAAACGGCGAATTTCGCGCTTTTTCCCCTCATTCAGGACAATCCGATAACGACACTTCCCGAGCGGATCGATCGAAATCACCCGCAACAAATCACCCTCATCCGGAATCCCGGCGCGAATACGTGCAAGCTCATCCGTGGTAAATTCCCGAACGACGCGCACCAGATAGGTTTTCAGAATCTCATGCCGCGGGTGGGTCAATTGAGCCACATAGTCGCCGTCGTTGGAAAACAGAATCATCCCCTCGCTATCCTTATCCAGCCGTCCCGCCGAAAACAGGCGAACCGGTGGCTCCAGTCGGATTAAATCCACCGCTTTCAGCGGCGCATGCGGATCGGAATTGGTACAGACGTAACCGCGCGGTTTATTCAGCATGATATAGCAGAGGCGTTCCGCCGGGCCGATCCGTTTGCCGTCAACCATGACCGCATCGCCATCCGCAACCCGGAACCCCGGTTCCAGAACAACCGCGCCGTTGACGGCAACACGACCGGCCTTTACCAGTTCCCCGGCCGCGCGCCGCGAGGCCACTCCGGCCGCACTCAAAACCTTAACCAGTCGTTCTTCCATAAATTCAATCCTGTCCCGTCCTGGCAAGTATGTTTGTCAAGACCATGCTTTTTAAGTCTTTTAAAGTGGCAGAGCACATTTTCCGGGTGTAAGTTATATGGAATTCTTATCATTCGGCGGTACGATACGGTTCGACGTCGGGAACGCGCCGTTTGATTAAGACCCACGCTACAATTTACACCGAAACAGAGGTTTTTGCAATGGGGATGGAAGGAAAACTTTATCTGGTCAGCACTCCGATCGGAAACCTGGAAGATATCACGCTGCGCGCACTTTCCGTTTTAAAGGAAGTCGATCTGATTGCGGCGGAAGATACGCGACGGACACGGCAATTGTTGACCCATTTCGGAATCAGCACCAAGCTGATCAGTTTCCATGCGTTCAACGAACACCGGAAGACGGAAGGGCTGATCGGGCAGATTCAGGGCGGGTTGAAAGTCGCGTCGGTTTCGGATGCGGGTACACCTTCTATCGCCGATCCGGGATTCTTTCTGGTACGCGAAGCAGTTCGCGCCGGAATCGTGCCCGAGGTGATTCCGGGAGTGTCGGCGCTGACGTTTGCGGTAACCGCATCGGCGCTGCCGGTGGACAAATTTTCGTTTCTCGGCTTCCCGCCAGTCAAATCGGGACGGCGACGCAAATTCTTTGAAGCGGTTCGGGATGAGAATAAAACCGTGTTTTTCTTTGAATCCCCGCACCGCATCGCCAAAACGCTACCGGAATTGGCGGAGGTAGTCGGCCCCGACGTGTCGGTCGCAATCATTCGGGAAGCGACCAAACTGCACGAAGAGGTGTTGCGCGGCACGGCGGCAGAATTAGCGGAGTTGGCCAACCAACGCGATTGGCGCGGCGAATTCGTCGTCGGAGTCTATCCTTGCGCCAAATCCGGAGAAACGACGGATGAGGAGGAGTGAGTCGACCGCCTGAGCGGTTTTTGTTTTTGCAAAAAAATGACGATTTGTCACATTGATTCGATCATTTTCCGCATTGGAGATTTGGCGCGTTGCGTATATATTACCTCAATACCAATCCAAATGTCAATCCAAACATAAGGGAATCAAGCAATGAAACTTCGTTACCCCGCCGTTCCGCTGGTTGCGCACGACCCGTATTTCAGCATCTGGTCATTCACCGATGCGTTGAACGATCACTGGGCCAGTCATTGGACCGGTAGCGGAATCGGCCTCTCCGGTATGATCCGGATCGACGGCAAGCCCTTTCGTTGGTGCGGTGCCGGCGCTTATGCTCCGAAACTCGAACAGACCGCCTGTCGCGTGCTGCCGACCCGTACCATTTATACGTTTGAAGGTGAAGGCATCCGTTTCACCGTCACATTCCTGACGCCCTCGTTGCCGCACCGCCTCGACGTTCTGTCGCGCCCGGTGACTTACCTGATTTTCAATGCGGAATCGATCGATGGCAAAGCGCACGACTGCACGGTTTATTTCGATACCGGCGCGGAACCGTGCATCGATCAGGTCGGCGACCAGGTGGTCTGGAGCCGTTTCCGCCACGCGGATTTCGATTTGATGAGCTTCGCCGCCGCCGGTCAGCAGGTGCTCGCCCGTTGCGGAGACAATCTGCGTATCGATTGGGGTCGCTATTATCTCGGTGTGCCGCACCAATTCAAGGCGGCGACTGTGATCGAATCGAATGGAATTCTCCGCAATGGATTCGCCAAGGACGGCGGCCTTCCCGCGGTGGACAACCTCGATATGCCGCAACGCGCCAACCAGACCTGGATCGCGATGGCGTTCACGATTTCACTCGCGGTTCCGGTTTCCGGTTCCGCCGAAGCATGGGCGGTACTCGCTTACGACGATGTGCTGGCGATCGAATTCCTGAACCAACGCCTCCCCGCTTACTGGCGGAGCAAGGTGCCGAGCTTCTCCGACATGCTGACGATCGCAGCCGGGGAGTACGACGAAATTCGCCGTGAATGTGAAGAGTATGACGCGACGATGATGGCCGACGCCGAAAAAGCCGGCGGCCGGAAGTATGCGGAAATTTGCGCGCTGTCCTTCCGCCAGGCGATTTCGGCGCACAAGCTGGTAGCCGATATGAAGGGGACGCCGCTTTTCTTCTCGAAAGAGAATTTCTCCAACGGCTGCATCGCGACTGTTGACGTGACTTACCCCTCTGCACCGCTCTTTCTGTTGAGTAACCCGGCGCTGCTGAAAGGCATGCTGCTCCCGATTCTCGACTATGCGGAAACGTTCCGCTGGAAGTTCCCGTTTGCGCCGCACGACCTCGGCACCTATCCGCTGGCCAACGGTCAGGTCTATGGCGGAGGGGAGCGTACTGAAGACGACCAGATGCCGGTCGAAGAGTGCGGCAATATGTTGATTCTCGCCGGAGCGCTGGTCGCGTTCGACAACGATCTCGAATTCGCCGAACGTTACCGGAAAACCATGAAGCTCTGGGCGGATTACCTGCTCGACAAAGGCTATGACCCTGAAAACCAGCTCTGCACCGACGACTTCGCCGGGCATCTCGCGCACAACACCAACCTTTCGCTCAAGGCGATTCTGGCCTTGGGCGCATGGGCGATGATCGAAGAAAAGCTCGGCTTTGCGGACGATGCGAAAAAGTATCGCGCCGCGGCAGAAGACGCCGCCGCCCGCTGGAAGGTCGACGCATATGACGAAAGAAATTTCTACCGCCTCGCCTTCGACCAGCCCGAAAGCTGGAGCCAGAAGTACAACCTCGTCTGGGACCGCCTGCTCGACCTCGGGCTTTTCCCGACCGACATCGCGGAGACGGAGCTGGCGCATTACCGGAAGATTCAGAACCGTTACGGCTTGCCGCTCGACAGCCGCAAAACCTACACCAAATTCGACTGGATCATCTGGAGCGCCACACTGACCGGAAAGCGCGAGGATTTCGAGGCACTGATCGACCCGCTCTACACCTGGCTGGACGAAACGCCGACTCGCGTGCCGCTCTGTGACTGGTATGAAACCATCGATGGCAAGCAGGTGGGCTTTCAGGCCCGGTCGGTCGTCGGCGGCGTCTTCATTCAGATGATGGCCGATCCGCAACTCCGGCGGAAATACGCCGCGCTGCTGAAGTAAAAATCAATCCGGAACATTCACCGAAACAGAGAGGCCGCTCTCTGTTTCGGTTTGTTCTTGCTTTTTATTCTGATGATGTTATATTAATAAGATGGACGTCCGCATTGGCGTCCTTTCTTTTACTGAACATGAGGAGGGATCGAGCCACGGTTCCTCAAACAACGCGAAGGAAGAAAAAATGGCCGAAGAGAATGAAAAGGATCTGGTGCTGATGGATAAGATCGTCAGCTTGTGTAAACGTCGTGGATTCGTATTTCCGAGCTCGGAAATCTACGGCGGCATCAACGGATTCTGGGATTACGGCCCTTACGGCGCGCGCATGAAACGTGCCGTTGAGAATCTCTGGTGGCACGAAATGGTCGAAACCCGCGACAATATCGAAGGACTCGACTCGACCATCATCTGCCATCCGCGGGTGTGGAAGGCCTCCGGCCATCTCGACCAATTCAGCGACGAAATGACCGACTGCCGCAAGTGCAAATCGCGTTACCGCGTCGACCAGATGGAGGACCCGACCACTTGCCCGAACTGCAAATCCAAGGATTTGACGGAGCCGCGCGAGTTCAATCTGATGATGAAAACCTTTGTCGGCCCTGTGTTCGACGAAGATCATGTCGCCTATCTGCGGGCGGAGAGCTGCCAGCCGATTTTCGTGGATTTCCACAGTGTCCGCGTCGCCACCCGGCAGAAGCTGCCGTTCGGGATTGCGCAGATCGGCAAAGCGTTCCGTAACGAGATCAATCCGCGTAACTTCACGTTCCGCAGCCGAGAATTCACGCAGATGGAGATGGAATTCTTCTGCGATGAGCCGGAAGGCATGGAATTCTACGAATACTGGAAAGAGCAGCGAATCAATTACTACAAGAATAAGCTGAAGTTCAAGGACAGCTTCTTCCGCCTCGCTCCGCACGAAAAACTCGCACACTATGCGAAGGCGGCGGTTGATATTGAAGTCAAGTTCCCGTTTGGCTGGGGAGAGCTCGAGGGCATCCACCATCGCGGAACCTGGGATCTCTCGCAGCACAGCCAGTTCTGCGGACAGGATCTCTCTTATATGGATCATGACAATGGCCGGAAATTCATGCCGACCGTCGTTGAAACCTCGGTTGGCCTTGACCGCACCATTCTCGCGCTGCTCTCAGCCGCTTATGACGAAGAAAAGGCCGCGACCGCCAAAGAGGGGATGGAGGAAGATACCCGTATCGTGCTCCATCTGCCGCCGCTCGTCGCGCCGATTCAGGTCGCCGTGCTGCCGCAGTCCAAGAAGCTCAGCGAGCCTGCGTATGCGCTTTACAAGGACATCGACCGCCATTTCCGCTCGGAATTCGACGAAACCGCCAGCATCGGCAAGCGTTACCGCCGTCAGGATGAGATCGGAACCCCGTTCTGCATCACGTTCGACTTCGATTCGAGCAGCGACAACAGCGTAACCGTGCGCGACCGCGACACGATGCTTCAGGAACGCGTCAACGTAACGCAGTTGCGCAACTACCTCGAAACCAAAATCGAGGCATAACCGCGTCAACCGCCGGCAACCGGAGGAGGACTTTCGCATTGAATCGCATTGAGTTGGAAACGATGGTGAAAAACCTCCACCGCCGGACGGGGGCGGACCGCTTCTTCGAGGAGCCGTCCGTCCACGTCGCCTCTGCCGCCGATCCATTTTTCCTGAAATTCAAAGAGATCATCGGCGCGTTTCACTGGACACCGAACGAGGTACTGAAACGCGTTTACCCCGAAGCAGAGGCCAAATCGGTCATCGTCTGGGTTCTGCCGGTCAACCGCTCCGCCCGCGAAACCAATGCGGCGGAGCAGGCTCGACCGTCGATCGAATGGGCGGCCGTCCGCAGTTTCGGCGAAATGTTGAACGAAGAGATGCGCACCCAAGCGGCCAGACTGCTCACGCAAGGTGGCCACCCCACCATCACCCCGCATCTGGAGCAGCAGAAGGTCTACCCTGCCCCGGGCTGGGATATCAAAAACTTCACCTCCAGCTGGTCGGAGCGGCACGTCGCCTTTGTCGCCGGGGCCGGAACCTTCGGCCTTTCGGCGAGCTTAATTACCGAGCACGGCACCGCCATGAGGCTCGGCTCCATCGTCACCACGTTGGAGCTTCCGCCGGACGCACGTTCCTACGGCGACGATCCGTTCGCATGGTGCACTCGTTGCGGCGTGTGCATTCGTCGTTGCCCGGCGCATGCGGTCGGCAAGGAATTTTCCGACCGCGACAAACCGGCATGCGCCAATTACGCGGTTCATGAAATCAATCCCGAACGCGAACAAAATTACGGATGGGTCGACCGGGCGCTGGGTTGTGCGCTTTGCCAGACCGCTGTTCCCTGTGAATTCCGCCGGCCGAAAATGCCGCCATTACAACACAAGCACTGATCCGCATCTTTTATTTTGCATAACCATGCAAAAAGATTGTTCCTTTACATTGACAATGGAACAATGAACAATATATTTATCATGATAACTGATTTTTCATGAGAAAGGTAAGCTGTGGATTATAATCCTATCCTGCTTGGTATTTTAGGAGCCTGGCTTTACTCCGGAATCTTCGCGCTCTATTACATTGATCGGCGCGACGATGCCCCGGAGCGTGCACGTGCATGGTTCAACGTCGCCGCACTGTTTGCCGGGCCAGTGTTGCTTTTGTATTTCGCCGCCATCGACGGGATGCAACAGCTTCGCGCCCAGCTTGCCGGATTGCTCAAACGCGACCCGACTTCCCGCAGAAAACTCGATATCGAACTGCTCGACTCCCGCGGGCAACCCGCTCTTGACCCCAAGGCCGGAGGCGAGAGCGGCGAAGCGATTCACCGCACCAAGCAATTGATCTATGAGGCGCTCGGCAAACGCGCCAGCGATATCTTTTTTGACCCGAAACCGAACGGCAGCGTCGTCGTCCGTTACCGGGTGGACGGCGCACTCAAGCATGTCGATGAGTTGGACCCGGTACTCGGGCCGAGCGTCGTCAGCGCCATTAAAGTTGCGGCGGGAATGGACATCACCGAAAAGCGGCGGCCTCAGGACGGGGCGTTCAGTTGCGTCAGCGGGCGCGGACCGGCTTCGTTCCGCGTTGCCAGCGTCGGAGCGTTCGGCGGGGAAAAGATCTCCATCCGTGTTCTGTCCTCCTCAGTCGGCCCCATGACGCTGAAAGATGCGGGAGTCGCCGGGCGCGACCTCAAAATCTTTCACAGCGCCATTCGGATGCCGTCCGGAATGATTCTGGTCTGCGGCCCGACCGGCAGCGGCAAAACTTCGACGCTTTACGCCATGCTGGGAGCGATTGACTATTCACTGAAAAACGTAATCTCCATCGAGGACCCGATCGAACACGTACTGTCGAACATCAGTCAGATGGAAGTCAACACCAAAGCTGATATCACCTTTGCCAAACTTCTGCGAAACGCGTTGCGCCAAAACCCCGACATCATCTGCCTCGGGGAAATCCGCGATGAAGAGACCGCACAGGTAGCCGCCCATGCCGCACAAACAGGGCATCTCATTATCGCCACTGTCCACAGTAACGACAATCTCGGCACGATCGACCGACTGGTTAACCTGGGAGTTCCACTCCGTAGCGTGGCGGCGACGATGCAGCTGATCGTATCCCAGCGGCTGGTGCGAAAATTGTGCAGCTGCAAGAAATCAATTCCGTTGCCGGAAGAGCTGCGCGAATATTTTCACTGTTGCAGCTTGAGCGATAAAAATGTCTATGCCCCGGCCGGATGCCGGAATTGCGACGGCTCCGGCTACTCCGGGCGAATCGCACTCTTCGACGTGCTGGTGATGGACAATCGCCTGCGGGCGGCGCTGGAAGCCGATGGAGCCACTCTGTCGAGCATCAAGATTCAGATCGAGCAGGAGCATGGCAGCACGATTCTCGCCTACGAAGGCTTCAAACTGGTAGCGGCCGGAATCACCTCGATCGACGAAGTGGAACGAGTCACGCTGAATCTGGAGAACGAATAATTATGGAAAACCTGATTCTCTGGGGCGCTCCCATCCTTGGCGCTTTGATCGGTCTTGGAGCGCGCTTGTTCAAAAGTTATGTTTCTTTGTTGAACTTCGCCTTTGCGATCTATCTTGCCATCTGGAGCGAGAAGCTGCTCTCGTCGCTTTACCGCCTCCCCGGTTCCGGCGAACCGTATAAGAGCGCGATCACGCTGGCGTTCTGCGCCATTCTGGCCGGCCTGCTGCTCAAGAAAGGCAGCGAAAGCCTGATGCCGGACGAACGGGAGTTCCCGTTCCCGGTGTTATTCGACAAGATCGGTGGCGGGGTCTGCGGATTTTTATCCGGAATGATCGTGATTAATTTTGTGGCGTTTGTTTTCTGTACAACGCCGCAGAAGACGGTGGTGGCGGAATTTCTGTCCGTTCCGGCGCTGGAACGCGCCAGCAGCGGGAACCTGGTTTCGTTCTCCCGGGTGATCGACGGCCTGAGCTTCCAAAGCAGCACCCGCACGCAGCGGGAGATGACGCTCGATCAGCTGCTTCACAAAAACGATCCGGTTCCGGAGGAGGAATCCCCGGCCGAAACAACCACAGAATCCACTCCTGACAACCAGTGATATCGAAGAAAAGCCCGGCCGCGATTCTCACCGCGACCGGGCTTATTGCTATTGAAATACGATGAAGGGGTAGAATCCCGGCTCCTTCGTATCCGCGATCCCCGGAGCTATCTGCGCCCACCCCTCGCGACCGACTGCCGGATCATCGGCATCGTTCACCACCATATTGAAGCGAAAACCGGATTTGAGCATCGCCCGATTCAAGCCGAACGCGGCAAACGGGAGGCGAAATTCATATTCCGTCACCGTACCCTGCCGTGAAGAAGTGACCTCAAGCGCCGTTTGCGCTTTTGCCACGTCGGCGTTCTCGGGATGAACCCAGATATACTTCAGTGTTTCTCCATCTTTATGCGCTCCACCGATTTCCCAGCCGCCGACGCCGGGCAGCCAGATGGCGAATTGAACACTGTCGTCACGCCAGCAATTCTCCGCATTCTGCCTCTGCAAGTGAATATCATCTTCCGCTTTCACTTTCACCACCAATTGGTTCCGCTCGATACCGATTTTGATTTCAGCACTCAAGTCATCAGGGCCGGTCCAGAATGGTTTATTGGGGACATTGTCGTAGATGACCTTGAGCTGACGGCGCTCTTTCAGCACAAAATCCGGCTTCTCTTTGTTGATATCCGCCGAAATCACCGCAGCAGAATGAACCGGCAAAAAGAGCTCAGTGACGCCGTCTTTGCCGAAATTCGCATTCAGCTCAACCAGATAGATATTACCGAAATTGCCGGTGACCGTCGGGGAGCAATGGAGTTGAAAGGTTCTGGTCACCTTTTCTCCGGGAGCGAGTTTCACTTCGATACGCCCCGGTTCCGGCTTGAATTCCACTGGCGTTTTGAGCGTCAGTACCGCAGCAAGTTCCCGAGAAAGCGGATTGGCAAGATTCACCGCAACGGCAATTTTCCGGCCGGGAATGGCGCATTCCGATATCGCGCAATCGATGATCGGTTCGGCGGAAAGCGTTGAGGCTTCATACACCTTCAATGTTTCCGGCGTTGTGCCGAATGTCCAAAAGAGCCGCCCGTCTTCAATCGCCACCGGAGTTGCATTTCCCATCAGGTCAATTCGTTCGGCACGCTTGCCGTCGGTGGCGATGGAATAACTGCCGCCGCTCTTAATCACGTCATTGGTCTTCCAACCCGCCATTGCCAAAGTGCTCCCGTTACGGAAAATAAATCCATATTCCCCCTGCGGAAGCGGCAACTGATGGTCGAAAGTAAATCCACGGAACGCATTGACCAGCGCCGCATACGCCGGAAATACCGCTTTCGGATAAAAATCGGCTTTCTGCATCCCGTAATTATGCTCGTTGTCCATCGCGTTAAAACCGACGTCGCGCATATTGTACCAAGTGTAGCCGATCGAACCGCGGGCACGGGAGAAAATGGCTTTGGTATAAAGCGCTTCCGCTTGCGCCCGTTCGTTCCCTCCGGTGGAGTGAAGTGCGGTTTCGTTGGCGTACCACGGAACAGTTTCGGCAATGCCGAGTGTTTTCCGCAGTTTCATGAAATCGTTGTCGATCGTCCGCTGAAAACTGCTGAACGGACCGTGTTCGTGGATCGTATGCAGATCGAAATGCCCCTTGGAATCAGTCAAGGTTGCCAGTTGATATTTCCCGCTGTCGCCGGAGGCTCCTGCGAATCCGGCGGTCATGACCCGAATTTCGGGATCGGCTTTGCGAAGTTCCTCAAAAGCCGCATTTTGCAGTTTTGCCTGCTCCCGGGGGCCGTAGTTGGCGAATCCGGGATGATCCGGCTCGTTCCCGATCTCCCACAGCCGGATTTTCCCTTTATAACGTTCCCCGGTTGTGCGCACATAGGTACGGAACGGTTCGAGTTTCGGCATGCTTCCGCCGCGCGAGTCGATCTGATCGGTGCGCCTGGGGGAGTCGTGATCGATCGCCCAACGGGGCACGCCAGACATCAGCGCCTGCAACTCAACCCCTTGATCGGCAAAAGTTTTCACAAGTCTATCAAAGCGTTCAAAATCCCAGCGATCCTGATTGGAACGCTGGATGTATCCCCACGGGGTACAGGTGCGAAATACCTTTGCCCCGACGATCGCAGCGGAGTATGCGTCCATTTTTTCCGCCCAATAACTCCAGCGGTCGGTGGCATTGCAAATGCCGTAGAAAAAATCGGCGGGATTGTTGAAATCCGGTTTTCCCGGCGTCGGCCCTGCCGGCTGCATATAGGCGAAAGAGCGTGTTTTCTCCGCCGGGGTTTCTCCGGTGGCGGAAAAACGGGCGTTCACATACCAGATGCCGAATTTCAGATCATCGGGAAGCTGAACCGGAATTCGTTCGATTTTACCGGGTTGAAGCGACAACGTCTGGTCAATGGAGAAAGACTCACCAGCAAGATCGGAAAAAGAGAAATGAACCTTGCCGTCCATTTTTTTCGTCGCCGTATTGGTTAACAAAATGGCGAAATCAGAACGTTTTCCCGGTTCAATGACGTAAATCGGGCTGCCGGTTTCAAGCTCCAGATCAATCGCTTCGAGGCGCGGTTTTTTATTGATGAATTCCGCTTTTTTGAGCATAATCTCGCCGCCTTTATCTCCGGAGAACTCCACATAAGCCTCCTTGATCCGAAGCCGGTCGGTGCTCGCAGAAACCACGCCCTCCACGGTCTGCACTCCCCCGGTGAACACGAGTGGGGCAGCAATCGTCGGCACGTTTGCTCTTTTGCAGTGTCTGGCCAGAATATCATTGAGCGTAGAGTTATACACCCTATTTTTGGTGACGAAAATCGGCTGATCTTCCGGGAGTTGTTTTATCAAAACGGAAAACTGAACCACCGTTTGCCAGTCGATTTGAATTTTTCTGGTGGAAGACTTGTTCTTGGTCGGCAAAAATCCTCCTTCACATTTATAGTTCCAAGTTTTACTGATGGAAAGCGTCTGGTGCGCAAAATCAAAATCCTTTGGAGTCAGGGCTAATGCTTCCGAAAACCGCATACCGGTTTTTGCGATAAGCAAGATTAGCCAGTCCCAATTCATTTGCTCATGCAAATTCAAACCGGCAAGTAGCTTATGCAGTTCGAACTGATTCAAATATTTGATTTTCTTCTCCGAAGGGGCTTTCCCTTTGATAATAGCCTTTCTTGTCGGATCTTTTTCGATCAAGCCATCATCTACCGCATCCATAATAGCTCCTTTCAATTGGTGGTGAAAATCCATAGTCGTTTGCCTTTCGTGGCTATTTGCATAATCGTTTAAAAGTTGTTGATAAGTAACCCTTGTCACGTCACAAAGTCGAAGATCGGGAACGAGTTTTTCGATCCATGACTGAGTCATTCGATACTTCTTCATTGTAACATCTCGGACAGCTCCATCCTTGTAAACATTGATCCACTGGGCATAATATTGACAAAAAAAGCTGGTTTCTTTCGTTTGACTTAACATCGTAATACCTCCAAAATAAGATAAAGAGGCTCACGCTGATGAAGGGTGATAAGACGATCAAGACCGCAAAAAAACTCGCCTATTTCAATTTGCTCATTCAAATTTACGGGGGCGATAATTTCTATATTCATCATAGTTTCGGCGTTCAATTTTGCACGACCGCCCCCCACCAAAAATGGTTCGATATCAGTTTGTGAAATGACATATTTCAAAAACTTGTTGGATGCAATTTTACTTTTCGCTTGGATAACATGAGCATGGTTATTTACCCATATTTTACCACAAACATACTGCACTGGGTAATCTTTTAAATCATTCGCCCCATCTTCCGCAACAAGGACAAATTCTCCATCATGAGTATGCCCAGAAACATAGTCTTGTATTCCATTTGCTCCATAATAAGGAGTTGGACCAGGAATGCGTAAATTCGCGGCAATGGGGATGCGCAAATTATCATATCTATCGGCCCATTCTCCCAGCCTACGCTGTTCCCAAGAATACGAAAAGAGCCAAGAGAATTTTCTTGGCTCTTTTCGCGCGGAATTGCAATTCCGCATTGTTTAAGCGTTAGTTTTTGGAGGTTCCATGTCGAAGCCGCCGCTGAGAATAAAGTTTCTTAGCAATATGTCGATTTTTATCGTCACCTTGGGAGGGAGGATTTTTTTCTCCTCCAGTTGCTCGAAGTATATTTTTGCCTTTTGCCGGTCAACAGTCTCCTTCAGTTTGGAGAAACGACCGAATTCATCGATGTTCATTTCCGTCACCCGCAGAGCCATTAGGGATCGCAGTTTTGCTTCATCAAGTCCAAGAGTGAGGGCGAAGCGGTGAATTTGGTCATCTTTGGCTTTTGAAATGTATTGCGTGATGTAATCCCGAAGCGTTTTCCCGTCTTCCGGGACAACATCTCCACGCTGAATATCGTGCAGGAAAATGTTGGCGAACTTCTGCTCCTCCTGCGACAGCGTCGCAAAGGTTTTGTGAAGCTCATCCACCGCCTTTTTAACCAGTTCGTCTTCGGCGCCTTTTTTATTCAGCAACTTCAGGTACTTGTCAAAGCGCGAATTCATATAGTCCGCATCGATGACACCGGTATCGATGGTGGTCAAATAGCCGGCGATGTCATACGGCGAATCTTCTCCGGGGTCCCCGCCGGGTTCGGGCGTGAAAAGCTCACTATATCTCAGGCGCAAGATGTCGTAGGCGACTTTATCCAATTCGAGTCGGATCGAATACGTTTTTTCGGAGTCGGCGTCTTGAAAATCATATTCGCGCTGCTTCCAAGTAAATCCCTGAACTTTTGCAGCTTCCAAATATTCATTGAAGCTGCGAAACAGTTCCGCGAATTTCTTTTTCTCAGCCACCTCATCCGGAAGCTTCCGAAAATCTTTCACCCCCGCTTGCTGAAACAAGTCGGCAATTTGGCGGTAAACGAAATTCATTCCCTCCAGATTTTTGTCCAAGCGTTCCGCGAACAGCCCCAGCGGTTTGTCGCCGGAGTAGAGTTTGACGGCGGCCTCCACGTTTTTCTCCATCGTATGCGGGCGGCGGTAGTATTTGATCGTGCCGAAGGGTTTTTCTGGGCCGAAAAGACGGTTGGTTCTGGAAAACGCCTGAATGATGTTTTCGTATTGAAGCATCTTATCCAGATAAAGGGTATTGATCCACTTTGAGTCGAATCCGGTAAGCATCTGGTCGACGACAATGAGAAGGTCGATTGCTTTTTCCGGCGTCCGCTCAATTCGCTCATAGGGTTTTTTATGGGCAAGTCTTGCCGCGATATCTTTTTTCATTTTTGCGAATGTGGGAATCGTGAAATCCTGCTCGTAACGTTGGTTATAGTCCGTGATGATTTCCGCAAGCCCCTGTTCCTTGTCAAGCGCTCCCGCATTGTTGTCGATATTCGGGTCGAACAACGCCGCGACTTTGAACCCCGATGCCAACTCTTTGAAGAGCTTGTAATAGGTGATGGCTTCGGGTATGCTCTCGGTGGCGAAAATCGCGTGGAACTTTCCGTTGTGGCTGAGCGTCATCCAGTTTGCGAGAATGTCTTTGATCACGGTTTCGCGGTGCTCGTCGCGCCGGTATTGCGCGTTGGTGATATAGTCTTCGATTCCCTTGCTGTAATTGCCCGTCTCATCACAACTCCCCGCCATCGGCAGACGCGTATAGTGGTAAAAGATTTTGCTTTTACCGGGATCGGCAAGCGCTTCGGCGACGGAGTCTGCCTTGGCTTTCTCCAACGCCACGGCCTCGCGCAAATCCCTATCCTGGTAGGTCAGGATTTTGTACGGGTCGAAGCCGAGAACATTCTTATCGCGGATGCCGTCGGCGATGCTGTACCGGTGCAGCTCATCGCCGAACACGGTGGTGGTGGTACTCATTTTCTTCTGGTTTTCATCCTGAATCGGCGTTCCTGTGAAGCCGAAGAAAATCGCCCGCGGGAAGGTTTGCTTGATGGCCAGCAGCATATCGCCAAAGGTGGAACGATGGCATTCATCCACGATAAAGACGACTCTTTTTCCGTTCATCAAGGCGAGGTCGGCGGCCTTCAGGCCACCCTCGGCTTCGTCCTTGATGTTGCTCATTTTCTGAATAGAGGTGACGATCAGCGTATCCGCCGGATCGGAGCTTTTCAGCTTTGTTACCAGAACCCCGGTGTTTTCCGTCGCCTGGACATCCTCGTTTTCGCTGGCGAAGTTGCGATACTCCTTCAGGCTTTGCGTGCCGAGTTCGATACGATCCATCAGAAAGATCACCTTGTCGGCGTCTTTGGAGGAGGCGATCAGTTGGGCGGATTTGAACGAGGTCATGGTTTTGCCCGAGCCGGTGGTGTGCCAGATGAAACCGCCACGCTGATTATTTCCTTCCCATTGGGTTTTGGCGACCTTGTCGGAGATCGCGTTGGCGGCGAAATACTGATAGCTACGCATGACTTTCAGCACGCCGTCGGAACCGTCGGCCACGGTATAAAATCCGATCAACTGGTGCGCCATGGGGATCGACAGCAGCGTGGAGGTGACCTGTTTCCACTCATCGATTTTTTCGTTATTGAAATCCGCCCAGTGAAAATAGTAGTCCGGGTTGAACTTGCCGTCCGCTCCAGGGTTGGAAAAATAGACCGCTTCTTCCGGATTCATCGCCACAAAGATTTGAATCAGGGAGAACAGGCCGGTAAAGATCCCTTCGCCAGCGTATTTTTCAATTTGGCGACAGGCCTGACTGACCGGGATGCCGCTCTTTTTCAGTTCGATATGGATAACCGGCATGCCGTTGATCAGCAGCATCAGGTCGCCCCGCCGGTCGTTGAGCATTTTTGCGCGGGTCGGGAATTTGGGCTGGCGGGCGATCTGATAGCGGCTTTGACCGGCGGCGATTTCTCGGCGGTCGTAGATTTTTAGCCCGATTTCTTTGCCGAAGTGCTGCTGGTCGTCAGGGTTGTCGCGGGTGATTTGGACACTCCGGCCATTGATGAATCCATTGATTTTCAGCGGCGTTTTCAATCCGGCGAGCTGTTCGAGTATCTGCCGCATTTCGCCGTCTGTCAACGGATAATCATTGAGTCGGTCGAGATCCCGATTGTTTTCAAACAGAATAGTTGCCCAGTTCCGAATCAGTTGTTCTTCGGTATAATTCCCCAATACGGTTTTTTCCCAACCTTTCTCGGTCAGCATTTTAATCAGCGCGTCTTCAAAATCCCTTTCTTTATCATAAACCATATAGATGCCTCTTAATTTTGTGCAGATGTTTCGATTTATCCGGGTAAAGTGGATGGCGAAAATCGGAAAATATTTTTTGGAAATAAAATTTCAGTCTTTCCAACTCACGCTGATGAAGGGTGATAAGACGATCCAGCGACCGGAAAAACGTCCCTATTTTTATTTGCTCATCTTTTGCCGGAACAAGGGTTTCAATTTCTGAAAATTCAGATTTATTGGTAATGTCCCAAATTTTGTGACGGAATGGAGAAACCTTTCGGAGGCATTGAATGCCCTTAACTGATAATAGCACATCAAGTTTCATCTGTCAAGTCTCCGCAGCATTTCCCTCATCCCTTCCTCAGTGAATCAATGGGAAATTCAGGAAAATTACTGCATTCTATGCGGTGAACTCAAAGAAGACACGCGGTCTTGGAATGCAAAGCCAGCCTCCTTCATCACAAAATTTGGGACAATAACGATTTATTGACAATTTGCATTGTCGCGGCAGCGGCTTGCCGTTTCATTATTGCAGACCATATTTCACTTTCTGAAAGCAGAAAATATGGATCGTTTTTGTCGTTAGGAGAAAGACTATTTATCTGTTGGTTAAAGCTCCCTTTTACCTGTAAAAGCGCATTTTTCCCAATGCTTGCAATACAAGTCACAAGGATGGTATTGGGCGGAACAACTCTGGCAACTTTCTCTCCTTCTATGCTTAGCTTTCGAGGCGTATCGCTTATTAAATTACAGGTAATATCTGTCGGGGTAACCCAGGGAATCCCATTGTCTGAATAATACTCCTTGTTGATCGTAGAAGGAGTTGATCCGGTCATAATATTTCCTAACTCGCTTAGCCTACGCTGTTCCCAAGCATTTGTATTTTTGCGGTATTTTTTCACGATTGGTTGCCTGATTTCTCTTTCATCAGGTTGTCTATGTCCTTAAAAGCGTTTTCCAAGCACTCGGCATGATATCTTTCGTACATATCGTAGATCAAGTCGGTGAGCTCAAGCTCATCCCATTGCATTAATACCTTGTCTGCCGTGGAGCTTTTGAACGCGGCATATTGTTCAAGTAGAAATATGAAAAACTCCAGCTCCTTCGATAGTGCGGACATATCAATCCCTCCTAAGATAAAGCGAGTTTCGAGGGTTGCCGGTGATTTGTTCACTTTCCCACATGTCGAAAATGCCGGACGGGCTGAAATCCCACATCTCAAGTCGAGGATTGCTCAGCATCCTGTACGTTTCGGAGGAAAGAAACTTGCGCAATGCCTCCATTTGCGAAAAACTGTATTTACCGCAAATTTTCCTAACAAGTTCTCCGTCGTAGTAATTGAGTATAAAGGGTACGTCTTGCTTATTCATTTTTCAACCACCTCCACAAGAGTGAGCAAATTCAATGCTTTTTCTGTTTTAAACGTATATTGATTTTGCAATTTTTGCGGCAAAAGCCTGCGCAGGGTTTCCGACACAGTATAAACCTTGGCAAGGTAAAGACGGATTACCGGCATTGTCCGGTCGTTGGCAACCGGCCCTATTATCAAATCATATTTATCATCCGCCAAGTTGCCGTCACGATTGGCGGAGATAAAGTTCAGCCATTTTTTATCCGCCTTTTCAAAGGTCAATACCTTTAACTCTTGCAACTGTGATTCATCAAAATCATACACCGAAAGAATCGGTTTGCCGACATTGCGCCGTTCCGCACTGAGTTCCGCCCAACGTTCCGCCTGATCACGGCTTGAGGTAAGATAAAAACCTGTACCGAAATCCAACCTTCGATCAGATTCTATAATTTGCGGTTTCTTCACCGCCGTATTGCTTCCGTGGTATAATTTCATAAATTTCGACCTTTCGGTTAAACAAACATCTTTTCCAGGCATGATTTTTTGATATTTTTCAGCCTTTCCAACTCACGCTGATGAAGGGTGATAAGACGATCCAATGACCGGAAAAACGCCCCGATTTTCGCTTGCTCGCCGTCATTAGGAAACGGAATATTTTGTTCTTCCAAGTCCTTCTTGTTTAGATTCCCGATAGCCCCATTCCCACCTGCAATATAGGTGTTGATAAAAGAAGCATACCATGGAGCACTCATCAATGCGTTTATGAAAGAGGAATGTTTATGCGGATGAGCAAGCAACATAAAGCCGCCATGTACCATTTTACCCTGAATAGTCGGTATAACGGCATGTTTACCGACAAGACGACTTGATCCATTTGCAGCAGTGATAAGGATGTCACCTATTTCGACATTAGGAATGTTTACTGCGTCAGGCTTTACAAACACATCATCAGAAGATATGACGAAAGTATCTTCAGTAATATTTGAGGAACGTAATACTCGAATACCTGTGTCAGAAATATCATGTGGTGCATAGGTCAATCCGCGCCGAAATTCGGCGACCGAATTTAGCCTACGCTGTTCCCAAGCGTCAGTAAAGCCAGAAAAACGAATTTCTGGGACATTCGCGCCATTTTTTGGAAACATTTTTTCGAGCATCGATTTTTTTATCGTCGCCAATTTGTCATACTCACGCTGATGAAGGGTGATAAGGCGGTCAAGATTCCGGAAGAACGTGCCGATTTTCTCCTGTTCTCGCGTTTCCTTTGGAAGGTGGATGCTGATATCGAAGAAATCTTCGGCAGAGATATTCAGCAATCCGTGATTCCGGGCACCTTCGGCTGCGCGTTCAGAAACGCCACGATGCCAGCGGTCGGTGTCAAAAAGCACAGTGAGATAATCGGAAGACGTTTGCTCCCTGTCACGAATCGAAAACACGATGTATAATGTTGATAATACGCCTTTTGGATATAAGTCAAGTCTTTTTATTGCGCCGAATGGGAACCCATCAGATGTGCTTTTGTTATAGGCAAATTCTCCATTCAACACTAAGTAATAGCCGGAAACATCCCGACTCGCCACCCGATTGTTGAAATACGTTATTTGATCTACAAGGCCATATTGGGCAGATATCGTCAGCGGAAGCGTGGACTCAAGATTCGTGTTCTTTCTCACGATACGTTCCACAATCTCACCGAGCTTACGCTGTTCCCAAGCGTCAGTAAAATCCTTGAACCGGATGGCCGGTTTTTTGCTGTTTTCGGCCATTTTATTCGCCTCCCAGCAATTTTTTGAATTCGTTGAGTCCCTTCATGTCAAATTCGTTGCCGCACAGTTCGTCCAGAAGACCGCTTAATTCGTACTCCGTCTCCGCGGTTTGCCGCTCGACTTCGGCGAAGGTGGTTTCGTATTTTTTGCACAAGGCGTCCAATTTGGCGATGAATTCGGCGATGACGGTATGGGGCAGCGTGTCGATGCTTTCAATAAGCGGAGTAATCCATTTGAGTTTCAACAATTCAAGCGCTTGAGCCTCCGAAAGCGCCTCGATGGTGGCTTTGGTCCGCAAGTGGAGTTTTGCGGCATCGTCTTTGCACTCCTTTTTCAGCGATTTTTCTTTGGTGATCAGTGCGTCCGCCCGCCGGAGGATGGCGAAGGTGACGGGTTCCGCCTCCTTGGCTTTCAATACTTTTTTGACCTCAGCGGGAACAAAGGCGTCTTTGGCTTCGTTGACGAAATCCTTCTCCTTTTCCTCCTCGTCCAGTTCGTCCAGGAGTTCTTCCAGAGCGGAGGCGATTTCGGTCACGCGGTTCTCCTTTGCCTTGAGTCCGCCGAGTTCGTCCGCCAGCAGCGTCTTTTGTACAAGTTCAAAGGGAATCACATGCCCGATCCAGCCGTCCTGCACCTCCCGATCCTTGCCGTCCTTCTTCTTCAAGACCATGTTGGGGTCAACCTGCCGGGCGGCGGCGAAACCTTCGGTCTGGATGATTTCGAGGTCGATGGCGACGCGGCTCCAATCATCATGAAGCAGTTGAAACGCCTCGTATTGATTCACCAACGGCATATTCCGGAGTCTGGCGAAGATATCGTCGGCAAGAACCGTTTCTTCCTGCGAAAGGTTTACGGAAGCCATTTCCTCCATCAGCTCCGAATGAAGGAAAGCTTCGAACGAAGCGAACATCTCCGCGTAACGGCCGATAAACGCGCGGATATCGGGGTGGTTCCGGACCACCTCTTTGAGATCGGCGACGGCGGGAGCGCAATACCCCTCGTTGATATCCTGAAACAACGCGCTCCGTAAATTCGGGAACGCCCGCCAATAGTCATGGAGTTCCAGCAATTCACTCTTTGGAATGCCGCCGAACATCGAGGCGTAAATATCCCAGCTCTCCGCCTTCTCCGAGGAATCCACATAGCGCGGGATATTCAGATTGTAGTCGTTGCTCCGGATTTCGTCGCGCTCCACTTTTTTCGAGAATTTCTCCACCGTCGCCCGCGCGGTGACCGCATCCACGATTTTTTTAATGTCGCAAGCGCGAAGAATGTTGTTTTTGCCGACCTTCTCGAACCCTTTGGAGGCATCGACGATCAGGACGTCGGTGTTGGCGCGGCGTTGTTTCAACACCATCACAATGGTTGGGATGCCGGTGCCGAAAAAGATATTGGCGGGCAACCCGATAATGGCGTCGATGTGATTTTGCTCTATCAGATTTTTGCGGATTGTCCCTTCCTCGCCGCCACGGAAGAGCACGCCATGGGGCAGGACAATCGTCATAATACCGTCGCTCTTCAGGTGAAAAAGATCATGCAGCAGAAAAGCATAATCCGCTTTCCCTTTGGGGGCAAGACCGAACCGGCTGTAGCGCGGATCGGTCTCCTTGTCGGCGGGATGCCACGCCTGCGAATACGGAGGATTGGAGACCACGGCATCCACATACAAGGGGTTATAGGTGTTGACCGGGTCGTTTTCGTCGAAATATGGCCAGTCCTCTTCGAGCGTATCGCCGTTGCGAGTGACGATATTGTAAGGGGTAATGCCGCGCATGACCAGATTCATGCGGGTAAGATTGTAGGTGTTTTCCTTCAACTCCTGCGCGTAATACATGATATGATCGTCGCCTCCCATGTATTTGGCGACGCATTTGCCGATGTTGATCAGCAAGGAACCGGAGCCGCTGGTCGGATCGTAAATTTTGATCTCGGAGCGATCCTTCAAATGGTTGGCGACGATTTCGGACATCAGCACGGAGACTTCGTGCGGCGTATAAAACTCCCCCGCCTTTTTCCCCGCGTTGGCGGCGAAATTGCTGATCAGATATTCATAGATAAAGCCGAGCACATCATAGTCCTGTTTGCCGTCCATCGGGATATCTTTGATCAGATACAGCAAATCGCGGATCGCTTTGGTTCGCGCCCCTGAGGTATCTCCCAGCTTCGACAGCCCTGTCTCCAACGTGGCGAACACGCCGTCGAACACTTTTTTGTGTGAGGCATTGATCAGGCGACTGAACGCCGAAAGCGCCACCGTGACATCATCCGCCGAAAAGTCGCTGCCCTTGGCGATCCATGACGAGAACAGATTGTCATACGAGATGAAATACCCGATATTTTTCTGAACAGTCTCCACTGTCTCCGAGTCATCCTCGGTAACGGCGGGAAAATCCGCCTCCGTCCAATCGTTCTCCTTGAGATATTTGATCTCTTTGTCGGAGAGGAATTTGTAAAAAATAAAGCCGAGAATGTAATCTTTATATTCGTTCGCCTCGATTTTGGAACGCATCTTGTTGGCGGATTCCCAGATTTTCGCGGCGAGTTGTTGCTTATTCATATATATCAATCTCCAAGTTTATTAAAATGATTACGCATTTCTTCAGTCTTCATCCGGCAGAATATCCATGATGTCGCCTACATTGCAATTCAGCGCCCGGCAAATCTTCTTCAGGACTTCCATGGAAACATTCATGTCTTTCCCCAGTTTCGCCAGCGATGTGGTGCTGATTCGCGCGGAATCGCGCAACTCAACCCTCATCATCTTCTTATCGATAAGAAGTTTCCACAATTTATTGTAGCTGACTTTCAAATCCATTCTCCGATCAAACACGATTAAAGCTACACAAAAAACGATACAAAGAAAGATAACCCGAAAAACTTCAAATTCAAATCACAAATGCGATATTATGCACTTTTTGCGTATAAAAATTGATTGCAAGTCGATAAAAAGATTACCTCGGCTTGACTTTTACATTGACTAATGCTCCCAATGACTGTAATTTAAAAATGAACAACTTCTGGAGAATGTCATGACTCACGGAAAAAAGATCACTTTGTTTCTCATGGATGGCGATCCTAACGGGCGATGGACATGCGAGCTGTCCAATTGGACTGGCAAAGCCTATAAGATACCTCGGACTCGGGTAAAAGAAAGCGCAAGCCGAATTGAATTAAAACAGGCAGGGGTTTATTTCTTACTTGGTCGCAACGATGAAGATGGGAGGGCGTTGTCGTATATTGGAGAAGCGGAGAACGTATATGACCGGCTTTGCCAGCACCTCGACGGGAAAGACTTCTGGAACGAGGTCATTACGTTTATCAGCAAGGACAAGAATCTAAATAAGGCTCATGTTAAATATTTGGAAAACCGTTTTCACGAACTTGCAATCATAGCCAAGCGCTACGACCTACAGAATGGAAACGCCCCTCCGAAACCAGCTCTTTCCGAGCCGGAATTGGCCGAATTGGAAGAATTCATCGAACATTCGCTCATATTGGTCAATGCGTTAGGGCATCGTCTTTTTGAGCCGATTATTTCGGTGCAATCCGAAAAAGAACCAGAGAAAATGTTTTTTCTGAATACTGCCAAAGTAAAAGCAAAAGGAGTTTTGGCTCCCGATGGTTTTGTTGTGTTCGCAGGGGCAACCATGAATGAAAAAGTTTCAGCCAAGTCGCTGAATAAGGGAACAATTGCTCTCCGCAAAAAGCTTGCCGATGAGAAAAAATTTGTTGACTGGCTCACTGCTGAAGACATACTGTTTTCCAGCTCATCCTCGGCGGCTGATTTCCTCTTGGGCTATAGCGTTTCTGGACCCGCCCAATGGAAAAATGCCGCCGGAAAATCGCTGAAAGAAATTGAATCAGAAGGCAAGCCGTGACGGATTAAGATTCGTCCAAATTACCCCAATGGCCTGCAGTCGTGGCGTTGGCATTCGGCTTCGATGCACAAGCGAGGCATAGGCAGTCGGTGTTGAAAATGCTCATCATGCGGCCGTTTTTTAGGGATTTGCCGCAACGGTCGCAGTTGGGTTGGGTGAAAAAAAGGTGTCCATGTCATTCTCCGATGGTGAATTTGATTTCGATGAATTCGGCGGTGGCTTGGCTGGCGTAGAGCCAGCGGCCATTGTTGAAAAGGTATAGGCAGGAGACGGAGGTATCGCGCATTGCTTGCGCAAGGTAGGCGGCGTGGTTGGCGTAGTGCTTTGCGGGGCGGAGGGCTTCGCCGCAGTCGCGGTGGTAGGCGACGGTCACGCCGGGTGCTGGGGCGGCGAAGGTGTGCGGCTCGCCCGGTTCCGGGGCGGGGCGTTCGGCGATGCTGCTGAGTTCTCCGAGGCTCAGGAGGGCGAACACCTTTTCGGCGGTGTCGTAGCAGGTGGCGAGGGTGTAGCCGGTGTGCAGCATATACCCATCGTTGTGGAGGTAGGTCGCTTGGACGCTGCCGTCGGGCATTTTCATTCCGATCATCGCTCTTGTGCTCATTTTGTTTCTCCGGTGATGGTTTTCAGGAGGTTGCGGAGTTCTTCGGCTTGGGCGGTGTAGCCCGCCTTGGTCTGGTGGGCGGCGAGGAGTTGGCTCGGGTCGCGATATTCGTTCAGGTCGATTTTGCTGGCGGTGAATTCGAGGTTGGCGATCCGCATGCCGATCTCTTTTTTGATTTGTTCGGTAGTCATTTTCTTGTTCCTATTTGTAGCTTGCTTTTGCTTGGTGGGTGTTGGCGGCGAAGGTCTTGTTCTGTCCGGCGAGCTTGATTTCGCCCATCGGCTCCCAATCTCCGTTGCGCCAGATTTTCGTGATGAAGCCCTTGGCGTTGTTTTCCCTCATCGCCTTCTTGGCGGAAGGGAGGTCGTAAAAGGTCTCGCGGTAGCCGGTTTCGTTGTTGACTACATCGTAGGTTTTCATTCTTCCGTCCTCCTCAGTTTTTCACGATCCAGTATTCGCCGTCGAAAATGTCGATCCGCTTGCCTTTGGCGGCGAGCTGCTCGTTGGCTTTGCGAAACCCGCCCATCCGGGCGACCTCTTTCGGGCTGATCCATCCTAAAACCATCGTCTTATCTCCTTGTCGTTGTTGTTGTTGTCGTTCACTGTGCATACATTGGCGTGGAATAATGGGATAGCCAGTCTAATCTTGCAGATATATCGATAATAACCGTTTATCATCAACATCTTCCGCCGATATAGTGAAGAAATCCCCGCCGGGCGGTGGCCTGACGGGGGATGGGGGTTACTCTTTCTTCTCGTTGATTTTGTTTTTGGACTCGTAGAACGCCTTGATCGCTTCGGGGTTGTCTTTCAGCATTTCGATGATGTCGCGCTCATAGCCGGTGGTCTGGGTTCCGATTTTGATTTTGACGTTGCCGTCCGTTTTGCTGGAGATGGGGTTTCCATCGGTGTCGAACTGGTTGCGGCCGTTCATTTCGGCTTCGGCGTTTTCGCGGGCTACGAAGTTCCAGATTTTGCCGTAGCGGAGGATTATGCCGAAGTTGCCGCTGTCCGGGCGGAAGGTGGTCTCGAAGCCGATGCCGTCCGAGTAGGTCGAGATGTTGTGGGAGCATCCGGCGGCGAGGAGCAACGCCGCCAGCGCGAGGGTGAGAGTGATGGTCGTTTTCATGGTCAGTTGCCTTTCTTGGTGATGAATTTCTTGCGGTTGGAACGCCACGCCGTCCAGCCGAAGAGGCGGAGGGCGAGGTAGATCGCGGAACATTTCCACGGTGCGACACTGGACTTTTTCAGGATCGAGCGGAAGATCGTATCCGCGAGGTTGCGGTCGATCTCCTGCGTCCGGTAGTGCCAATCATGGAGGATCGCGCCGTAGATGAACGGCGGCTCGAACGGGTCGCCGATCAGCGGGCGGAACAGCCATGGGATGCTCATGCCGTCCGAGACGAACCCGCGCTTCACGGTGAACATCCTGCCGTAAATTCGGAGCTGGAGGCTCGTCGCGAGTTCGACCCCGGCCGCGCCTCCGGCGTCGCGGGTTATCTTGAGTTTCGGTTCACGCAGCAGCATTTACACCTCCTCCGCGGTCAGTTCCACGGCGGGGTCGAGGTAGAAATACCCGGCGATGCTGTACCACGAGTAATGGATTTTCACGTCGAGCGCCCCGGCTTCGGTCACCTCGACGGGGATCTCCAGCTTGAACGCCGTCAGGTCGTCGTCGTTCTCCCACACGCTCTCGGCGTCGCGGCTCCAGCGCCCGGCGGCGTTGCTGAACACGGTCTCGAACGTGCCGCTGCTCCGGGGGACGGCGACCTGCGCGACCACCTTGCGCCCCAGCTCGGAGAGGTCGGTGAACGCCTTGGCCGCGCAGTGGACGCGGAGGAGGTACTTGCCCGGCTCCTCCGGCGTGACTCGCATGCCTTGGAACGGCTGCCGCCCGAGGGAAAGCCCGCCCGAGCCGTCGGCGGAGTTGTTGGCGAGCTTGAAGACCGCCGGGGAACCGCCGACGCGGTGGACGTTCCAGGTGTCGCAGACGTAGTTGACCGAGCGGCAGACATAGTGCCCGGCGTCGATCTCGTTGCCGCAGATGAAATTGTACCCGTTCCAGACGTTCGTCGCGTTTTCGCCGAGATTGCCCTTCAAGGCCCCGTTGGCGCTGTCGACGTAGACGAACGAGCTGTCGGAGTACCGCGAGCCGACGGCGGGGTCGTCCGCGCCCCCGGTGACGGCGGCGTTCGCCTTGCCGAGGGTGAGCGTCCCGATTCGGAGCGTGGTCGCCTCCGCCGCGAAGACCGCGTAGCCGGGGTAGTAGCTCTCCACGGCGCTGAGGTCGGCGTTGGTGCGGCGCATCTTCACCGCCCCCTTCACGGCGCATTCACGAAGCTGGCAGCCGAAGCTGTAGAGCGCCACGCCGCGCGGGTGGTTGACCGTGACGTCGCGGACGGCGACCGGCTCCCACGAACCCTCGTTGTAGTGCCGCTCGCTGAACGACAGCTCCAGCGCCGCGCCGTGGGGGTACTGGTCGATGTTGTCCGTCCCGTACTTGACCCAATCGTAGTAGTCGCCGTTCCGCTCGCCGTCGAGCCCGCCGGTCTCGGCGAGGTTGATCGCGATGTCGCGGATCGACTTCGACACGCCGGGGACGGTGCTGTTGGCGAAGCCGGAGAGCGAGACCACCCGCCCGGAGGTCTCGATCCGCCAGCATCCGGGCAGATTGACGGTGATGCCGTCGATCAGGAACTCCCGGCTGCCGTGGCTGCGGATCATCGGCTGCCCGATGCTGAGCGTGGCCGGAGTCCCTTCGCCCAGCCGCCGTTCGAGAATCTCCACGGAGACCTTGCGGAGCACGCAGTGATCGTTGCAGGCGGCGTAGAAGAAGCTCGGCAGATAGCCCCAGGTCTTGTTTATGAGGATATGGAAACGCATGTTCTCGTAATTTCCATACGCGCCGGTCTTGTTGCCGTTGGTGAGTTGCAGCATTGGTTGCATGCCCGGCCCATATTCGCCGCCGTACTGGCTGGTGGTGCAGTAGCAGTCGACGTCGTTGACCGTGATGAAGCTGGCGTTCTGCAAGTAGATGCCGTAGCTGTAGCCATAGTAATGGTCCTCTGCCGGAACCTGATTGACGATGCAGTGCCGCATGGAGAATATCTGCGCGGTGTTGATCTCCATGTAGGACTTGCAGTTGTCGGAGCCGACGGCGGCGGTGAAGTCGGCGCGGTCGAGGTCGACCCCCTTCGCCCCGAACTTGCAATGCTCCAGCGAAATGGAGGCGGTCGGCTGGTCGGAGGGGAAGCGCATGATCGGGATGTAGGCCGGAGTCCCGTCGCGGAACAGATACACCCGGTGGAGCAGGAACGTCCGCAGCGCGGGGAGCTGGAACGTCCGCTCCTCGCCCGACCACGGGTCGCTGCCGGTGTCGGCCTTGACGTTGGCGTAGTCGTGGGCATCGCCGCCCCAGGCGAGCCGGGCGGCTTCGGGGACGAGCGACCACATGGCGTCGGCGGGTTTGGGCATGCCGAGAAACAACACCCCGGTGATCGCGGAGGTGTTGCCAATCGGCATGTTCACCGCCGCGCTCTCCGCCGTGCGGCGGATGAGGAAGCAGGTGTTGTCGGCCATGTCGCCTACGGTCTCAGGGAGCGCGTTGAGCGGCGTTCCGGGCGCGGAGCCGTCGCCGCCGCTTTGCGCCGACGGGTCGACGTAGAGGACTTGGAATTCAGTGTCGGAAAATATCATCGTTACCTCTCAAGTTACAGGATGGGATAGGTGGTGTCGGCCTCGGCGGCCGCGGCGAGTTCCACTTGCGGGGCGTTGGCCACGCCGTCGCCGTAGCCCCCTCCGAAAACCGAAGGGGACGCGATGACGGCGGCGTTCACGGTCGAAAACCCGGTGATGCCGGATTCCTCGGAGACAACGGCGCCGCCGCCCGGAACGAGGGCGATGCGGCGGCCGTTGTAGTCGAAGAACATCTCCCCGGTATCGACCGCGATGATCAGCTGCCCGTTGCGGACGAGGCCGTCATCGACCCGCGCCCGCTGTGTGACGCACGGTCTGAATTGGGGCATCATTCACCTCACAGAGTTTGCCATTCGAGCGTCGCGTAGACCCCGTTGGCGTCGCTGCCGATGAGGTTGCCCTCGGCGGCGGAGATCTTCACGCTGGCGGTGATCGCGCCGCCCGAGACGCTCACGACCGCCGTGCCGGTGCTGCCGCCGGTGTAGGCGTCGACCAGGTCGGCGAGGTTCACCGTGAACTCGGTGCCGTCGTTCAGCGCCAGCGTCAGGACGTGCGTCTCCTGGTCGTAGCTGGCGGCGGAGAGGAACTGCTCGACCGGCAGGTTCACCGAAACCGGGGTGCCGCCGTTGGTGGTGAAGCTCAAGACCCCCGTCGCGCCGTTGTAGCCCACGCCGTCGAACAGCCCGGAGAGCGCGGTCACGACCGCCTCGCCCGCGCCCTTCTGGACGGAGATCGACTTGGCGGCGGCGTTGTAGCCGACATTGCTGACCGCGCCGGAGAGGCCGCTGTTGACGTTGACGATCTCCGCGTCGACGTAGTTCTTCACCGCCAGCGCGGTCGGGAGCTGGGCGTGGGTCGGGGACGCGCCGATGACGGTCGCCACCGGGGGCGAGGCCGTGACCCACGCGCTCCCGCTCCACGTCCGCGCCTCGAAGGTGGTCTGATGGATGTAGAGCGTGCCGACCTCGGCGGTCGCCGGGAACGCGGCCACGGTCGCAACCGGGTGGGTGTACGGAACCGCGCCCTTGTAGATCCGGTTGGCGTCGGTGACGAAGTAGATGGCGTTGGGGTTCTTGGTCTCCAGCGCGTTGAACTGGACGGCGGTGACGGCGTAAAACAAGACTTGACTCATGATGGTGTTTCCTTTTCTTTTAGTTGATGGTCTGCCACTGGATGCCGTCGGGCGAACCGCCGCCCTCGGAATCCGGATGGCCGAAATTCAGGATGACTCTGACTTTGGCGGCGCTCGCCTGGGAATGGCAGGCCGCCACGCCGAGAAAGGCGTTGCCGAGGCTGTCGGAGGTCGCCGCGCTCGCGGCTTCGCTCCAGAACACCCGGCTCCCGGCGGCGATGGCTCCGGTGGTTTTCACCACGTCGAAGATGCCGCCGAGGTGCAAGGCCCCCAGCTCGCCGTTTTTCACCGGGATCTTGACGATCCCCAGCAAGCCGCCGAAGCGGAGGATTTCACCCGCCTCCACGTTTCGGGTCGGGACGAAGTCCACCGCTTCCCCCCGTTGGACAAATGTCGCGTTCATCGTTGTCTCATCTCCATGGTTTGGATTTGCGTTATCCGGTCGAAAACCATTTTCGCCGAGATCATTTTCGTGCATTCGAACTTGCCGCCGTTCTCCGTCTTGCGGGGACACCAGAGGAAGTCGAAGTGGTTGAAGTCGCAGCGCGTGTCGTTCCAGCAACCGTGGCAGACGGTGGGGTTGTGGACGCGGAACGGCGTGTGGAACTCGTTGACCGGATCGGTGAATCCTGAAATCAGGATCACCGGAACGCGGCAGCACCACGCGAGCCAGCTCAGACCGGATGAAAGGCCGATGAACATATCCGCATCCTTGATCAGGTCGATCCGCTCCTGGAGCGGCAGGTCGCCGGTGAAATCCTCGCTGCCGTGCGGAATGTGGTTCCACACATAATCCGTGCCGTATTCCGGCATCCGGTCGATGCAGAGCACCCGGTAGCCCTGTGATTTCAGGTGCTTCACCACCTCGCGCCAGCCGGAGGGGTGGTTCCAATATTTGCACTGCGAGCTCGCCTGAGACGCGATCACGACGTAGGGCTTCTTGATCTTGCGCTTCGCCGTGAGCTTGACGCGGGGCGGCTCGTCGGAGAGGTCAGGCAGCCCGAGGATATGCCCCGCCGTGCGGTGCAGTCCCACCTGTCGGAAATCGAACGGCTGGTGATCCGTGTCGCCGCCGAAAAACAGTCCGAGATTGTAGGTGGCATAGGGTTCCAATTTCGCCGCCTCTTCCTTATTGATAAAGGTGATCGCGGGGTATTGGTCGCGGAAGATCGCCGCGAGCTCCTGCGCCATCGAGCAATAGAGTTCGCAGCCATGCTGCCTCTGAAACCGTTCGACGTAGCTGAACCAGGCGATGGTGTCGCCCAGTGCCCCGACCGGGAGCTGCACCAGCACCTTTTTCCCGGTGAGGTCAAGATCGTGGCTGAAAACCATCTCGCCGCTTTCATAGATTTCGAGCCGGAAGCGGATGAAGTATTTCTTCACGCTTTCGACCGTGCATCCGGGCTGCATGTCCATGGAGTACAAGAGGCAGCCGGTGTCGAGGTCGCGGAAAACGCAGCGGTATGCCTTGTCTTTCGGGAATTGGACGCGCAGCCCTCGGTTGAAGTCGAAGCGGATGCCGTCGACCGCCTCTATGACGGGGTCGTCGGGCGGCGGGGCGAATACCGGCTCGGACGGCTTGCCCGGTACGGAATCGCATTTTATGGTGAAGTCGTTCATGATACTCCTTACAAATATTGGATGTAGCCGCCGGTCTCGACGGTGACGATTGCCCCGATTGCCGAGCTTACGGCGTAGGCGCTCGCGCCGCTGTAGACGTGGAAGCTGCCGCCGCTGGCGACCGAAACCGAGGTGGCGTTGCAGTAGCGCGAGAGCAGAAAACTCCCGCCCGCTTCCACGGTCACGGAGGCGATCTCGCAGGTTTCGTAGACTCCCAGCCAGCCGCGTGAGCTTACGACGATGTCCGCATAGGAGCAGTTCTGCGAGACGTGGAGGCTGCCGCCGCTTTCGACGGCCGCGCCCGATCCGGCGCAGTTGTAGCGGATGTACATGATCCCGCCGGAGTTGAGCGTGGTGTGGAACACCGACCCCGCGTTGGAGACGTACTGCGTCCCGGCAAGGATGGTGGAGGTCGCCGCGCCGCCGTTGGAGACGTACATGCAGCCCCCGGCTTCCACTTCGGCGTTGGCCGCCCGCCCGTAGTTGCTGACGTACAGATAACCGGCCGAGCTGACCGTCGCCCTGATCGCCGTGCCGTGGAAGTCGGCGTACAGATAGCCGCCGGAATGGATCGCCGCGTCATACGCTCTGCCGCTCGAATAGAGGTACATCCTGCCGTTGCTGGAGATTTGCGGACATTCCGACACCGCGCCGAAGCTGACGAACTGCGTCCCGCCGCTCGACATCACCGTGCTGACCGCGCTCGCGTAGTGATATAGATGTTGCTGGTTGCCACCCGCGAGGACGTAGCCATACGCCGTGCCGTTGCTGGTCCAGAACGTGCCGTACTGGTTCGTCCCGGTGACTTTGGTCAGCTCGTCGTTGCCCCACACATGGTGGTTGACGATGCCGCCCGCCGCGACCTCCACGCCGATGCAGTTTGCGCCGGAACTGACGTAGAGGTATGCGCCGCTCATCACGGTCGTGTGCTCCACGGCGCAACTGTTGTAGCAGTACATGCTTGCATACGTGCAGATCGTGGTATGCCGGGCGCGGACTCCGGTCGAGTTGCCGATGTCGAAGCGGCCGTTGCTTGAAACGACGCAGCTTTCGAAGGTGACCGACACGCCTTGACCGTAGAGCGAGCCGCCCACCGAGACGTTGGCGCGGCGGACGGTTCCGCCGGAATGGACGAAGACCCGCGCGTTGCTGTGGATCTCGACCCCGTCCGCCAACCCGCCGCTCACGTAGATGTAGCCGTAGTCGTTCACGTCCGCCATGGACGCCGTCCCACCGGGGCTGACGTGAAGGTAGCCGTTGCTGTTGACTACGGTATTCTCGGCGTGCCCACCGTCGCGGACGAACACGCTGCCGCCGTAGTTGACGGTGGTGTTGAACGCGGAACCGCCATTGTAGACCTCCATTCGACTGACGCGGCTGGAGACGATGAAGCGGCTCCGCATGGTCATCGCGCTCTGGTTGCAGCTTCCGTTTCGCAGAAACGTGAACACGCCGCGCGAACCGTAGACCGGCCCGTCGACCGTAAGGTGGCCGCCCGCGCCCATCTTGTTGAATTGATATGGTATCCGCATGGTTACGCCTCATAGCTGTAAGCGTAGTTGACCTGGAGCCGGAGGTTGTTTACCGCGCCCGCCTTGTAGACCGCTCGGATCACGAAGACATGAACCGTCGCCGCGTTGTTTTTGAGCGGGAGCGTCTCCGGGATGTCGATGCCGACCATGCTCGAATCGGTGCTACCGATTGTGACGCCGGTGACCGTCTGCGAGCATGGCGCATGGTATTCCCACGTGAGCATGCAACCGCTCACCCCGGCATATGCCGCGCCGCCGACCGTTGTTTGCACGGCGGTAAAGTCAATGGCGAGATCGGCCGAGGCGTTGACGGTCGTGTTGCGGATGATCGGGTAGTCCAGAAACAACGTTTTCGGGTTCGCGGCGCTATACTCCCGCTGATAGACCGGATTCGAGACCTCCGTCATCGCGTGGGTATGAGCCGAGGGGGCGAAGCTCGACGGCTTCCCCGACACCCCGCTCCACGGTACGGCGGAGGCGGAATCCGCGTTGACGGCGGAGCTCACCTTGCCATCGCCGTCCGGGTCGTACTTGGAGGCGAGCATGTCGCCCATCCCCTGTCCGTCGTCGCCGATATATTTCACCCACGGCACATCCTCGAAATCGACGGCGGAAAGCTCCGTGATCTCAATCGTCGAATGAAGTTCCGCGCGGTATTTCAGGCTGTTGGAGGGCGTGAGCGAAAACCCGGTTCCCGCCGCGTCCGAAGCGTAGGCGATGTAGCAGAAAGCGTCCACGCCCGGATCGCCCTTTGCGCCCTCCGCCATTTTCAGCGGCTCGCTCCATTGCGCCCCCACGCCGGAGGCGCTACGGAAGCGGATGTAGCGGTCAGCATCCGTTTGCGCATCGTGCCAATCGTCGGCATCGGCCGAGAATTGGAGCGTCACCCCGGCGGCGATCATGGCGGTGACTTGCGCCGCCGTCAGGTAGTCCGGCGCGATATTGTTCGGATTTCCGAGGCTGGTGATCCGGTTCCGCACCGTGAAATTCTCGATCTGCAACACGAAAATCTGCCGCGCGGCCACATCGTACCCGATCAGCTCGCCCACCAGCCCCGACTTGCTTTTCTCCGAACCGAGCCACGCCGCCAGTTCCTCCGTGTTCATGTTGCTCATCGGGATCGTGATTTCGGTGTATTCGACCTCGCCGCCCTCGGCGTTTTCGACAATGGAGGAAACCGTGATGTCGCCGTTGTCGCCGATCAATTTGTAGGCGGTCGCCTCCGAAAAATCGTTGTCCATCGCCCATTGCCAGGAGGCGATCCCGGCGAAGGTGTCGAGCGGATACGGAGTGGTTCCGTCGCGTTCTGCAAACAGGCGCATCTTGAGGCAAGCCTCCACGCCGCGCACCAGTGTCGGCGGCGTGACGGACTTGGCGTTGGCATAATCGCGCACCGCGCCCAGCGTCTCGTTCGCCGCCACGTAGAAGATTATATTTTGCATCAGTCACTCCTCAATTGTTCCAGTCGTTTCACCGCTTCCGGGTGATCGGCGTTGAAATGTGCACGCACCGCGTCCAGCACCTCGCACCAGCCCCTGCCGATGTCGCGGTCGCGGTTATCTTCTATCAGAATCGCGAGGTTTCGCACCGCGAGCGCCGTTTCGCGGTGATCGTACATCAGGTGATCGGCGGCGAGCCGAAGCTGGCCGGAGATCGCATCCCGGTTGTCGTCCGTGTACAGAAACTCGTTCCAGAGCGACCACGCTTTCACAACATGCTTTTTCGCGCAGACGGTACATTGGTCGAATGGGCTGACGCGGGTAACAGACGCGCCGCTTTTTGTGTGGCAATTGCAGCTCATTATTCAAACTCCGAGTCGGGAGGCCGGGAATACGTCTGCTCCTCGGTCTCGATTATATGTTTAGCGGCGGCGAGCGGAATCAGTTCCCATCGCTCCGCCTTGGTGATGTGGCGCTCCTCGAATTCCCCGTCACGCCGGGCGTAGTAGCAGTCGCCGTCATAGAGCGCCGCCTTGTAGGCGGGGACTCCGTCTGCTATCAGCTCGTAGAGCTTTCGCGTTCCGGGATGGTACGCCCACGAGAAGATTCCGCCATCGCGGAACTGCCCCGAAATGAGCAGCCGGTTCGCCTGGAACGGGTCGTAGGAAACGCGATAGAGAAACTCAACTTCCGGCAACTCCAGCGTGACCGTCCGGCCTGGCTCGGTGATGCGGATCGGGGTGCGCCGTCCGGCGTAGACCACGCGGTCTTTCCGCACGAAACCGACGTCGGCTTCCAGCAGCGGCGTCGCCGCATTGCCGATGCCCAATATCCGGTAAAGCCGGAACTGGCGGTCGGTTTTCGCGCCGCCCGCGACGAACGAAATCTTCCACATGCCGTCCTCGAACTCGGCGCAGGGGCCGCACTCGGTCGCGTCCTCCGGCAACCCGGTCTTGATCCGCTTCCACCGCGTCCCGGTGAAGTGATGGAGCTTCCACAGCCCGTCCGCCATAATGCAGCAGAGCTGTTTCCCGCCGGGCGCGGCGAACGGCATGTGGGTAAAGCGATTGTCCTTGAATTCAAACATTATCATCCTCCGCCCGGACAGGGCCATGTTATGTTTCCGTTTTCATCGACGCAGCCCATCTGGAGCTGCATGTAGCCGTTGTAGCTGTAGTCGGAGACGAACTCGTTCGGCAGCCCCGTGAGGACGCCGTCGCCGTCGATGCTTCCGTTGTTGTAGATCGAGCCGGAGCAGCCGTTGTCGCTGTTGTTCCAGTGCGATTCCCCCACGTCGCGGATGCGCCACCTTGCGCCGGGGAGACCGATGTGCTCGCCCTGATACGGCGTCAAGTCCCAGCGCGGCGAGCTGGGGTTGGTGATCTTGCTCGCGATCACGCGGGGGGTGCAGCAGGGGCAGATCCAGCAAGCCACGAGCCACCCCTTCTTTATCAGAAGGACTTTGGTTTTGTAGTCGCGCCAGAGCTTCATTCGCTGCAATCCCCCACTGCGAGCAGGATCGCCACCGGAACCCGGAACGAGCAGACCGTCACCGATTCGCCGCTCACCTTGCAGCTCCCGACGGGATAGCTGAACTGCCCCGATTCGCCGAATTTTACCTCCGGCTCGCTCCAGTTCCCCTCGCTGTCGAGGTTGGAAGCGACGCACACCATTCCGCTTTGCGGGAAAAGCGCGGCAGCGGCGACCGTCTTGAATTCACCGTTCCTTGAAAGATATCCGGCCTTGATTTTTAGCATTTTGCTTTCCGTGTCATAGCTCAACGCGAACGGGCCGTCGTAGCTGTCTTGCGAACTTGCGCCGAGCAGGATCACCCCTTTACCGCCGGAGGCGAAGATCACCGGCGAACCAGTCGCGCCTCGGGTGAAGGTCGCCGGACTGGACGCGCTCGGCGCGGCGTATTCGCCGGAGCCGGAGAGTGACACCGTTGCCGGGCCGCAGAGGATGCAGCTCCCGAGAGCCTTGGCTTCGAGGTTGTTCACGACCACGCCCCACGGTTTCGCGATGTCCTTCAGCGGTTTAGCAGGGATGGCATCACCGCAGAGCGCAGCGTTTTCGCTGAAATTCACCGCCGTTCCAGCCGCGATCACGGATGAAGTGTTATTGTAGACCTGGATGCGGATCATGCCGCCGGTCGCCGTCATCGGCTTCGCCGCGAAGCCGTTCATCGCGTTGACCAGATGCCGGATGTTGTTGCTTAAAAGCGCGTTGGGCTTGAACTCCTCGCCGCTCGTCACGTCAGGGAAGAACGCCATAATTACAACCCCAATCCGCTGAAACTGGCATACTCGCACACCTGGTCGACGTAGATGCCCTCCAGTTCGACCTTGGGGACGTTGCCGCTGGCGGTGGTCTTGCTGATCGCCCAGACATATTCGAAACCCTTTTTGCTGCCGATGCTCTTGCCACCGACCTTCGCGCCGGATTCGTTCGGTTGGACGGCGAAGTTGAAGGTGACAGTCACCTTCTTCGCCTTTTTCGCCGGGGTCGAGTAGCTCATGCCGAGGAACATGACTTCGCCCGCGTTCCAGCCCTTGAACGAGCTTGAGTTGACCTTGCCGACCAGCTCCGCCACCCGGCGTTTGTAGCTGGTGGTGAGCTGGCTGAGTCGCATCGGTTTCGTATAGGTTTCGCGGAGCTGGGCGGTCGGAACGTCCACGCCGGAAATCTCGCAATCGTCTCCGCATTTGCCGTTCCAGCCGATTGCGCCGCCCGCATCCTTGTCGCCGTAGGCTTTCCGCTGCGCGATTCCGTAGTTCAGGTGTTTCGTGCCGCCGCCGCAGTCGAAGCTGACGGTCGGGTCTTCATCATCCCCATCGTCACTCGAATCGGAGGAATCGTCCTCCGGCTTGTAGACGGCGTTGACTCGATAAGTGCTGTCGTTCTCCCGCGTGTCGATCTCGATCCCGTCGAGCGGCAGTTCGCCACATTCGGCAGGAGCTTCGGCAAGAACCGCCGCCAATGCCGCGTCTTCGTCCACCGCCTCGAACACCAGATACTGGATCTCGACGGCGGTGTATTTGCCGTTCTTGTCGATGGACTTGCGATGCCCCTCGTAGCTTTGTTCAACTCTCATGATTCCTCCTATGCGTAGTTCAGCGTTCCGCCGCCGGTTTCGAGTTTTTTCAGGAGTTTGTTGGTCTCCTTGCCCTGTTTCGCCATCTGTTCGGTGGCGTTTGCCGTCCTTTCAGCCTCGGTTCCACCGCCGCCCAGCATGGCGTTCAGCGATTCGGTGAAGAAGCTGCCAAGCGTCCGGTTGCGGTCCGCCGCCTGACTCGTCCCCTCCTGCGCGTCGCGGAGTTTCGCCTCGTATTTGTCGAGCATCGATTCCGCGCGGCTGTACCCCTCCTGCGCCTCGTTGATCCGTTGCCGTTCATCGTCGTCGATCTTGCCGTCCGCTTTGGCGGATTCCAGCTCCGCCTCGAATGTCGCTTTCGCCGCCGCAGCAGCTTGGCGGTACTGCTCGATCATCTCATTCAGCATAGCCGCGCCCGCTTCGGGATCATTCTTCAGCGTCTCGTCAATTTTCCGATCCACCTCGCGCTCCTCGCGGCGGCGTTGGATTCCCTGTTCGGTTTCGGCGAAACGGCGTTCAAGGTTGGCGACGTCGTGGTTGAAATCCTCGGCGGCCTTGTCCTGCGCGTTGGCGATCCGCTCGGCGGCGACGGAATCGGCCTCGCCGAGCTTCTTCTCCAGTTCCGCGATCTTGTCCTTGTCCTGCAGCGCGTCGGCTTTGGAGCGCTCGAAATCGAGCATCGTCTGAATGAGCTTTTTATACTCGTCGTTCAGATTCTGGATTTCGATGATCTCGTTCTCCAGTTCGCTCCGGCGTTCCTTCGCCAACTGCGCGTCGATGGCCGCCACGCGGGATTCCGCATCGGCGGCGGTCTGGGCGGAGACCGCCCGGCGCTGCTCCTCGGCTTGAAGGTTCTCTTCCGTATTCTCCCCTTCGCCGGTGAGCGCGTTCTTGTCGCCGCCTTGCAATGCCTTCATCCGTTCGCGCGCCGCGCCCATCCGCTTAAGGTTGGCAATCGCGCGATCTCCGTTGGCTTCGAGCTGCTTTACCGCCTCCGCCTGCTTGCCGGTAACTTGGCTCCACAAGTTGTGGTTCCAGTAGGACATCAGCGATTCGTCCTCCTTGCGGAGCTCCTTCAAGTTTGCCTCGTATTCGGCGATCTCGGCCTCCAGCTCGGAGAGCGCGGCGCGTTTCATCGACTCGTTGAGCTTGTCCTGCGCGTCGGCGGCGAGGGTCAGCTTCCCCGCCACCGCGTCGATGCCCGCGCCGAAGTCGCCGTATTTCGCCGTCAGCTTTCCGGTCAGAGATTCCGCTTCGGCGATCTCGGCGTTGGAGAGCTTCTGCTTTTCGGAAAGCTGCTTCAAGCGCTCCATCCGCATCTGATCGGTGCGGCGCTGGTCGTCGCCCTTTTGCCGGAGAGTCTCCATCTTGTCGGAGAGGTCGGCGGTGTGCCGCGCCGCCATGCTGAGGCCGATCACCACCGCCGCGAGCGCCGCCCCCACGCCGATCAGAATCCACGAGATCGGGATCGCGCAGAAGGCCGCCGCTGCCGCCGTCGCGGCGAGATACCCCGCCGCCACCGCTTTCGCGCTCACCGCGAGCAGGAAGTTCGCCACGCTCCCCGCCGCGGAACTTGCCGTAGCCTTGAGGTTGGCGGCGGAAAACAAGCCTGCCACGGAAGCGGCAAACGCCCGTGCACCCGACAGTGCTTTGGTCGCCAGCGAGGAAATCCCGATCACGGCGGTGTGCGCCTTGGTCGAGGCGGTCGCCGCCACCGTCGCTAGGCTGAATGATTTCAGGGCGGAGGTGGCTTGCAACCATTTCGTCGCCAGCATTGATTTCGTGGTGCTCGCGGCTTCGGCGTTCGACATCAGCACCAATCCAGCCGCGATCTGCTTGGCGCGAACGTCGATGGGCAGATTCAATGCCGCAAGAAGCTGGCTCGTTCCGACCATCGCCGGGATCGCCGCATTGCGGTAGTTTGTGAAAGCCTGAGTCAAAAGCGAGAGCGAATTGCCGAGCGTCGTACCCTGCGCCACGCACAAGCCCTGCACGAAAGCAAAGCCTTTCAACACTGTCTGCACCACGGCGATTCCGGCGGCGGCGCCCTTGGCGGCAATGCCGATGCCGATCAGCGTCACGCCCAGTCCCGCCGCCCCAGCCACCACGGCGGCGATTGCCGTGACTGTACCGTGGTTCGCCTCGATCCACTTGGTCGTCTCGTTGATGACGGAGGTGATCTTGTCGATCAAAGGCTGCAAGGTGCCGGTGATCGCCTCGGAAAGCGCGTTCGACGATCCCTCGACCGCCGACCACAACAGCCGGAACGAGCCACCCAGCCCGGCGTCCATCGCGGCGGCGGTTTCGGCGGCGACACCCTCCACGTCGCGGAGCTTCGCCAGCATCGCGTCGAGTTCGTCAGTGTTCGCGCCCAGCGTCAGCCCGGCGAGTGAACCGCGGATGTCGAAGATATCCTCGGCAAACGCCAGCTTTTCGGCGGAGGGCATCGCGTTCATCACTTTGCCGATGTCGCGCATGATCTCCGCCATCTTGCGGAGGTTGCCGTTCGCATCGACCGTCTCCACGCCGACCGCCCGGAGCTGATCCTGCACCTTCACCTTGGTGAACTGCGAGAAGCTTTTCCGTAGCGCCGTTCCGGCGAGCGAACCCTTGATGCCCATGTTGGCGAGCACCGCCAGGCTGGCGGCGGTCTCCTGAATGGATTCACCCGCCGCTTTCGCCTGCGGACCACCCATCTTCAAGCCTTCAAAAAGGTCGGAAAGCGTCTGTGCCGAACTGTTCGTGGCGACCGTCAGCACATCGGAAACTGCCCCCATTTTTGACGCCTCGATTCCGAAGATCCGCATCGCGTTGGCGGCGATGTCCCCTGCATCGGCAAGCTCCGTCCCGGTCGAGCGGGCGAGGTTCAGCACCGCGTCGATGGAGGCTTGGATTTCTGTCGGAGCAAATCCCATACGCCCGAGCGATACCATCGCGTCCGCCGCCTGCTGCGCGGTATAACTGGTGTCGCGCCCGAGCCGCTGCGCCGTCTTGGTCAGGGATTTGAAGTCCGCCTCGGTCGCCTGCGTGACGGCGTGGACAAGCCGCATCCGGTCGTCGAACCCGGCGAAAGACTTCAGCGCCAGCGCCATCGGAGCCGCCAATGCCCCCGAAACCATCAGCATATCCCGGCCAATGGCGGTACAGGACTTGCCGAAGCTCTGAAGCTGCGCCTGGGCGGACGCAAGGTTCCGCCGGAGCTTGCTCGTTTCGGCGGTCACCTCCACATAGGCCGCCCCGGCGCGGATATTGCTGGATATGGACATATTTGGGCCTTTTTTATAGAATAAGAGTTGAAAAACCCAAGCGTAGGGTTTATAATATTATCAAGATAACAATACGCAGGAATTTACGATGCCGAAATTTTTCATGTTTCTCGGGTTCTGGGTCGGAAGATTCTCCCACGAGGAAGATCGCGCCCATGTGCATGTTGTGAAATTCGGGTCACCGGAAGCGATGAAAGTTTGGCTCGAGCCGGACGTTGAAATTGAATACATCAAAGGCATCAACGCGGCGACGGCAAATAAAATCCTTAACGAAATCAGGAGGCGGAAAGATGAATGCCTTGAAAAATGGAACAACGCTGACAGCTAAGGTGCTGGAACTTGGTCGTGACTTCATGCTCGTTGACTATTGCGGCAAGGTTTATCGGATTGACTTTGAACTTTATCCATACTTTAAAAGCTGTTTCGTGTCTGAGCTTTACAATGTGGAAGCCAGTGCGGTCGGCCTGCATTGGCCGGACGCCGATATCGATATCGAGGTCGAGTACTTGGAGCATCCGCCGAAAAATCCAAGCATGGTTTCGGTCGAATGGTGGAATGAGCAACGCCGCCGCCAGATGTCGCGCCTTGGCGCTGCCGGCGGTTCCGTCCGCACGCCCCGGAAGTCCGCCGCCAGCCGCGCCAACGGAGCAAAAGGCGGCAGACCAAAGAAGAAACCGGAACCGAGCTTGGCTTGACATGATCAGATTGTGCGTAGCCGCCGCTCAATCCGAGAAGGAAATCGCGGCGATTCCACAACTGGCGCTCGCCTGATTTCCTGCCTAACCGCTGATGCTTTCTGCCTATTTTTCAGTCAAAATAGGCAGAATCATTTTCCCACGAACACCTCCTTCAAGATCGAAAGCGGCGCTTTCACTGCCACTTTGGGCTTGGCGTGGTACGGGCTGAAGTCGGCGGGTGTCGCCGGTTTCGACTTCTTCGGGTTGCGGACAAGATTGACTACGAGTGCCATCAAAGACGCGGTGCGCTGCCATTCGGCCTTCTCCCGCGCCTCCGCCATCATCGCCAGTTCCCTCAGTTTATAAGGATAGGGGTTTACACCGCAGATCCCGGCAAATTCAAGGATGAGATCGTCAATTGTTCGAGAGCCGCGTCGATCTTGCCGTCGAGCGCCGGATTGTCCAGCAGTTTCGCCAGCTCCGCTTTCGTTTTCTCCTGGAAGCGCCGGGTGGCGGCGAGGATTTTGGCGAACACCCGGCGCTTCGCCTCGGGGAAAAAATCGATGATTTCATCCAGCAATGCGGCGGTCGCCTTTTCAATCGAATCGCCAGCCATGGCGCGTCCGAACTCCTCATCGGAAACGTTCTTCGCGTCGGCTTCCTCCTTGCAGACAGCATAGAGCACATCTACCAGGAGCACCGGGTCGCTCGCCAATCGTTCGAGCAGTTCAATCTTCGGTTTGCCGTCCGCTTCCATAGTGACGATGGAGGCGATGTCGACGTTGCAGATGGCGCGGACGCGCTTGACGGTTCCCACGTTGACGTTGACCGTCCAGACGCGTCCCACGTTATCGGTAAAACTTTTCATGGTCAGGCTCCCGTTTTCCATTGCGGCGCACGTTCGGAAGCGGTTGGCTTGGCGGTTACCGAAACGCTCAACGCCTCTTCGAGCGGCTGCTCCACCGAAAATCCCGTGATCGAGAAGTCGGCGTCGAGACCGTTGCCATCGCCATCGGTGACGAACAGCGCAAGCGGTGTATTGTTGAAATACGCATCCGAGAACGCGGTGAAGTCTGCGTCGGCGGTGTCGTAAAGTATGCCGAATTCGAGACTTGCGTCTTTCAACGTGGCGACGGTCGCCCGCCATCCCTTGGTGGCGCGGGTGGTCACATCGGCTTCGCCCGACTCAAGATTCAAGGTCAAATCCTTGACGTTCTTTACTTCGGTCGAGCCGGTCGAACCGGCGGCTCCGCGCAGAAGTTTCGCATCCAAACCCAATACTACAGCCATTGATTTTTCTCCTGGTTATTTTACTGCCAGCTCCCACATCTTCGGGAGCTTTGAAACTGATTTTTCGAGCGTCGGCCCCATTAACGGACGTTTGGGATAACGCTGCTTTTTGTAGCGTCCGCCGAACTCATGCGGATGCATGGATACGCCGATCATCGACTCCGCCGGACCGATCAAAACGGTTTCGGCACGCTTCTCGACCCCGAACAGTAGCGAATTTTTCAACAATCCACGCCGGGTGTTCGGCGGAGTTCCGGGCATGGACGAGCGCTCGCTCTGCGAGACGCGGTTTCGCGCCGCCTTGCGGATGTACGCCCCGGCACGGCGCAGGGCGACAAGGTTGTCGCGCTCGACCGCCACCAGTATCCGGCGCTCGTCGAATTCGATCCGGCACTTCATCTGATTTGCTTGAATACGAGCTGGATCACGCTGGTGAACTGTCCGCGTTCACGCAGATGCTCCGGCGAATAGATCGGGTCGTATGCGACTGCCACGCAGGTTGCTCCGGCGAGCTTTCGGTTGAGAAAGCCGAGTCCAAGTCCTTCGACCAGCCGGAGCAGTTCCGGCAGTTCATCCTCGCAGCCGCGCTTCAAAAATCCGACCGACACCTTCAGCAACTCCTCGTGAGCGTGGCGGCTGACCGTCTTGTACTCGGTTCCCGCCGGAACAACCGCCACTCGCATTTCTTCGAGTTCTTTCAAATCGAACTCCGGGAAGAACATCAGCTCGGCATTGTAGTCCGCCAGCTCGGCGACTACGGCTTCAGCGATTTTCACGACTTTGCTCATGTTCACCTCCGGAAGAGTTCGAGCGCCAACGCTCCGGCGGCTCCGAGCAGCGCAAGAAGCGCCGCACCGACCGCCGAGAGCATCGTTTTTTGAACGTCCGCCGCGACCTTGCAAGGCGGATTATGGTGAGTGTTGTCGCGAAAATGCATCTCCAGCATCCCTTGCAACTTGGCAATATCCATCCGGGACTGGTTCACGACCTCCCAGATATCCGCATGGGTGGGATTGTCTCCGTTAGCCATCGGCTATTTCTCCCATGGTAGTTCCGGGTGGAGTTCCAGCATGGAAATCTTCCTCGCCCTGGAGTTGCTGGTAAAATAGCCGGAAACGAAGTGGTCTTTCGGGCGGCCGGTAGCATTTGATATCTCATACGGTCTGCCTTTCGGCTCGAAGTTCCCCAGATAGACGATCCGCGCCGTCATCACGGTCATGGCTTTGGCGTTCTGCTCCAGACGGGCGCAGACCGCTTTCAGCGCGTTGCAGATTTCATCCGAAAAACGACCTTCTCCGGCAACAGCCACCGCACCGACCACTCCCGCCGCCTGCGCTTCGTCCAGCCGGGGATTCACCGCGCCGCCGTTGTGCCAGTAGTTGTGGAGCGCATGATAGCATTCGCACTGGTAAAGCTCGATGGCTTTACGACGATTACCCTTGTAGCGGCTCGCCGGAATCTTGAACAGCCAGCCGTTCAGATATTCCAGCGGAAGGCAGACCATTTCACGCATTTTTCCGTCATCAGCAACTATGGACGTAACGACCATAGTTGAACTCAGAACGACATCATTTTTGATCAGTCCAAGCTGACCGCTCCAATCAAGCCCCAACGCTTCTGCGATGGGTTTCATCGCCACGTACTTTTTGCCGTCTTTCTCCACGGCGACGATTTCATTGCCGTAAAACGGCACTTTCATGATCCCATTCATTCTTGTTCTCCGATTTCTTTGGTGTGGATGCGGCAGGTGGTGTGTGTCGTCCCCGACCAACGCCAGCACGGTTCGCCGTTGGGGGCGAGGACTTCATACATTCTGCCATTGTATTCGATCTTGTCGCCGCGTTCCGGCAGCGCACCGAGTTCGGAAAGCGCGATCAAAAAGTCGCGGCTCTCCACCCAGACGGTCACGCCGTATTGATCTTCGGCACGGAACGGCGTCCGCCCGAGCGCGGCTTTGACCGTGGCTTCCCCGCCGCCTTTCCGGCGATAAAGCACCGGAACGGTGAGGTGCGCGGAGCGGTTGGCTTCCAGCCACGCCGCCGCCTGTTCCAGCATGCCCATCAACCGTTCAGGAGGACGAGTATGGTGGCATCATCCGCCGCTGCATCACCTACCGCTTTGCCGATCAGCGTGTTGCCGGTGGCGGTCGTCACCACCACGCCGTTGGTCGCGTCCCAATAAACCTTCTTGCCGAAGGCGATGGCGACGGCTCCTTTCGGAAACTCATACACGCCGACCACCGCCACTGCGCCAAGTTTCCCGGCTTCGATGTTGAGCTTCGCCACTCCCACAAGGTCGCTCTGGATTACGAGGTCTCCGGCGGCGACCGCCGTTTCGGGGACGAAATCGATGGATTCGCCCTTTTGCACATATCTTGCAGTCATATTCGTTTTCTCCTTACGCTTGACCGTTTGCCTTTACCATTCCCCGGAAATCCTGCTCGCGGACGCCCACGTCGAAATAGACGCGAAACCACATGCCGAGCACGTTGAAATCGAGGTCGCCACGCTCCACAGTCGGGGTGCGCCGACCTTTCAAAAAACCGATCTCGAACGTATCCACCTGATTCGGCGAACCGAACAGATACCAGCCATTCTCGCTCGCCCCCGGATACGCCGAGTTGGCGAGATACGGAGACGCGACGATCTGAAGGTTCTCGTCCGCCAGCACATTGATTGCCGGGCGCACGGTGTTCTCTGTGCCGCCCGACATGAGTAGCGTTGCGCCCCGCGTCAGTTCGATAGCGAGATGCTTCAACGCGGTCGGCACCAGTAAGAAATGCGGTTCGACGCTGATCGGCTGCCCGTCCGCATCCACTTGGTCAAGGTAGAGGCGGATCGCCTTTTTCAGGCTGTCGGCAGAGAGCGCCGAGGTCGCGCCGCTCAGCAGGTTTTTATGCTCCGCGTGGAACAACGCCTTGCCGTCGAGTTGCGCCGGGTTCGCCAGCAACCGCTTGAAGAAGAGCTGGTCGATCAGCCGCGCCGCGCGGTTGCCCATCGCGGTCGGAACTTTCATGAACGCGCCGAGATCGTCGTTGATGACCATTTTGCGGGTCAGGCAGAACTTCTTGCCGTAGGTGTCGAGCTGGTTCTTTGCTCCCTCTTCGGTCACGCCGCCATCCTTGATCTCGCCGTCCGGCGCGACCGGGAGCAAATCGCCCACGTCCGTCAGCCGAAAGCGTTCGTTCTCCTTGAAGTCGTTCAAGTCGCCGGTCGAGCAGAGCTTGAGCGCGGTCACCGGTTGCGCCTCATAACTCTGGAGCAACTTCTTGTTGGCAACGTTGCTCAAAATTCCCGGCAGGCTCACGGTCGAAAACGCGGCACGGATCGCCTGATTGTCGAAGCTGCGCGGCGCCTCCAGCCCTTCAAGGCGCATGCACTCGACCATCAGTTGTCGGAGCGGCATATCGCGGTCGTGCCAGGCGGTTTCGAGCGTCTGCTCGCCGTAGGCTTTTACCAAAGACTCCTCCGGGATGCCGACGCGGAGGCACATGGCGGCTTCCAGCGAGTTCCGCCCGGAGGCGGGTTCGGCTTTGCGAACCACGCTCACCGTGGTTTCAGGCTGTTTGGCACGGTAGGCGGCGAGCACTTTTTCTCCGGTCGCTTCGGGCGTCCAGCCCGCTTCGATGGCTTCCGCTTCGATCTTCGGGAACTCCCCGGCGCAGACGGCACGGATCTTCATCACCCGGTCACGTTCGGCTTTCACTGCGATTTCGTTGTCGTTTTCATCCATGTTGATATTTTCTCCTGTAAGGTTGAACTTGGCGGCGACTTGCATCCGCGCCGAGAGATCGGCTCCGACCGCCACCACGGAAACCTCGCGAAGCGTCGACTTCTTGACGTGATAAAACGGGCCCTCGTGCTCGATGCCGTTGACATGACGCTTGCCTTGCACGAGTTCGGTCTCTTCTACATCGGCTCCGATGGAGAGCTGCCAGTCGGCTCCGGCTTTGGCTTGGGCGACAATGCCCTCCGCCTTGCCGCCCTCTGCGACGATCTCACCGTCGATCAAAAGCGTGTTCGCGTCGACCTTCGCCGCCACCATGCCGACCCGGCTGGCGGTGTGGTTTTCATGGTTGGCGAGCAGCGGCACGCTCTCCGGGATCGCCATGCCGCCGAGGTCGACCACCACCGGATGCTTCCAGCCGGGCAGCTTCATCTTGCCTCCGGAATACGCGAGGCCGTTCACTTTCGGCTTCCCTCCGGCGGCGGCTTCAATCGTCAGAAATTCGTTCATCGTCTTCTTCCTCTTTTGTTTCGGTTTGCGGCGCAATGCCGAGTTGTTTCATCAATTCCTGTTCTTTGGCAATTTGGCGGAGTTCCGACTCCCAATCCTTCCCCTGTCGGGCATATTCAGCGGCGAGTGAAGTAGTGCGGCAACCGAGCCGTTTCTCTTGCGCCGTCGCCTCCTTGGCGGGATCGACATGTTCCACGCCGTCCCAAAACCAGGTGTGGCGGCAGTCGCATTCGACCCCTTCCGCGAGGCTGTATTCGCGCAGCCAGACCGCGAGAATCCGGTCGAGAACTTTTGCCGCCATAAACGCCTGATCCACCCGGATCGACTTGTAATAAGTCTGGTGATCGAGCCGCCCGGAAGCATAGTTGTAGCCGCTCGAATTACCCGCCGCGACATTGAACGGCATATTCAGACACCGAGCGATTTCGTTCAAAATCTCGTGCTTGAACTCTGCGTAAGTGGTCGCCGGTTGCTTCGGGTCGAGCTGACCCATCTTCCAGCCGCCGGGCATGGTGAGAAGCATGTTTCGTTCGAGCTGAATCGAATCCATCGGATCGATGGCGTCCGCTTCACCGTTGGGCGGCGCATCGGTATAGAGAATCCCGGCGAAATCCGCCGCCGCTTCCGCCGCACTCAAAACCGCCAGCGTGAACCGCCGGAGTTGGGCAAAAAGCGGCAGAGCGGGTGTGATTTCGGGAACGCCACGATGTTGTCCGGGGCGGTCGGCACGGAAGATGTGAATCATATTTTCCGCCGGAATCTCCCGCGCCTCCGTCGCCCCCGTCCACTCACCGCCGGGATGATAGTCCAGCACTCGGTAGCTCAAAGGATTCCCGAAATGATCGAAGGTGACGCCGTCGATGCGGTTGGGGTCGCGGTTCAAGAGATCGTCCGTAACTCGGTCGGCTTCGATCAGCCGCACGTCGAGTTTCACCAGTTCGTTGCCGAGATTCGGATTCTGCGCGAGGAGAACGAACGATTCGCCGTCCTGACAACGGGCGATCCGCACCGTCCTGAGCTTCTCCGCCAATCCAACCTCGGCGCACCACACATGAAAATCGTGCTCGATCTTCCGGTTGAGCGCATCGTCCTCGGTCAGCATCTGCAAGCGCGGCCCGGTACCGACCGTGTCGTTCGCCAACGTCAGCACGATCCCTTTTGCATAAGAGTTGTTGGCGATCTCGTACCGCGAACGCACCCGCAGAATCCGCCGCACATCCGCATTTGCTTCAGCATCGGCACTCAGAAACTCGGCGGCGCTCCAGTGCTTGGCGTTGTCGCCATTGGTCACCGCCGCGTCGAACCGCCCCCGGATGAACTTCACCGGAGCGCGGATCTTCGGCTTCAAAAAATCCATGACCGCTTTCAACATGCGCCGCCTCCCGCTTTCATTTTGGTGATGCGGATTCCCAAGCCGTGCCGGAGCGCCTTCTTCGATTCCAAATATCGGTCAGCCTCAATCTGATCCTTCAGTGAATGTTGCTCAATCTTCTGCCCGTCAATCTCGGCAGACTTCGGGGCGTTCGCGTTTTCTCGCAATTTTTCATCGTTTTCACTCATATTAACTTGATTTTTCCTTTTTTGCGTTGTATCTTTGTATTGACAATGTATAAACAAACAGAGGTTGCCCATGATTAAAGCATTGACCAAGCACGGAAACAGCGTGGCACTAGTGATTGAGCGCCCGATTCTCGATTTGCTCGGGGCGGATATCGACACTCCGTTCGAAGTCGTGACCGACGGACAGGCGTTGATCCTCACTCCCGTCAAGGACGAGACAAAGATGGCTCGATTCCGCAAATCCGTGACCAAAATCGGCAAACGTTACGCCAAGTCTTTCGAGGAACTGGCGAAGTGAATCTGGAACCTGAATTTCTCTCGTTTTCGGAAGTCGTCGAAATTCATGCTTACCAGATCGAGACATTCGGGGGAGCCACTGGTATTCGCGACGTCAATCTGCTGAAATCGGCGCTGGGGATGCCGTCCGCCACTTTCGGCGGGGATTTTCTCCATTCGAACATTTATGAAATGGCCGCCGCCTATCTGTTTCATTTGGTCGAAAACCATCCGTTTGTCGACGGCAATAAGCGCGTCGGCGCGATGGCGGCGCTGGTCTTTCTTGATCTGAACGGCATTGAATTCACCGCATCGGTCAACGACTTCACCGCAATGGTGTTGGAAGTTGCACAAGGAAAAATGAAGAAGCCGGAAATCACTTTGTTTCTGCGGGAGCACTCTCATCCATCCGAATAAGTCGTTCCACTTGTTCGATACGTTGGCCGATCCATGCCATCACGTTGACGCACATGCTATTGCCACATGCCTTGTATCTTGGAGCATCGGGACAATTCTCCTCTACCAATCCTTTCCACGGAATCCGCGTATGGTGGTCCGGAAATCCCATCAGACGCTCGCATTCGACCGGAAGAAGCCGCCGGACGCTGGCATTCTGCGCCACACCGTGAACTCCGGTACAGTTGAGGGTGTAACTCAGTTCCTCCTGCGCCCCGACGCCATTGCCGCCGTTTTCGACCTTGCGTCCGATGATATTTTCGGCAATCGCCACCGCCGGGGTCACTTGGCTCCGCATGGTCGGGAACACTCCGTCCGCATAGCATTGCTGGATGCCGCCCGCATCGTTCTTGATGAAGCCGAGCGCATCGTTCAACACCAAGGGGAGGTTGTTACCGCCGGTTCCAGCGCGACTTGTTATGGTCGGAGATACTGCTACCTTTTTTATCCGTCCGTCGTTTCCGTGGTTTTCAAAGCAAACCGCCTTGCCGCCCTTGTAATCGGTGGAGATCAAAGTCGGTGACACTTCGTCTCCGCATGCTTCGGCTTGTCGCATGTCCAAGACGCATTGTAGCCGTGCCTTGTCCGGCATCAGCTGGTTGTGACTGGTGCAGGTCAGGGTGTCGGCAAGGTCGGAGCCGTTCCACCACTTTGCCGGATCAGCGCCAGCTTCAACACCGGTGGAAGAGTTTTGCCTCTTCGTTCGGCGCGGCGGAGTATCCCCTCCGAGCATTTCGCCGTCAAATAATACTTGGGCGGGATATTCCCAGCTTCCAAGATATCCGACAACGAAGAGACGTCGCCTTCGCTGCGGGATCGCCCTCGGAAATTCGGGAACTCGGGTATATTGAGCGTCAAGCACTCGCCACGCCACTCCGAAGCATCCGGGTGCCGGGGTGACGATCCCGGACTTCCGCCATCCGCCGTTTGGCACAGGGATTTCCCATCCTGCGAGCAGCGATAGGAATCCGGCAAAATCGCTTCCTTTGTCGCCTGAACTAAGCAACCCCGGCACGTTTTCAAAGACAAGCCACCGGGCATTTGAGCGGTAAGCCAGCTTGACAAACTCAAGCGAGAGGTTGCCTCTGGGGTCGGAGAGTCCCTTCCGCAACCCGGCGACAGAGTAGCTCTGGCATGGGCAGCCTCCGACGAGAAGGTCGATGTTTCCGTCATAATCCTCATTCCTTATTTTGGTGAAGTCGCCGAGATTGGGGATCGTCCCGACCTCCGGCATCGCGGCGATCTGTTTCTGCCAACTTTCTCGGAGCTTGCGGTCTTTCTCGTTCGCCGCCTCCGCCGGGTCGAGTGGGCGCAGAGGCCGCGTCGCCCCGAACCGGTGCGCCAGCACCGCCGCCGAAAACGGTTCGACTTCGGCGAAGAATTTCGCCTCCCAGCCGAGCGGCTTCCATGCAAGGCTCGCGGCTTCGATGCCGCTGCATACGCTTCCATAATTCATTGATTTCCTCCGTTGATTGTTCGCCGGGTATATTTGCAAGTTTTTTGATTTTCATTGACGAAAAAATAAATTTTTTGAATTTTTTTCATTTTTTTTCGATTTCAGGTCGGAGAGCCGTATCGATTCACGTGTTGTGACTGTGGCTACGATGTTTTTACGTTTCGATGAAAGGCGAATTCGCTCCTTTGGTGCGTTTCGAGCCGGATTCAGTTCCGGCAATGTCGCACCGAGCATGGAAGCGCAGACGGCGCATCCAGCGAGGCAGTCGAGCCAGTGGTTGTCGGAGCGGTCGGGTTTCTGCTTCCACTCGTCGACCGACCTGCCGCGCCCCTCCGTGCGGATGCGATACTCGGCGGTGAGATGCTCGGCGAGCTGCTGGTGGACGCCGGGGATACGGCCGTAGAGCGACAGCGCCCCCTTGTCGCCAAGCGGCACGGCAAGCCGGGCGTGGACGAACGATTTCCAGTAGTTCGTGTCATAGACGACATGCCGGATCGCCCGCTTCCCGGTGACGGAAGGCATCATCCAGTTGAACCCGATGCGGTCACCGACCTGCTTGCGGTACTCGGTCATCGGTTTCGAACTCGCGCCGACATACCGTCCGTGCGACGGCAGGATCACGCCCGAAAACGCGCTCTGGCGGCAGAACTGGTAGACGATGTCCGTGCTCTGCCCCCAATTCGCGTCGACCAGCACCCGCTCGATCTTCAGCATCGCGCCGTCCTCCCGCTCCCATTCGCGACCAAGCCGGTCTTCGGTCAGCTCGTTCAAGGCGGCGTACAGTCCGCCCTCCAGCCCCGCGTTCGGAAACATCGACTGGATGGAGGGGTTCGCATCGGCAAGCGAAAACTGCCGCCGGTGCTGATCCGGCCATGCGCTGTAATCGATGACCGCGCCCGTGAAATCTTCACTCCACGCCACCACCACATAAAACAACAGCGCTTTCTGCACGTCGACGAACATCGTCAGCCGGTCGCAACCGAGCGGGACGCGCCCCTTCGCCAGCCCGCCGATCTTGGCGCAGATATCGTCCACGGAAAGCAGGGATTCGCCGCATTCATCCTCTGGCAACGGGTCGTTCTGATACTCGCTTTGAAATGCCGCCTCGTCCTGGAATTTCAGGTTCATCGCATGCTGGAGCGCAGAGATTTCATCATGGTTGAACCGCGCGCCCCACGCCACCTTTGCGCCCCGTTCCATCTCCTCGCGATTGGCTGAATAGAACTCGGTCGCTGCGGCAAAATTGCCATCCGTTCGCAGCGATTCCGCGCGAATTTCGGCATACTTCTCCCATAGTTTCATGTTGGTCGGGAACTTGTAGATCATCTTCGTCTTTTCGCCGTTCCAGTCGGGGTGGCTCTGCCGGTCAAGGATGATGTCGGCCATGTCGCCGGGGCGAATGATCGTACACGGCATGATACCGGAAATCTTCTGCCCCGGCCCGGCGAGACCGAGGATGTCTCCGGCAAGGACGCGCACCCGCTTCCGGGTCTGCTCCAAGCTTCCCGCCGATTCCGAGGTCTGCGGGTCGTCGATGATGACCAGCGAGGGGCGGACGCTCCGCCCGTCCGAACGCTTGTATTTCATTCCGCGCACTCGACCGGTGATCCCGGCGACGCGCACGACCACCCCGGATGCCTTGCTCCCCGCCACGGTCGGCAGCACGATCTCGTTGCTCGTCCAAGTGATGCGGGTGCGCTCACCCTTGAACAATTGCCCCGCGCACCGGTTGGCGATCCCCTCCAGCTGCGCGATGGGGAAGCTCACCTCCGGAAAGTCCTCCGCCAACCGCTCGTTCACTTCAAGCTCGGTCTTGATGCTGTCGAGCATTTCGAGAGCCGCCGCCTCGGTCGCGCCGATCAGCGTCACGAACTCCCGATGGCCATAAAGCATCGCCCACAGGCAGGCGGTTTCAGCGAGCGAACTCTTGCCCGAACCGCGCGGCATCGCCAAGGCGAACAGCCCGCCCGACAGCACCGCCGTCTCAATCTTGCCAATGGCTTTCAGGTGGTCGGGCGACCAGTCAAGGGTGTAAGTTTCCGCAAAGTAGCTCTCGCAAAACAGCCGAAAGTTTCGCTCGCACTCCGTCTTGCGGCAGAGATCCACGACATCCGGCAGCGGCCCGATGTCGCGCCCGGCGAGCGACTGCTCCGCCTGCCTGGAACGTTCCGCATCGCGTCGCTCGTCATAGCTTCTGCTTCCTTGCAGATTTTCAGCATGCTTCCTGTCATAGAGGTACGCGATGTATTTCAGCAGATTGATGTTGCGGGCATTATCGATGGCGGCGATACGAAAACCCACCCGGTTGAAATCGCGGTAAAGCCGCGCCTGTGGAAGCACGAAGCCGAGCGGGGTCGAGTTCAGCAGCCGTGCCACTTCGATGGGGCGCATGCTATTCGGATTGATCATCAGAAGCCTCCTTTGCCAGCCATGCGGCGTAGTTGACGAGGTTGAACGTACCGTCCGGATTCACCAGCGCACCCGCCTCGATGTCGGCGGCGAGAGCCTCATCGGATACCGACCGGCAGCCGGATTGTTTCAGCAGCCTCACCAGCATATCCGGCTGCAACGCGGTAAGTTTCAGGGAATTATCCATATATTTCGCCTTTATGTTTGAATGTGGAGTGGATATAGCTTCAACTCCACGCTTAGGTATGCCCAACCCAAACAAATGGAGGTCAAAATGAGCAGCCAAGTGAAAGTCGGAACCATCGCCACGGTCAAGGTCGGACGCAACGAAGTCACAGTCGAAATCATCGCCGTCGAGGAACACGGCTGGAAGGTTAGAAGCCAGTCTAGCGGAAAAGAGTTCGAGGTAAAAAAACTCGAACGCATCGTCAGCGAACCGGTGGAGGCGACGCCGGAACCGGCAACCCCCGAAGCAAAGCAGGGGAAGAAGCTCTCGCTCCTGAACGCCGCCGCCAAAGTCCTCGAAAGCGAATCGCCGCTCAATGTCAAGGAACTTGTCGCCCGCGCCGCCGAGCTTGGCCTGTGGATTCCGACCGCCGCCAAGACTCCGGAGCAGAGCCTTTACTCGGCAATCTTCCGCGAGATCGGCGGCAAAGAAACCTCGCGCTTCCGCAAAAGCGAATCGCGCAAGGGCTGCTTCGAATTGGTGAAGTGAGCGTCAGCGGACGGGCGGCGTTTGCGCCGCCCAATCGCATCCCTCGCCGTGGACGAACTCCGCCCAGCGGCGACGGATCACGTCGCAGTATTTCGGATCGAGTTCCATTGTCCGGCAGACACGCCCGGTCTGTTCGCAAGCGATGAGAGTACTGCCCGAACCACCAAAAGTATCGATGACAACTTCGCCACGCTGCGAACTGTTTTTCACAAGATAGACCAGCATCTCGACCGGCTTTGCGGTGGGGTGCCCGATGTTCTTGCTCGGCTTGTTGAACTCAAGCACGGTCGTCTGGCAACGGTCGGAATACCAGTTATGCGCCGCTCCGTCCTTCCAACCGTAGAGGCACGGCTCGTGGCGAAAGTGGTAATCGCATCGCCCCAGCACCAGCGCGTTCTTCACCCATATCAGGCATTCACGCACCTTCAAGCCCACGTCTCGGCAAGCTCCTCGGAAGTTGTAGCCCTCGGTGTCGGCGTGGAAAATATAGTAGCTTGCGCCCGGCTTCATGACCTCCACCGCCTGGGTGAAGCTGTCATTCAGGAACGTCCGGAACTGCCCGTCGTCCATATTGTCGTTCTCTATGGTCTGCCCGAGGCTGTTCGAGTACGCCACGTTATACGGCGGGTCGGTAAGCCAGAGGTCGGCTTGGCTTGCGCCCATTAGTTTCGCCACATCATCGGCGCTGGTCGCGTCGCCGCACATCAGAAGATGGCTACCGAGCCGGTAGACTTCGCCGCGCTTGCTGATCGGCTCCTCCGGCGCTTCGGGAACGGCATCGGGATCGGTCTCGCCAGCCATGACCGTATTCTCCATATCGCCGTTCAGGAGCTTGTCGAGCTCGTCCGTGTCGAAGCCCAAGAGCGAGAGGTCGAAGTCCGTCTCCTGCAACTCTCGGAGTTCGAGCGGCAGCAGTTCGTAGTTCCATTCGGCGATTTCGGCGGTTTTGTTGTCGGCGATACGGTAGGCGCGAATCTGCTCCGGGGTAAGGTTGTCCGCCACATGCACCGGCACTTTCTCCAATCCGAGCGACAGCGCGGCCTTGTGGCGGGTGTGCCCCGCGATAATGACAAAGTCCTTGTCCACGACGATGGGACTTCGGAAACCGAATTCCCGGATTGAATTGGCGACTGCCTCCACCGCGCCATCGTTGATGCGCGGATTCTTTTCATAAGGGCGAATGTCGGTGATTTTCATATTGGTGATTTGCATAGGGATTCCTTTGGTTTGGGTAGATTTGCATTACGGGGCGCACTGTCACGAGGCGTCGCCGGAGGCGCGAAAAACATCGCCTTGGCAAAGTCGCAACTCTCTTATCCGCATGAGCTAGAGTTTTTTTATCACCTGCAAGCAAGTGTGCTTATTAGCTTGAGTCCTTCCCGCGCCCTCTCCGAGATAGGCCCCCAGGGGGGAACCGCTCGAGGCCGAGGAAGCCTGATCCCTCCTGCCACGACGCGATTTGAGCGGCTTCCCGTCGGCCACAACGCGCGACGTCGCCGCAGTAGGCTCATTGCTTGGCCTGACAACATCGCGCGACAGGACGCGTTCCTGCGCGTTTGTTATTTTTCATTGTTTTTCTCCTTTCCTGATGATGCTTCGCGAATGACGCCGGGCATCTTCCGGGGGAGCTTTGCGAGCTTGGTTATATATACCCTTAAGGGTAATATATAAACCGCCGCCCCCGCAAAGCTTCCCGCCATCATGATGCCATCGGATTTTCAGCCGCATCTGGTGATTTTTTTGAATGACCGTTTCCGGTTGTTGGAATCGATTTCATCCGTTTCATCTAGCAGGCCGAGTTCAATTCCAACCGCGATGGCGTTCCGTGATTTTTCCCGCGACAGCTCAAGCTGCGCTTGGGCTTTTATGATGAGCTGCGTTTTCGGCATTCCCTCCTCGGGGACAATCTCAGCGACCATTACGGCGAGCTCGCCAACATCGGCTTTCTTCCGCTTGGGCAATTCCTCCTCAATGCCGTCGAGTTGCTTCGGATCGAGAGTGAGATCGACATTCCACAGCGGATAATTCCAGCGCAGGCAGATCGGCGGATTGGGCTGAAAGCTCCGCACCACCGATTCCAGGACGACGATGTCCTCATCCTTGTGCCGCCGCAAAATGAGGTGAGCGTCGGCGGCGCGGGACTGCGCCCCGGCTCCTGAACCCACATCGGTGACGGACTTGATCGACTGGTTGCCCTTGCTGGTGTGGTGGATCAGCACGAACGAGCAGCCGAGCGCCTTGGCGTAGCGGTCGATGGCGTTGTAGAGCTTGGCCATGCCGCCGTTGTCGTTCTCGTCCATCCTCACCGGCATCGCCCGGTAGAAAGCATCGATGATGACGAGCTTGAACTTGTGCTTGTCGAGCAGCGCGATGCTTTGCGCCAGTTCGTTGATGTCCTTCAGACTGCCGCGCTGATTGTCGATGAAGATTTTGTCGCCGATGCGGGAGAGCGCCATGCCTCTCGCGTCGCGCACCTTGCGGATGCGGTTGGCTGAGGTTTCGGGGTGCAACTCGTTGTCGATGATAAGCACCTTGCCCGGCTCGCAAGGAAAGCCCTGCCAGTCGCGCCCGGCGGCCACCGCGAGCGCCAGATCGAGCACGAGCCAGCTTTTGCCGGTCTTCGGAGCCGCGATGATGTTCATGGTTTCGCCCTCGCGGAGCAACCCGTGGATGATCGGCGGTCGGAGTTTCGGATAGCGCTCCTCCAGCTCGGCCAACGACAATACCGCGTCCTCTTTCGGCGGTTCGGCGGCAACCATGAAGCCGGAGAGATCGACGCCGGGGGTAGTTGCGGCGGGCGTTCCGTAACCTCGTTCCAGCAACGTCTTTGCGGCTTGAGTGAAGTCGCCGTTGTGTTCCAGCATGGCGTAAACGTTGAACGCCGAGTATCCCTTGTTCGCCTCGAACGGCGCGGCATTGGAGCTGAAAACGTAGAACACGTTGTTTTTCAAGCTCGCCGAACAACCTTTGCCAGCTTTGCCGGGTCGCCGGAAAAGCTCATTATCGCCGTCTTTTCCGGTCGATTCCCAACCGTGGGCGGTCAAGATCGGACGGAGGTCGCCGGACTGGTTGAAAGCATCGCCGGGGCGGATGGCGAAGCTCGCGGAGCTTCCGCAGACGTGGCTGTCATTGACCGGTTCCGGCATGATTTCGTTGAGTGACCAGGCGGCTTCCAGCAGAGCTTCGCGAGCTTTGCCGGAAATGCTGAAAAAGCTGGCAAAGCTCCCTTGGGAAAGCACATAGCCGGGCGTTGGGGCGCAGAGAAAAAGACCTCCTTCGCCGCGTGTCTCAATCAGCGTGACCGCCTTGCCGTTCCGCATTCCCTGCGCGAGTTTCAGGTTGCCGCAGACCTCCTCGTCGCAACGGTAGATGACGTGATAGCCGCCGGAGGGCGTTCGCTCAACGATCAATTTTTCGAACAGCTCCGGCGCAATCTTCGCCTTCCACTTTTCGAAGAGTTCGCCATGATTATCGAAGTCGATGATCTCAAGGTTGCCGGAAACTTTGCCACAGACAATGCAGACGGCATCCGGTTGATTGGCGAACCACGCTTTGATCTCGCATTCGGTCGGAAGGTGCGACTTCCATTTCTTCCATTTGCCGGTCGCCGGACATTTCCGTTCCCGCACGGCGGGCAGGACGGCAAGCCCCGCGTCGAGATACGACCGGGCGGTTTCAATTGATATAGGCATAATTCTCCTTAAAATGGTATAGCGTCCAACTCCTCTCGGGTCGGTATCGGTTTGCGTTCAGGGTATTGCACGTCGACGATTTCGGCGTAGCGTTTTCCCGGAACCTGACGGACGGTAATCGAGTTCGGAACGGCGAGCGCGCCTTCATTCGCCAACCATACCGCGTCCTCGGCGCTTTCGGGAAGATCACAGCCGGGGGCGTTTTGCTGCCACCAAGTGATGAATTTCCGCCGGGCGTATCCGATATGTTCCGGGCAGACCCATTGCGAATAGGTCAATAATCCGGTATGGTAGTCGATCCGCATGGTTCGGGGATCGCCCGGATCGGCGTCGCGTTTGCTATGAACGTGGTAACTCGCGCTCAAAACCGGAATCCTTTCCATGGGGACGTTGTCGCCGGATATGAGTTCGCCATTCGAGGCTTTCAGCGATAGATGCGGATCGGCTTTCTTTTCCGGGATGAAGATGTGTCCGCAGGCCGGACACACCATGACCTTTACCGCCACGACCTCGTCACATTTCGGACATTTTTTGCCGTTTGACTTCTTTTTTTCTTCCTCATTGAAATCGACCTCCAGCATATCCACCGGTCCGTGCCGCATGACGTTCCCGGCGAAATCGAGAACCATGCAGTCCTCCTTGGCAGGGTGGAGACGAAAGCCGCGCCCGACCATCTGATAATAGAGGCCGGGCGAATTGGTGGGGCGAAGGAGCGCCACGCAATCGATATTCGGCGCGTCGAAGCCGGTGGTCAACACGCCGACGTTAACGAGATACTTGATCTTTCCCGCCTTGAATTCGGCGAGGATCGAATCCCGAAATCCCGGCAAAGTGTCGCCGAATACCGCGTCGACGGAATCGGAATATTTCCTTATCTCCGCCAGCACCTTTTCCGCATGGGCGATCCCGGCGCAGAAGATCAACACCGACTTGCGGTCACGCGTCCGGTTAACCAACTCCACCGCGACCTTTTCGATCAGCGGTGTCTGGTTCATAAGCTCCTGTACTTCGCTTTCGACGAATTCACCGCCACGGATATGCAGATTGTCCGTGGCGACGGAGCTTGCCGCCTCTTTGTTGGTGAGTTTGGCGAGAAAACCGTCGTTCATCAAATCCTTGATCCCGACCTGATAGCAGATCCGGTTCAGGATGTTCTCCGGCTTGCAGATCATGCCGCTGGTCATCCGGTACGGTGTGGCGGTCAACCCGATCACCCGAAGCAAAGGATTGATCTCCGTGAGCTTGGCGATGCAGCTCCGATACATGCCGTCGCCGGACGCGGGGATCATGTGGCAGTTATGGACAAGGGTTCCATGAGCGAAATAAGAAGGGTGCTCCTTGATTTGCAAGTTGTACACAACTCGCGGGCTCGCGAGTTTGAGACGTGCAACACCGACCACCCTAACTCCGCCAACCAGATTCTGCGGCGTTTGTCCGTTCTCCGAATCACCAGCGATGAGTGATTGTTTCCATCCAACTGAATCCCGATTTTCCGGCCTGGGATCGCCAAGTCGAGTTTGTAGCAGTGCGCCGCTCCGTTTTCTCTTTGTGAAGGCGTTGTAATCACGACGAACTCCGAAGCGCACATCGCCCCCAATCTCTCCTTCAACAGCTTCTGCGGAACCGTCAACGGTCGCCCGTTCCCGCCACGAAATTTCGGACGATGCCCGATCTCCTTCAGAATTGCGCCCATCTTTTCCGGGATGCCCGGTTGGAACATCGGGTTCTCCACTTTCTTCGCGCAGGATATTGAGCAGAAACGCCGCTTCTTCCAAAGATTCTCTCTCATCACATTTTTTACTTTCCCGTCCGGATGCCGGGAGATGAACGGATGAAACTCTTTCCCGCAGCATAAGCAGATCTTCGCGGCGAAAAAGACGCGATCCGAGTTCCAAGACCTCGGCTTTCCGCCATCCGGTTTCGGTGAAGAACGGATGGTTCGGGGTGCATTCGATGATGTTGCCATTGCTTAATTCCAGTTTGACGAGTTCAAAGGCGGGGCGGGATGAAATGCATTCAACTTCACCGACACCGAGGGCGGTATGAACCGGTTGGCCGACATACAAATCTTCGATGGCCACTTCCCCGCGCGGGGTGCTGATCGGGGTTCCGGCCGGAAAACATTCGTCCACGATAATGAGGTCGAAGCGCCCGAACTCTTCCGGCCGCCGGAACACCGACTGGATTCCGGCGACGATGCACGCATTTTTGGTGTCGAACCGCTTCAGTCCGGCGGAATAAAGTCCGGCGTCAATATCGGGGGCAATCAGGAGCAATTTTTCCTCCGCCTGTTGGAGAAGCTCCTTCACATGCGAAATGATCATCACCCGTCCGTTCCAGAGCGATACTGCGTCACGGACGATGGTCGCCAAGATCGGCGTTTTTCCGCCCGCCGTCGGCACAACCACACACGGATTGTCGTCATGCTTCCGCAAATATTGATAGACCGCATCCACGGCGGCTTGCTGATAGGGGCGTAATTGCATTTTAGGACGGCTCATTTTCGGATATCCCTGGCTCTTTGCCCACGGCGTGGGACGAGGTTGATTGTTAGTCGGGTTTGACGCTTGAATTTTACCGTTTGGCAATGTAAATTGATAATATCGAAAGCAAAAATGGCAATGTAAAAGGAGGCTCCAAATGACATTGAAGCAAGAATATGCCATATGTGCCGAATACAAAAAACGAATCGACGAGCTGCGCCCGTTTCCACCCGAAACCCTGAGATCGTTGAAGGAATATTACCGGGTCGGATTGACCTATTCCAGCAACGCGCTGGAGGGCAACAGCCTGACCGAATCCGAAACCAGACTGATCATCGAAGACGGATTGACCGTCAATGGCAAGCCGCTTCACGATGTCTATGAGGCAGTCGGTCACGCAAAAGCCTATGACGAACTTTATAATATTTCGAAGGCCAAGCCGTTGAATTTGAAGGATATCCTGAGGCTTCACGAGCTGTTTTATCGGCAAATCAATCCGGAGGTGGCGGGAAAAATCCGCACCGGTCGGGTTTTCCTGAGCGGCAGCCTCTATAAACTTCCAGCTCCCGAAGTGGTGCCGAAACTGCTTGACGAGTTCATCGACTTCTTCAATGCCAACGAAATGAAATCGGAGCCGGTCGAATTTGCGGCGCTGGTTCATCAAAGATTCGTTTTCATCCACCCCTTTGTCGATGGCAATGGCCGGGTGGCACGGTTGCTGATGAATCTCGCATTGATGCGCGCTGGATATGAGATAGCGGTCATTCCGCCGATTCTGCGCGGCGAATACATTGCCGCGCTGGAAAAGGCGCACCGTAGCACAAAAACGTTTTGTTCGTTCATCGCCCTGCGGGTAGCTGAAACGCAAAAGGATCTGCTACGGCACTTTGGAGTCAGCACAAAACTCGGAGTAAAAAAGGACGGCGTTCAAACTCTACCCGCCGAAGATATTTTTGAGTATCTCTCTGCGCATCCGGGATTGAATGCCCCGGTACTGGCGGAACGGTTGAACATGTCGCAACGCACGGTGCATCGCTATCTCAAGCAACTTAGCGCGGATGGACGCGCCGAATTTCGCGGTGCGCCCAAGAACGGCGGCTATTTCATATTAAAGAAACCGGATGTTTGATTCCGGCCTCGATCAGCCCTTGAGCGACCAGTTTTTTCAGTTCGCTCAGACGGGTGGCGTCGATCCGCAGCGCCACGATGACGGTCAGATCGGAACAGCCCTGCTCGTAGTAATAGCAAAGAGTTCGAATCGAATCATCGGTGATTTCCCGGAGGTAACCCCGGACGATTTTGCGGCGTTCATATCTGCTCTGGCACATAATTGTTGATCCTTATAAAAGCCAGCCCATCGGGTGGCACGGGGTTATGTTTGATCGCAGTGAGCTTGGCGATCTGCGAATCGTCCTCGTAGACTCCGGCATGTTGGAGCGCGTCTAGGGCGCATTTCAAAAGGTTGTCCAGATCTCTCCGGCGGCGGTCGGGCGGATAGAACTCGATCCGCACCTCCAACGCGCCGGAGTGTCGGGGCGTTCCCGCCAGCATCGCCACGACGCGAGAGCGGTACTCCCGCCCCGCGCGGCTGATCAGGACGCGCGGCCCCACATGCCGGTAATAGTGGTTGACGCTTGGAGGAAACGGAAGCTCGAACTCGGTCATCGCGACCAGGGAGCGGCGGCCGGTTTCGCCGGAGCCTGGGCGGGGATGAAGTTGCCGCCACGCGCCTCGTATCCTTTGATGTCGTTGACGAGCTCGTCACTGTCCGGGTTCTTGCGGCAACGCACCGAGATTATCAAGGGGCGGTCATGGAGTTCGACGGAGTCGCGAGGGCGCAGCACGTTCACCGCGTGGCAGATCGCAGAGAGATCGGCGTTGGCGATGGCGACCGCCTGCTCGTTGGGATTCTCCAGATTGAGGCGGCTCCAGAGCTTGCGCCCCTTGAATTCGCCATCGATGATCTCGACGGAGAGTTCAAGATACCGCCCGGTGCCGGACTTGGTGGGTTTCATTTCGGATTCGGTGATGACCGCCTGATATTTTCCGGCGGGGATCGCGTCGAAACCGACGGAGGGGTTGACTTCTTCGGCGTTGAAATTAAGTAGAGACATGGTGATTTTCCTTTTCTTTTGTGATACTGTTTATGCCAATGCCATGGTGTTGGATTCGACCGGAGTGGGGAGCTTCCGGTTCCTGACGTGAATCGGAGCTGGACAGGTGATGTGTTCGAAAAACACATAGTTGTGGCGGACATCGGTCACCATCCAGCACTGTTCCCCTTGGCGGATGCCGCAGCCGCAGATGTCGCAACGGACATCGTGCAGTGCGGTGATGAGTTTGCTTTTCATTTCTTCTTCTCCAGTTGATAGAGCTTGCGCTCTTTGAATTCTTTTTCATTCATGCCGTACTTATTCATGACGCGCCCCCTGATAGGCTTCGATGAAGGCATCCCACGAGAGCGGCAGTTCGGGCGGCAGGCCGAAACGGTTCTTGGCGATGCAGGCGGGGCTGCCGACCGTGCGGACGATGCGTTCGCCGCCGTCCGCGCCGATGGGGGCGGCGATGGCGCGTTCGCCAGTGAACCCGGCGTTCTCCTTCTGGACACGGAGCTTCTTGTTGGCGAACAGCACCGCATCGACCCATTCCAAAAGCAGCGACGCGGCATGCTTGTGGAGACGCGGCGTGTAGCGATCATAGGCGGCGTTCTCGGGGTCTTCGAAGCGCTCGATTTTGGCGTGGGCGACCAGGATCACCAGCATCCCACGTTTGTCGCGCAGTTCTTCCAAGAGATGGACGATCTTGCGCCAGTGCGCCAAAGCATGGGTGTAACCACGTCCATAGCCGCCGTCTGCTTTTTCAATCGAGCGGACGCCGTATTCCCGGCAAACCTCCTCGAAAATCAGCCGCTCCAGCCAGTCGGCGGAATCGATCACGACCGATTGAAAATCGTGCGGTTCATCGCGTAGAGCGGTCAGTTCCGCGAGAACTTCCGCGACGGATTTCGCCAGCGGAAACTTCGAACAGTCGATCTCACCGAGCCCGTCCTCGGTCTGGATGAACACCGGTTTCGGGGCGGACGCGCCGAAGGTCGATTTACCCACGCCTTCGCTGCCGTAAATCATGATGCGCGGGGGACGGCTTTCCCGTCCGGTCTTGATGTTATCGAGCAATCCCATAATACTTTTCTCCTTGAAATTAAATGTTGTCGATGAGACGGATTTCTTCATAACCGGTCGGCCACATGCCGGAGTTCCGGCAAGAGCGCAACCGTTCGATGGCGGCGGCGTTCTCCATTTCGGTGAAGTTCAGCGCCTCGTCGGTTACGCGCCACACGCCACAGCGGAACGGTTCGCGCTTCTCCACCGCGATGATGTGAACTGGAGCCTTGAACCCGGTGCGTTCACGAAGCACGGCTCGGTAAAACGCCAGCTGATAGATGTAACCATAGCGTTTGGCATCGCTCTCGAACCAGTCGAGCGTGTCGCAGGTTTTGAGATCGAGCAGGCCGTACTGTTCGTTGAAAAAGTCCATGCGGATCTGGCATGGCTCACCGCAGTATTCCGCCCGGACGGTTCCTTCGGCGACGCCCTCGGTCAGCATCTCGGAGGCGGCAGGGTGAAGCCAGACGGCGGTCTGCAATTTGATAAGAAAGCCGAAGTCCTTCCCACCGATCACCTCGCGTTCCTGAACCGCCGCCCACTCGGCAAACGCCTTGGTGGTTCTGCCAAACGGCTCGCCGGTCTTCGGATTGACCGGTCCATCCGCGATGGTATACTCCGTATCGAACGCCGCCCGCCCTTCGAGGATCAGCTTGTGCGCCGCCCTGCCTAGCGTGAACGCCGTCGATTCCGGTTCATCGATCCTGCCGTCGAGCTTCTTTCGATAAAGCGCCGGGCATTTCCGAAAGTCCGCCAACATGTGGGACGAGAGATATTTCCCCTCCCGGCTGGCGCTGTGATATTCCTCCGCCGGAATATCGAGAATGAATGTCGCTGTTTTCATGGTTCCTCCGTGATTGGTTTGTCTGCCGGGTATATTTGCAGGCTTTCCATTTTTCATTGACGAAAATCGGAAAATCTTTCAAAAAAGTTGTTCCGCGAGCACACGACGAATCTCCGGCAAATGCCGGTTCTTCAGGCTGGGGAAGCTGATTTTTGCTTTTACGCAGATGACGCCGAGCGCTTCACCATCGGCCAGAAGTTCGCAAATTCGCCGTTGGGTCGGTGTAAGCTTGGTCATGGCATATTGGATCGCCTCGATCAATTCCCGGCGCTCGATAGAATCATCGCATGTATCAAGCGGAATATCATCGATAATCGGCATCGCCAAGCGAATGAGCTTGTTTCCTGCCAACTCCCGCTTGCCGAAATAAGCGCGGCGAACTTCACGAACCCCGAATTCCAGAGTGATCCGGGCGAAACGTTCCAAGGAGGATTTTTCCGAATCGAACTTGGAAATCTGCCGATCCAGAATCAGCAACAACCGCTGCCGGATGTCGTCTTCGTCCGTCCGCAACATGGGGTATTGATTGATAAGATTGGCCATCAGAACATTGATGGACTCGCGGACGTACGCATTGGCGTACACTTCTTCAAAGGTAACTTTTTTCATTTTCGACATCTCCTGTCGGTTTGCGCCGGGGGAGATATCGGGAACACGCGTCAAAAAAACGGAGACAATCGGGACTCGTCATTTCTGACGGCATTCCCGATTACCTCCGTTGCTCGGCTGGGTTAATCAGCTAAATACCAAAACAAAACATTTCAGGGGGGATCAGCCCGGATTAGATCACTATCGCCTCCGCCATCACCATGTCGATGGGTAATCCGTGCGCGATCCGGATCTGCCGGATGATGCCGTCTTTCTTCTCCAGAATCATCGAAAGCAGAGCCTGTTGCTCCTGCTTCAGAAGAAAGTCTCCGTCAGTCCGGGAAGCGGACTGCTTCCTCTGCTCATCCCCGGCGAGCCTGATGGTCGACACCTTGCGGGACTGCTCCGTAAAAAACGCCTCGCCGTTCCTGATGGTGATGAACTCCAATTGGCCGAAGCCGATTTCATGCGAAAGCACGATCAGCTTTCGCTGCCGCTCCGTCAGTTCACTGTACTTCATTTTGCATCTCCCATTTCTTGGTTTTAAACTCGCAACAGATTGAGTTTACGGCGCTTATTATAGCATCGGTTTCTTGCAAAATGGAAAATCGGGACAGCTTTCAGGACAGCGGAGTATCTCCGAAAAAGGACAAAAAAAATGCACGGAAGCTATTTCCGTGCGAGAAAAAGGCGGAGAAGAAAATTGAAGTTATCTTCGATCAGGACAGCTTTTAGGACTTGATGGGGGGACGATTTTACAGCCATTTTTTTTATCGAAAGAAATAGCGATCCCCAAGCATTTTCGTATGTCGTGTAGGCGTTTATGCATCAGACCGTTGTCCCCATTGCCTTTGCCAAAATAACTGCTTTCTTGCCAAGCGACTTGCTGAATGAAAGTTTCATGCGGAACCCATTCGCCGGGATTCGCCTCGTACAGGTTATATAGGATGCACAAAAATTTGTACTGAACTGAGTTAGCTTTAAAAGTTAGCTTTTTCGCTTCGCCATTAACTTTCCAAATTTCAACCCCGTGCGTCTCCTTGATTCGTTCAATATATTTAGGGGGCTTGGGCGGTTCCCACTGTTGCGCCGTGTAGGCAGGATTGTCGACAACAAGCCGCGCCAAGCAATCGAAAGGCAAAATTCCAAGCATAAGTGCTTTTTGATTCTTCTGAACGTGAGTTTCGCAAACTTGCGTTACCTCCTGCGCATGTCGCATATAGAGCTGATATAGCGCTTGTGCGGCGGCGGCGGGATTTGGGGGCAGGTACTTTGCCGCCTTTGTTATTTGCGGATATTTTAATACGAAATCATGAAAATCCGTTTGCGAGATACGCAACGCCCGATCAATATATCCTATCAAGGTCGCCTGATCCTCTTCTTTTTTGATAACGGAGTAGATTCCGCCATGAAAAAAATCCGCTTCGTAGCGATCTGCCGAATCATATGAAGACCAGTTCTTTAACTCAAATGCAAAGCGACGATCAATGCATTGCGAGCATGCACCGCATTGCGGTTTCGCGTGAGAGCGATGACCAAAGTTCGCATGGGCACAACTGATAGAAAAAGGTATCAGCTCTTGCCCTTTTCTTTGGACAAGCGCCTCTATAACCTCCGCTTTGGTTTTGTCAATGAAAGGATTTTCCACTTTGAACGGACGTTCCGCAATCAAACTGGCGATATCTTGGAAACCGCATAAAACGCGAGGGTGCGTGGTCCTGGTGGATTGGCTACCGATCACTTGGTCGAGCAGCGGCAAGTTGATGCTGACCGGCCCATTCTCATAAAATTTGACATGATCCAACTCGAGCAGATATGCCGCCGTCGCAGCAAGCGAAAAATACAGGAACGACCTGGTGCGCTGCGTATATTCCTTGGTGAGTTCTTTATTTTTATTGATTTCGAGATTGAGGAATAGCGGCTTGTTTGGGCATTTCGCTAAAAGTCCCGCATCAAGTTGGTCAAAAATACGAACGAATTTATTGGATGGTCGGTGTCGAACAAGAACAAGGCGTTTGCCATGATCCAAGGCTTCCAGCATAGCGCCGCTGAGAGAATCCAGCCCGCCAGAATATAGCATCACCTGGTTGGGCTTTTCATTTCCCTCCCACTTCCCCACAAACTCAAAGTAGTTTGCCCGAATTCGATCATCTGCGAGTTTTTCAAAACTAAAGGAGATACATTCACCGGAGAGAAATGATAAAACATCTTCGAGTTTAGAGCGTACATCATCACGTTTCCAGAAGTCCACATCTCGAACACCAACCACAAAATGTAAACCGCGATACCAGTGATCGCCGGAGATATCTACCATATTCCCACCCCTGGAAATCGCTTGATCACCACAGTATACAAAAGTGGCTATATCCAAAAAATCCATAAAACGATCAGGAATACCAGCAAACACATTTTCCATCGCTTCGATTTTACTATTGATATTTTGCCCTTTCCCCCAAGTCTTCAAATGAAATTCATCATCATGGACTTGTGGCAAATTGCAAAATATCACAGTTTGATCACTGTTTTTCATCGTGTGTCTCATAATAGTTCATTGCCTTGAAAATTTTCTCCAGCCCGTATGTGGCAAAACCGGGTAACGCGCCGTCTACATTATTCATTTGATGCTGATGCAGTCCGAGCCAGTCGACGCAATAAGACTTCACGACTTTTGCGTTTTCCATGCAATACCGGTGAAGTTCCGTATCAAAATGATGCTTCTCGTTGACAGTTTTCATCCTCGGAGAAACACCGACCAGCGTTGTCACCTGGCGGGAGATGTATTTTTGCATCGCGTGGTACATGACTTCCCCGAAGAACACATGCCCCAACGCGGCATAATTGTCCGCCTTTTTCAGACGGTTGAACGATGCGAGGTAGTCATCCGACGTAGGTGACCATAGCAAACCATTTTGATCTTGATCCACCGCCGTCTGAATCGCGGTCGCCAAAGCATTGATCGAAGTCTCAGAAAGCTCGGTCTGCGGTTTATGGGCGCAGGCTCGTTCGACATATTCCATCACTTCCGCTTTTACCTCTTCCAGACTGGGGCGGTCTGAAAGTGGGAGACCCATAGCACGGAGATATCCAAGAAAATCCTTGCTTTGCGCGGCAAGACCGAAGTGAACCAATAATCTTACCGACTCCTGATAGCCGATATCATTTTTCAGCCGCTCATAATTCAAATCATTATGCGCGGCCTCCAAGACTTGCCCGGCAATGGCGGCTGTACCAGCGTTATGATTATACAACGCGGTCAGCTCCCGAAAAGCTCTTCCCTTGATTGCCTTGCGTATCCTTGAATGTCCCATATAACCCTTGCGTTAAAAAATCGAAAAATACGATACATTATTTTCGATACTGGCTCTGGTGTAAAATACATGGACACACAGATAAAGTCAAATGAAAACATAATATAATCGGACAGAGTCGCAAAATTCCGTTTGCTTCTTATCATTTCTCGGATTATATTTCTCTATACGAACAAAAAACATGCACCTGAAACGGAAAAAATAATGAAAAATCGGTGGCTGTCAGTCGAGGAAGCCGCAGCATATCTCGGCGTAAAGCGGGACACTATATACCGCTGGATAAAAAACAAAGGTCTTCCTACTTATAAAGTCGGAAGGCTATGGAAATTCAAGTCCGATGAACTGGACGCATGGGTTAAGGCTGGGAATGCGAATGATTCGTTAAGAGAAAATTGAAAGATGAAGACTTTCGCTTCCGGGTGGACTATTTTTTGATGCAACGGCATCTGGGGAATTCGAAATACATTCGAGAACTACTTAACATATAACTAAGATTAAATAGTTGCAGAAGAGAAGAATATTATGGAAAAGGGAATATCTCGAATCAGAATACAAAACATCAAAGGTTTTTCCAATAAAACTTTCGATCTTGAATTACTCCCGAATAAAGCACATATTTTTGTTGCACCCAACGGCTTTGGCAAAAGCTCATTTGCTATTGCGTTTAAATCACTGTTATTATCGAAAATAAAAATCGAGGACAATGATAATTATCATAATGCAGATGATCGCAGACCTCCACAAATTGAAATCGATTACTGCGATGCTGCTAATGGAACGAGAACACTTTACGCCGATGCGGGACAAAATCAAATAAGCTCATTTTTTGATATATGTGTTATTAACAGTCAAATTGCACCAGGCGCAACTTCGCGTAATTTTGGTGGCCATCATTCAACGTCCACATCATTAGAGATAAAACCAATAATTTTAGTTAATACAATTCCTGAGAGGAGAGATTTTTCATACACTATGACATCTCTCCAATCCCAATGGGGAGCGAACGGGAAAATATTGAATAACATAAGAGATATCTTAAGAGATAAATATCTGATGATTCGCATTTCGAGAGACATTGATCTTGATAAATTTTCCGGAGCAAGGATTTCTGATAAAATTCAAGAAATTGTTAATGAAATAAATGGTATTACGGGAACAAAAGAAGCCATAATTAAAAAAATTTCACTATCTCACATTAACGATTTCTTGGGATTACCGTCTCCTTTTGATCTTTTATTGAATACTATTAGCCATCAATTACAAAGCAACAGTCAAATTGAAAATATTCTTACCGCTTGGCAGATTATAAAAATCTACCAAGGAGATAAGATTATTTTTAAAAAGATAATTAAGTACTATGAGTACCTTGCGCTAAAAGAAAAATATAAAAAAACAATAGAGGATTTTGATAATTCTCCTTGGAAACATCCAACTTTAATTGAAGAGAAAAGGAAATTGATAGTTAAGTTTCCTAGGGCAACTCAGATATCTAATGGTCAAAGAGATATTCTCTCTTTTGTGCTCCAACTTCAACAGGCGAGAAACTTGTTTTCATCTCAAAAAAAAATGTATTTTAATAATAGATGAAATTTTTGATTACCTCGATGGCGCAAATCTTGTTTCATTCCAATATTACATTTCAAAAATGATTGAAAAGTTCAAGGCTGAAGGACGTGAGTTGTATCCTATCCTCATGACGCATTTAGATCCACATCTTTTTGAACATTTTCGGTTTAATAAGGCAAAACTAAAAATACATTATATTGATGATCAAAACTATGATGATCGCCTGCGTTTTGGAGAGTTAATCAAAAAGCGAGAGGATTGGAAAATAAAAGATTTTGCGAGCCAATATCTTTTTCACTATAATCCGATGGATGACAATAGAGAAGAAGATTTTAAATCACTAGGTATCCGGAAAGTATTTTCCGATACCCGAGCATTCAAAGAAATGATCAATGATGAAGTGAACAAATATTTAAACGCGGAACCGTTTGATCCTTTTGCGATTTGCTTTGCCCTTCGCCATCGAATTGAAGGAATTATATATGAACGACTTGCGTCACAAGATCTGAAAGATGATTTTATAAAAACCCATAAGACTTGCAATAAACTGGTTTTTGCGACAGAACACGGTATTGACGATATTCCTGAATCATATTTTTTGTTGAGTATTATTTATGACCTTGGGTTGCATGCAAAAAATCCAAAAGACGATGCAAAAAAACTACTGAGATATCTAACCAATAGCACCATAAAGACAATGGTATTATCGCTGTTTCCTGAATTTATGAAATAATGATATCTGAATGAAGCTTTGTCCACATTTTCCGTTGTTCCGCCCAATCGGTTTCTTGGGCGATGGGGCGGAGTTTGCGCTCAGTGAAGTTGCCTCGACTTTGATGGATTTTGGGAAGGGTTAGGAGTTCGGCTTGGATGTCGGGGGCTAGGTTTAGGAGATTCAGGATTTGGGTCATACGGGGTTTGCTTACTCCGGCATACTGGCAGAGGGCGTTGAAGTTGGGGATGGTTTGAGTGCGAAGGAGTTGGTCGTAGCGCATCGCCAATGCCAACAGGCGGCTGATTTGCGGCACTTTGCCGGGTTGGTCGGCTTTGCTTCGGCGGTGGTGGGTGTTGGTGAAAGCGAAGGGTTTTTCTATGGTGACGGGCATGGGGTTATTCCTTTCCGATTTGGTCGTAGATTGCCGCTACTCCGTGGTCGCGGTAGTTGATTTTCAAGGTTCCTTTGCCGGAGTCGAAGCCGATGGTTTCGATCAGGAGGTCGATGATTTTGGCGCGGTCGGTTCGCTCCAGCGCTTCCCACAGGCGGTAGAAGTCGCGGCGGAACCAGTCGATGCTGTCGCGGTTGATTTGGCCGGTCTTGGCCTCGGCGATCTCCCGGTGCAGCAGTCGCAGTTCCGTTTCGAGCTTCGCCAAGGCATCTTGAATGTTCGCCAGTTCGGCGATGGAGAGCATCGGCGCGGAATCTTTCAAGGTTTCGCTTTGGGCTGCGTGTTCCTTTTTGAGCAGGGCTTCTCGGGCGGTAAGCGCCGCGAGGCGTTCTTCCGCCTTGCGGTTCGCCGCTTCCGCGATGTCTTGCAGCAATTGGTGGTCGTGCGCCATCACGCTGATTTCATCGATTACGAACGTCTCGACCTCCTTGCTCGCGAGCGAGGGGTGCGGACAGGTGTTGTAGCCGTTCTGTTTTGCCGCCGCACAGACGTAGTAGCCGTACTTCTTACCACAACGTAGGGTGTAGGTATGAAACATTGTACTGTTGCAACTGGCGCATTTCAGTTTCGTGCCGAGAATGCCGCCGATTGGTGAGCGTAGCGCCTTGCGCACGGTTCCCCGATTTGCTGTCAAAAGCGACTGAACCCGATTGAACAGCGCCTCGTCGATAATCGCCTCGTGCTCGCCGTCGTAACGTTTGCCTTTGAAGTCAACCGCACCGATGTAAGTGGAATTGGTCAGTAGCGAATGAAGCGTCGATGTAGTAAAATCGCCCCCGCCGGACATTTTGCCGTCGCGGTTTTTCCAACGCTTATTCTTCCATTGATTTGCCCGCAACACCCGGACGGTTTCGAGAATCGAACGTTGTTCAAGATACAGCCCGAAAATCTGCCGGACGATCTCCGCTTCCTCCGGGTTGACCGTGATCGCGCCGCCGTTGGGAGTTGTATCGTAGCCGAGGATCGGGCGACCTCCGGTGAATTTACCGAGCTTCCGTTGCATTGACATCTTGTCGCGGGTGCGTTCGGAAATGATCTCGCGCTCGAACTGCGCGAAGGAGAGCAGGATGTTCAGCGTAAGCCGTCCCATGCTGTCGGTGGTGTTGAAGTGCTGCGTCACACTGACGAACGAGGCGTTGCTTTTGTCGAGGATTTCGATGATCCGCGAGAAATCCATCAGAGACCGGGAGAGGCGATCCACCTTGTAGACCACGATGATGTCGATTTTACCCGCCGCCACTTCATCGAGCAGCTTTTTCAGCGCCGGGCGCTCGATGTTGCCGCCGGAGAAGCCGCCGTCGTCGTAATGCTCCGGCAGGCAGATCCAACCCTCATGCTTCTGGCTGGCGATGTAATTCTCCGCCGCCATGCGTTGGGCATCGAGCGAGTTGAAATCCTGATCCAAGCCCTCGTCGGTGCTTTTGCGGGTATAGACCGCGCATCGTTTGATTTTGTCATCCTTCTTCATATTGCCGCCACCTTGAAAAACGCTCTGCCGTTGACGTGGGTTCCGGTGATCAGCTTGGCGATGGCGGAAAGTGACCGATAATGCTGGCCGTCATAGAGAAAACCGCTTTCGGCGATCTGCACCGTGATGTTGCGCCCTTTGTAATTCTTGCGGATCACGCCGCAAGGCTCCAAGGTTGGCGAGGAAAAAGCGCAAGGACGCGTTTGGACGCGCTGTGCGGGAGTTACGGGGCCAGTCAGCCGCGCCTCTGCGTTCTCGACCAACAGTTCTGCGCGTCGGCGCACCTCCGGCGACAGCGCGAGGTTTTCGCGTTGCGCCTGGAGCTTCCAGACGATGCGTTTAATAATAAACGGCTTGTGTTTGGAAAAGCAGGGTTCGCCATAGAGCGTTTCGTAACGCTCCCGGAGTTCGGGGATTTTCATGCCGCTGAGTTCGAGAATGATGCTTTCGATTGATTTATTCATTGCTTATGCCTCCATGTTTTGACACTGTGCTATCATTGTCATCACTTTGCGGCATAGCAAGTTGACTCGCCTCAAATTGTCTCTCTTTTTCGCTCTTTGTGAGCGTCAAAATCCCTTTGGCGAGGATCGCGGCGATTTCTCGACGCGCCTCCGCCCCGACCGGCAAATTATTTCCCATGGCTATCTCCGATGATGTGGTGAACACTGGTTTGCCATGTATATTTGCACGTTTTTCGATTTTCATTGACGAAAAATGAAAAAAATCGGCAAAAAACATTATTCTTTTCGGAAATAATCTCCAACGAATAGAGGAAATAGCGTTCACAGAGAAAACAAATGCTTGGGATGACGTTAGCTGATTGAATTTTTTTCGGCACACATTGACATTCGACGAATGAAAGTATATATTTTCATATAGATTTTTTTCAATATGAGGATCGTGGCATGAAAAACAAATATTATGACAATGCACGGGTATTCAAGGCGTTTTGCGATGAAAACCGATTGATGATTCTGGAAATGCTGCAAAGTGGCGAGAAGTGTGCCTGTGTCTTGCTGGAAAAACTGTCGATTACGCAACCGACGCTTTCGCATCACATGAAATTGCTTCAGGAGAGCGGTATCGTCATTCCACGCAAGGAAGGCAAGTGGACGCACTATTCCATTGACGAAAAAGGTAGCGAATATGCGGTTAAACTGCTGACGCAGCTTACCGAAGTGACGGAAGAGGAAACAACCGACCGGGAGGGATCTAGATGAGCGATTGCTGTTGTAAACGAGATATTATCTGCGACAACGCAGTGATGGTTGCAACTGTTTCGACACAATTGACCGTGAAGGATATATTTGGCGCTTGGAAAGTACGTTGGGGCATTGGTCGAATGAGTTACAAAGTCGATCCGGGACTTTACAAGGTTGGCTCTCCCACCGAAACGTCACCCGTTCTGGTGAGTGCGAATTACAAGCTGACGTTCGACTCGCTACGTAAAGAACTTTCCAGCCTCGATTGTTGGTTACTTATACTCGATACGCGCGGCGTCAATGTCTGGTGCGCCGCAGGAAAGGGAACCTTCGGCACGGACGAATTGGTCAATCGCATTTTCCAAACCGAGCTTTCCGGCATTGTTTCGCATCGCAAGCTGATTCTCCCTCAACTTGGAGCCGTTGGCATAAGCGCACATGAAGTTTTGAAGCTATCCGGCTTTTCCGTTCTTTACGGTCCGATACGGGCAAGGGATATAAAAGCATATCTCGCTTCCGGCAACAATGCTACCGACGAAATGCGGCAAGTACATTTTACATTTTACGACAGATTGGTTTTGACCCCGATTGAGCTTACAACCGCGCTTGGCAAATCCATGTATGTTTTCGGGGCGCTGTTCATTGTCAATCTGTTCGCCGTAAGGCAATTTGGGATGGCCGATTTGACGGCTTATTTCGGTGCCATCGTCACGGGGACGGTACTTACACCTGTTTTGCTCCCTTATATTCCCGGTAGGGCTTTTTCGTGGAAAGGTTGGCTGACAGGCTTGCTTTGGACTGCCGGGATTTGCTGGTTCAACCGGTGGTTTTGTCTGGAGGCTTGGATGTTGACCGCCGGTTACCTGTTGACATTACCGGCATTATCGGCATATCTTGCCATGAATTTTACCGGCTCATCCACCTACACCTCTTTTTCCGGTGTGGCAAAAGAAATGAGAACGTCGATTCCGCTTATCATCGTTTCAACAGTAGCCGGAATCATATTGATCCTGACGCAAAGCCTTATGGTATAGAGAATTATCATGAAACACGTTTACCTGAAAAATACCGCGACACTTCTTCTCAATACCGAAAAGTGCATCGGGTGCGGCATATGCGCCATCGTTTGTCCGCACCGGATATTGGCGATGCGAGGACGCAAAGCGCAAATCATGGACAAGGATTTTTGCATGGAGTGCGGAGCTTGCGCCGTTAATTGCCCAGCAGCGGCGATTTCGGTAAACGCCAATGTCGGTTGTGCCAGCGCCATTATCAGAGGGTGGCTTACCGGAACCGAACCCAGTTGCGATTGTTCCAACGGCGAATGCTGTTGATGAATCTGCCATAAATCAGAGATAAGCGATGTCAAGAGCAAGAGTGAAGACTGTCCAATATATCTTCCTCTGCGAATAGGTATGCCATCCGGAATGGTCGGTCATTCTTGGGGCGTCTCTATGTTTTGAGGCTGGTGGTGTTTACCACAAATCGGGGTTGAGGCGGAGTTTCGGTAAAAAAGAATGGATACCCCTTGCCGGAATGACTGTTCACCACTTTTAGAGAGGTTCAGAGATGTTTCGGCGAAATCGCTCTCCTTGGGCGCGGCAAAAGAGCGAGCGAAAATGGGAAATAGAGAAACGTAGATGTTTTGAACGAGGGAAAAGTGTTTACCGTTTGGGAAGTCTGAAATCGGGGCAAAAAAATTGGCTCCGGCACCTGGATTCGAACCAGGGACCAAGTGGTTAACAGCCACCTACTCTACCGCTGAGCTATGCCGGAGCGTTCAAACGTATTATAAAATAGAGCCGAACCACCGGAAAAGCAAGCCGGGTTTTGAAAAAACTGCCGTTTTCACTTGCTTCTGCCGGAAACGAAAACCGGAGCGGCGATTGCGCGCATCACTCGACCAGAATCGCCTTCTGGAACAGTGACGGATTTTTCACGTCGGCGATTCCTCCGGCAAAGCTCATCCAGTAACGACTCTCCCCCGGATCTTCGTCGTTGACACAAAGTGCGAGCGCCAGCACGGTTCCAGCACGCAGCTTTAACGGAGCGATGAGTTTACGTGGAATCGCCAGCCGGTAAACCGTCGTTCGCGTTTCCTCCGAACGGGTGATGACCTGCCGGATCTCCGGACAGGCTCCGGTGTTTCGGATAGGCGGTGCGTAGTGGCTCCATGGCGTTTTCCCCAACGCAAAGGTGAATTCGTGATCGTCGGAATCATAGCGTAATTTCCCGTCCGCATCGTTGAAGGAATCGATCCCGAACTGGAGCGAATCGCCTCGCCATGAGTCGCGGTCGGAGTGCGGATTGACATGGACATCATCCCGAACTTCACTGAAAAGATAGAAGTTTTCCTCATCCCACCCGAACGCCGTGCGGTGCGACAAATCCTCCGCCCCGCGCCATGGAATCGACGGATCGGGCGGGAACACGTCCCGTCGCTCCGTCTGCACCACGGCGTCGGAAATTGTGCGGTAATCGAACGTCGCCAGATCGCTCACTTTCAACTTCGGAATTGCGCGCATCTCCGGCAAAGTGATGTTCTGCCCGAATGATTTCCCGTCCTTGCCGATCAGCTCTACACGGAAAGAGCCGCGCACCGGGTGTTTCACCGTGATCGTTTCCGTGGTCTGCCGTGGCACGGACAGCTGCTGACGCAGAAAAGGAGCAATCGCCACCTCCCCCGCCCAATCCTGAAAACCGCGATTGAACAAGTGCAGCTTCAGCGTGTTCCGATCGCGGAGATAGGCGCGGAGCGTAAGTGGCGAACGGGACTCCACGACCTTTTGCAAGGCGGGCAATACGGTTCCCGCTTCATTTTCCGAAAGATAGACCGGGGCGGCGGTAATCGCGGCCTGCGTCTGCGGCGTCCCGTAAATCGAACGGAATTTCGCATCTTGCGGCAAGGAATCGAGTACCAGTGCCTCCGTGTCGTCCCCGGCGTTCCAGACGGCGTACGAAATACGGCCATGGTTCCGAAACCGGAGAATTTTGATGTCGCTGTCGAGAATCCACTCGACCTCCGTCGCATCATCCAACTCATGCGCCGCTTGCGCATAGGCGGCGACCGCCGGGAGCGGACGGGTTCCGTTTTCACTGCGCCAGATTCCATAGAGGAACGGGCCGGATTCCCAATGATCGAGCCCGGTGAACCAGATCAGGTAGCGACATTCCGGATAACTGCGCGCAATCAGAAACATCCGGGCAAGGTAGGCGGCGTGGCGATGCGCCGCAGGGTCGTCGAACGGAATCGCCTCGCCTACCGAATAACCAAGTTCACCGATCAGGAACTCTTTGTTATGCTCCCGGGCAAGTTTGGCGTTGCTTCGCAGCGATATGGCAAAATCGCCTTTTTCCGGCGAGGCGACATAACGGCAGTCCGGAGCGAAAATGCGCGGCGAGGAATAAGGATGCGGAGCGAATATTTCAAAACTGTCGCCCGCTTGTTCCAATACTTTTTGAAAGAAGGGGGAATTGACGCCGGAAACATCCACCATCAATTTCAACCCATATTTCCGGGCGACCGGGGCAGCCATTTGCAGGAGTTCGCTGTAGTACTCCGCCCCGTCCGGGATATTGCGGAACACAAGATCCGGCTCGTTGATGAAGTCGACAAACTCCGCCTTGCCTTCCAATTCGCGGAACAGATGATCCAGATAAATCGCGGCCTTCTCCGGATCGGCCTTGGTGCTCCCGGCACGGAACCCCCATGGCGGCGTCGAGTTCGGGAAGAATTCATTGCCCAGAAGCGGATGCCAGAAAAGCGTTTCCGGAATCTCAATCTTCGGAGCGCGAAAAACGCCTTCCCTCGGTTCGATCTCCTTCCAACCGCCGCGCAATCCCTTGCGCAAACTAGTGACGCCGATCAACGGGAGAAAACTGCTGGGGAGCGAACTCTCCTGCATTCCAAAAAATCCCGGCTTCTCCCGTTTCCGGAACGGGTCGGTCACGACAAACGGTGCGGCGGCGCGCTTGACAACGACGCCCTGCCCGTCAAGAATCTCCACCTCCGCCGGATAATATCCGGGCTGCGCCGCTCCGGGGAGTTCCACGGCAAGCTCCGTTCCCTCTCCCGAATTCAGTGTAAAAGGGCGCAAAAATTCTTCTCCCTGCGCCATGACCTTAAGGGTAAACGGCTGCGATTCAAGTTCGGCATTGAACAACCGGATCGTCATCCGGGGGATGGCGGGGGTATGAACGATTTCCGCAGTGCCGACGCTCGGATTGGCGCTGAACGGCTCACCCGGCCGATAGGGCGTCATCGTGTCGCCTTCTTCCAACTGAACCGCATCCAACCGGAACAGCGCCGGATTTTCCTTCCGCTCCAGAAAGGCGGGGAAGTAGACGGCGCCATCGCGGTTGACGCGAATGCGGCAGGAGTAGCGCCTCCACTCCTTTGTCAACTTGAATTCCGTATTGCCGATCTGCTCCCAGTTCGGCAGCAAAATGCAGCTGAAGACAATGGAGTCTCCGCCGGAAATATGTTTCGCGTAGAAACTCACGGTATAATCCGTGTCCTTACGGAGATGATATCCCCAGCGTCCGCGCACCCAGTTGACCGAATGATCGATCTCCAGTGAGTGGCTCCCTACTGCCGCATCGCCGGAGATGACGACTGGCGGCCGCTCGCCGTAGTAGTAGTGAAACATATGCGCACCGGTTTCAAACCCGGTATCGCCGGGGAACAGATTTGTTCCCTCTACACCCCAGATCAGCAAAAACGAAAGGAGAACAAGACGTTTCACGGTTTCACCTCCCAAACCAGATTATCAATCAGAAACACCGCAGGCTGTTCCGAAACTACCCCGTTCAATCGCAATGAATAGAACGCTCCCGGCTTGAACGGGAACGGTTTGCCACGCAATTCCGGCGGCGACGCCGGCGCGTATTTCATCGAATCGAGCGGGATGGTGATTTTTTGCCAGTCGTTCTCCTGCGTTTTGAGCCAGACCACCGCAGTGGCGAAATCTTTGCCATTGGCCTCCGTCCGTTCGGAAAGCGTCAATGTTTCCGGCGGTGCGCCGGAAACCGGCTTGACCAGAAATGAAAGCGCGACCGCATTCTCCGGCATCCGGATTCCCTGCAACAGGGAGATGCCGACATATCGCTTGCGACTGCCGAAGAAAACCCTGAGCGCACCGTCGCCGCTGATGGTTTCGTCGGATATGGAGAGGCGCGGCATCGGACTCTCGGCATCCCGATATGCTCCCCAGCCGGTCGGTTTTTCCCGTTCAAAATCGTCGATTACGGCAACATCGCCGGCCGGCAGGAGAAATCCGGCGGTGGCGATAACAGAGAAAAGACAGATTGTTTTCATCTTTATTTCCACACTTCCGCATTCATATCCGCCCATGCCAGCGGAAAGATCTCGCCTGCCGAAACAAGCGGTCCATGATAGTTCAGGCGGGCGACATGCCCGTCGGCAAACCCGACGTTGCATCCGTTGCTGTGACGCGGGGCGTAACCGCGGGCGGCATCGAGCAGGTCAGTGCCGTTGCGAAACCCAAGAATCTGCACCGAATCGCAGCTTTTCGCTTTCAAATCAGCAATGATTCCGGTCATGGAAGCGGCGCGATTGCGGGAAATTTTACGCGGAACGTTGTTGGCGGCCCAACTGGTGGGGGCGCCGAGTTTTTGATAGTATCCATAGTTGGAAACATCGACCGTCGAATGGTTGGCGTGTTTGTAGATTTCCTCCGGATCGCTCGGGCAGATGTAGATTTTAGAGGCGCTCTGGCCGCCGGTCCACTGCCCACCCAGATAACGACTGGTGGTGTAAACCCAGTAACTGTGAACGAAATCCGCGCTGATCCACGGATCGCGCGGGGAACCCCATACCGCGGGGTTCCCATAGATGCCGGAGGCCATCGGCATAAAGTCGTCATTGTCGTTGGAGTAGAAGATGGCCGCGCCGACAATCTGCTTCAGATTGTTGGTGCAACTCGCGGCTCGACCCCGTTCCCGCGCCTGGTTCAATGCGGGCAGCAGCATCGCGGCAAGAATTGCGATGATCGCAATTACAACCAAAAGCTCGATCAGTGTGAAATTTCGTTTCATAAAAACCCCCGTTAGTTGGATTGAGGTACTATTGTTCGGACGGAGCCGTGAATTTCAAGTTTCGGGCGCAACAGAGTGTGGATCTCCGTCCGGTCTTTTAACATGGGGCGGTTCAGAATATAATATTCCCCCCATGCCGCAAGTTGCTCCACATCAAACGCCACCGTATCGTATGAATGAAGCGGGCGATGAAAATTGCGCTCCTCTGGGCGATTATAGCCAACCAGACTGAAATGCTCCGGAATTCTCAGACCGAATTTCGCGGCACAGTGCGGCAAGTAGTCCGCGTTTCCGCCGAGCGGGCAAAAGAATCCGGTCGGAAGAGTCGCGTTTTTTTGGAAATAATGTTCCCAGAAATCCTCGGCCCGGGTATTGGGAACAAGTTCATGCAGCTCCACCTTGCTGTTCGGGTCAAGAAACATCATCTCGGCGAAAAAACTCTTGTAACGCTCCGCGTGGTTGGGTTGGTCAAGTGTCGTGAACACGCCGACATGACGGTGCCCGTGCCGGAAAAGATGGCGCGCCGCAAGTTGCCCGCCAAGGCAGTCGTCCGGGTCGATGGCCACATCGCCGCCGCTACCCCCGAATAAATTGACGATCAGGCAGTCGGCGTTGATTTGCCGCACCTCTTCTAACAGTTGGTCCGAGGGGAAGGAGCACATGACGACGGTATCAGCCTGCGCCGCCGCCTCGAGAAAACGTTCCTTCTGATCCTGGTGATTGCTCAGCACACAACGAAAATCGCGCAGCGAAAGACGCTGCATCAGAAGAATCCCGACCCGCTCGATAAAGGGATTGCGGATGATGTCGAAAAGAATCGTCTGCGACTCCTTCTGCCCGGCACAGAGATAGCCGTGCCGGTTGAGCGCCGCCTCCACCTTGTTCCGTGTGGCCGCACTGACCGCGCCCTGATTGTTCATCACGCGATAGAGGGTACGGACGCTGACGCCGACCTCGTGAGCAATGTCATAGAAATGAATCCGGTTCATAATGTATTCCCGTCTGAAATGATTCCATGATTACATTATGAAGGAAAAATAGAAAAAAGCAATACACCCAACCCTCTGTTCTGTCAGAAAAATTGTCCGACTTGTGACAATTACTCGATGCGAGAGTGTCGGGCAAGGGTTCCTGCACGACGGGATTTGAGCATGTTCACGCTTCCGTTTTCACCAACGGCTTCTTTTCTCCGTTCCCGTTTACCGCGACGAACGTGCATTGACCGCAGATTGCCCAGTTGTCACCGACGCGCGCACCGATGACGAAGGTGACGCTGCTGCTTCCAAACTTCGGCTCTCCGGCATAGAAGTCGAGAATTTCACCCGGCTTCACCGGGCGCGTCAGAAAGAAATCGGTGAAGCGGTAGCCCACCAGATACGCCTCTCCGGTGCATTTCGCCGCATGGATCGCGCCGTGCTCGGCAACAAAATCCAACATCCGTCCGCCATAAAGATTCCCGCCGATCCCGAGGTCGAGTTGCTTGACCAACCGCGAACCTAAAAATATCGTAAGCTCTTCTGAATTAAGGTTCATTCCAGCTCTCTCCTGTCTGTCTTCATGTGCCGGCGACGAAACTCGCTCGGCGTTGTCCCGGTATGCTGCCGGAACACCCGGCTCAAATGGAACTCGTCGCTGAACCCGCACTCGCGCGCCACGTCGCGCAACTTTGCGGCGTTTGCCGCGAGGAAGTACCCGGCCCGCTCAACCCGCGCCTCTTGAAGCAACCGGGAAAAGCTCTTGCCGAACAGCTCCTTCACGACAAAACTGGCGCGGGAACGGGAGAGGCCGAGTTCGCCCGCCAGATCCTCCAACCCGATCGCTTTCGGCGCGTGTTCACGCAGAAACACCGCGATCCGCGCTCCACGCTCATCAGGAACCGTATCGAGCAACCGCTCCTTCCAGAGCCGCATGACGATCCCGTCGCCGCATAAATCGCAAAGGGCAAAAAGACGCTCCAACTCTGCCGCATCAGGTACAGGAAGCAACGCCTCGCGCGAGGCGCAGCACTCTTCCGGCAGATCCGGCGGAAGCTCTGCAGAGCGCCACAGCCCGGTGTAGAGCATTCCGTAGTGAACGCTCCCATACCGGAGCGGCGTAACAATCTGCACCAGCCCTTTCCAGCAGACCGCGAGAAATGGCCCCCGCTCGGAAAGACAGCGACTGTTCATCGCATAACGGCAGTGCCGGATGCACCGTTCATCAAATCCGGCGACACAGGCCGGATTTCCCCGGTGGCTGCGCCGCGGCGTGGCAAACACCGAACGCCGCGCGAAAAAATGCGCGTTGTCAATCACGACGACCGGAAGACCAAGCTGGCGCTCAAACGCGGCCAGCCCCTCCTCCGGTCCCCGGATCTCCTCCATGGCTCAGACAAGCTCCAGATCGTCGATGCCGAGTTTCACCATGCAGTAACCCGGATTGTACGCCGGAGGATTCCAGCCGAGCACGTTCGGTTCGCGGTTGAACGACAGCGTATTGACGCCATAACTCTCTCCTTCTGCCAGATGGTGCGGCCCGAGCATGTTGCGCAGCGAGGTCGTCAACTCGATCTCCAACGTGTTTTTCCCGGCACGGAGAAGTCCGGCGACCGAAAGCGCCGCAAAACCGTGCGTCCAGACGCCCGCGTCTTCACCGTTGAGCCGGATGCGGTAGGAATTCGCCCCGATCGGAGTGAAGCGGAGAAGCTGAGTCTTTTTCGCGTCGTCCGCCGTCAGCTCAAACTCCTGGCAAAGCGTCAGTTTCCCGGCAAAAAACGGAAAGCCCGTCCCCACCAGATCCGCCGCGTTGACCGTCTGACCAACGGCCGGGGCGCCAAGCGTGAAGACGCCGTGAAGTCGCTCCGCCTCACGGATCAGCGGCTCCTGACGCCCCTCGTGCGCCACCATGAAATCACCAATCAGGTAGATGCTTTCGACCTCGGAATTGTAGGTCAGCATATTGTACTCGGTTTCAAACCGGCGGGCGCGCTCCAACCGCTCATAGACGGACGGATCCTGATGGAAGCGCATTTTCATACCGATCGTATTGCGTCCGACTTTGAGTTCCGTCGGCAGCTCGATCTTGCGGAACGCGCAATCGAAACAATAGCCGGAATCAACCCCGTGGAATGCCTTGCCATTCAAAGAGAAGGTGAACTCTTCCGGGGTTTCCGTCAGCATCGTCACCGGTTTCGAGAAATCGAAGCCGTCCGCGATATCGAAAAGGTATTCGATTTCAAGCTCGCAATCGCGTCCGAGTTTCAGCAGTCGCGCCTGAACGATGCTCACATCACCGGAGATCCAGCCGCCGCCGTCCACACGGAAACGGCAACGGTCGAGCGTAATCACGTTCCCGCTCGACACGGCAACGGTGAATTCCGACGGAAGGGACTTGCGCGCCGGGAGCCGGAACGGATCGACAACCGAAATCTTCTTTGTTTCGTTCGCCGGGTGGCCGGCGAGAAAGAACATCGCCGCCTCGCCCGCCGCCAGCGGATAGCGGAAGCAAAGATGGTCGCCGCGGCGTTCCACACCGGAGAGAATCGTGAAACTCCCCGTCGCCGGGTCGATCACCTCCACCTGCCGCCCGCCGTTGCGCGGCAGCGAAAGTTCCAGATCGCACGGCTGGTTGTAGGAAACGTTGGTGACAAGATAAAATCGACCTGAACGCCCGTCAAGATCGTTGAAATCACGACAGGTACTCACGATCCGTCCTGTCGGAACGCCATGTTCGAGAATGCGCGGCACACGGTCGCCCAATTCTTTCGCCATCGCTTCGGCAACGGCTTCTTCACTGTCGAACGCGGAGAGCGAGCGGAACCACTCGCACACCTCCGACGACGCAGGCAGACCGTCCACAGTCAGCTTTCCAGGCTCGAAGCGGTTGCGAACCGCGAGGATGCGCCCGCCTGTCGCCGCAAATTGCTTCAGAAGTTCCAACATCGACGCGGAAAGGTTGGTCAACTGCGGAATCACCACTTGCCGATACGAGCAAAGTCCGATCCGGATCGCACCTTTTTCAAACACGCCATCCGCCGCAACCAACTGCTCATCGGCATAATGGTGGGCAATCTGAAGACGATCAAGGCCGCGGGTGACCCGTTCCAAGCTCTGCGTGTAAGTGTCGGCCTTCCGGTCGGATTCGTCGCCCGTGTAGTGACACCAGGCGGAGGATTGCGGGTGAATGACCAGAACATCGGTCTCCGCCTTTCCCTCGGCCAACAACATGCCGACCCGGCTGAAGTAGTCGTTCACGCTCCGATAATCCTCCCACCACGGCTGGTGGTACGAGAGCGAGGCGGGATAGTCGCGCTTGCGAAGCCCCCGCAATGTGTAACCGGAGAGATGCGGGCAGACGAAGTTCACGCCGTGCGCGAACTGCTGCTGAAACATCCAGCGAAGCCCGAAAAAGTTGACGTTCCAACCACAAAGGGCAAAGCTCTCCGAAAGAATCTGCTTCTTCCCATACTGCATCGCCACCGAAACCAACTGCGTCATCGCCACCGGCGACGGCTCGGTGCGGCAGAGATGATCCATGCCGGGAATGTGGTAGTATTTGTACTGCGGCATGATCGCGCCGTTGCTGGAGAGCTGCGATTGGCAGGTTTCTTCCAACACATGATGTCCGGTCAACAGCCAGCCTTTTTCCTCACACCAGTCGTAGATCTGTTTCTGGAAATTTTCAGCGAAGAGCCGGGCGCAGAGACTCCAGAAACGGATACGCATCGCATCGCTCTCCGGAGTGCCGAGGAAAAGAAGCGGGAGTTCCGCCAGCAGTTCGCGGCGATACGCCTTCCAGTACTCCTCCTCCAAAATAAACGACCAGAGCAACCCCTTGCGTGAAAGCTGCGGCTCGTCGGTGAAAATTCCACGCATATGCTTGAGCAGCTCCTCCGGAATCGCATCGTAATAGTGCTGGTGGGTGACGCGAATGAATTCACGCACCACCTTCGCGTCGAGGTTGTCCACATAGTAGGAGTTCACCTCGTAGAAGCAACGCAACAACCGTCCGGTCGTTCCCGCCGGGAGTTTCGTGCCGAGAAGTTCAAGCGTGTCGGGATTGTACCACGCGATGGTATCGGTTTTTTCTTCCGCCGCTTCGAGGTCGGCGGCGTCAAGATATTCATGCCGCAGATATTTCTGCTGATACGCCAAGCCAAGACCGTTGACCAGACCGCCGCCGAAGCCGCTTGGCCAACCGTTTTCGTCGTAGAGCCAACCGTCGATGCCGCATTTCCCGGCCTCATCCAGACAGGCGGTCACACACTCCATCCATTCATCGGAGAGATAGGCGGTCTGAAGGCCGCCGCGGGCGTGCATGAAGAAACCGCCAAGACCGGCGTCCGCCATTTCACGTACCTGACGGCGAAGTTCTTCCGGTTCGAGCTTGTCGTTCCAACTCCAAAACGGCACCGGACGGTAAGCTGCCGGAGGATTGGCAAGGTTGAGAATTGTTTTCATTTCTTTCCCACTTTCCTGTTGATTTATGCTATGTTATAATTTAAAAATCGAACCGATTTTGCCGCCGAGCATTGCTCCGGCGGCGGCCAGCGCCGCAGCGAGAAACAGCATCGCCCAAACACCGAAGGCACATGCGATATATGGCCCCGAACCAAGAATTTGCGAGAGATCGTAAATCGCCCGGGTGATCGGAAAAAACTCTGTCTTCTGCGCCAGAATCAGCGAGTCGGAGACCTCCAGCATCGAGAAGCTGAACGCGAAGAGCGCGCCGACGATCACATTGGCGAACACCAGCGGCAAGGTGATTTTACGCAATACGCCGAACGCGGTTGCACCGAAGTTCCGGGCGGCGTTCTCCAACTCTTCCGGCGTCTGCTCCAAACCGGCGGAAACCGAGCGAACGACATAGGGCAGCCGTCGCACCGCATAAGCCACACCCAGCAGCAGAAACGGGTTTTCGACCGGATTGAAATACTTCGCCGCAAAGTTGAAACGCACCGACATCCCCAGATATCCGAACGCAATGATAATTCCCGGCACCGCCAACGGGAGCATCGCCAACAGGTCGGCGAATGCGCTCCCGCGCAGCTTCCAACGCACCGCCGCCAGCGAAACAATAACGCCGATCACCACCGCGATCACCATCGCCAGAAGCGAATAGTGCAAACTGTTGACGATGCTCGGCAGGACCATTTTATCCGAAAGCGCGTTGTCGAAATGAAGCAACGTGAAGTCACGTGGCAGAATCGTCCCATACCAACGCAGGGAAAACGCCGTCAAAACCAACGCAATATGCGGCAGCGCGGCAAAGAACGTGACCAGCAGAAACACCCCGGTCGGCAGAAAACGCCGCCAACCGTTCCCACGCACCGCCCCCGCGCCGGCCGTCCCCTTCACCGTGGTGTTGAGCACCGAACGCCCCAGCGCAAACTTCCCGGTCAGGTACATGGCGCCGGCGAAGAACAACATCACCACCACCAACGCATACGGAACCGGGTTGCTCTCCAACTCCATGATTCCGTTGAAAATCTGCACCGGAGTCACTCGGTTATAGCCGAACATAAGCGGCGTTCCGAGTTCGGTAAAGCTCCAGACCAACACAATGCTACCCCCGGCAAGAATGCCCGGTTTCATCAGCGGGAAGGTGATCCGCCGAAAGCGCGTCCAGCGTGACGCACCGAGGTTTCGTGCCGCCTCGTCGAGCGCCGGGTCGAGATTGCCGAGCGCGGTCACCAGATTGAGGTAGAGAATCGGATAAAGATGCAGCGCCTCGATCAGACAGACCGACCAGAATCGCCCGCGCCCTCCAAGAAAATCGATCGCCTGAAACCCCATGCCGGTCAGAATCGTGTTGACCACGCCATAATGCCCGAGCAGTTGCTGGAAGCCAAGCGCTCCGACAAAGGGTGGCAGAATCATCGGAATCATCACCAAAAGATGCGTCCAGTTCTTACCGGGAAAGTCGTATCGGTTGTAAAGCAACGCCAGCGGAAACGCGATCAGAAAGACGAAAAACGTCGCCACCCCCGCAACCGCGAAGCTGTTGAACAGCCCTTCACGGTAGATGAAGTTGCCGAACACCTCCGCCAACAATTTTCGATCCAGCCCGATTTCGACCACCGTATAAATCGGGGTCAGCAAAAAAACGCCGAGAAACAGAACCACCAGGCTCAGAAGCAGATATTGCACCAGACGGTTACCCATTTCAGCGCCCCTCCTTCGCCAGTCGTTCGGCTTCGAGATAGTTAAGACGCGCCGCGTCGCTCCATTCGCGGCAGAGTGCGGCGACCTCGACGGCGGATTGCCGGAGCGCCTGATTCATTTCATCGATCCGGGCATAGGGAAACGGCAGGCGATGGAACGCCGCCATCGCTTGTGGAACCCGCTCCGGGCCGCCGGCACGAATGATTTCTTGCCACGCCCGCCGCAGCTCGGGCTGCGGATCCAGCGCAATACAGCGAATCAGAATGCGCAGCAATCCATAATATGGCCCGGTCAGTTCGGCACGGTAAACGAAGCTCGCCCCGGATTCATACGGGTTGTAATCGGGATCGGTGCGGAACTTCCGGTAATCCGGGAGGTAGAGATCGCGGCGAATCGGGGGGCGGCGCAACGCATGTTTGACCGGCCCCCCCGGCATTCCAACTTGAAACGCATGAAGTTTTTGCCCCTCCTCACTCAGCAGGAAGTCGATAAACGCCTCCGCCGCCGCCCGATTCGGCGCTCCGCGCAACATCTGAACCGGATCGGCGGAAACAGCCGTCCCCCCCTCCGGCGGCACATAGAAGAAACGTGACTTACCGTCAAACTGAAGCTCGTTCCATTCTTGCTCGGTGAAGCCGTAGGTATCGATCGCCATGCCCGCCGCGGCGTTCCCGGCGGCGACGTCGCGCGGAATCTTCCCGGCGGAGTCGGTCAAATTCCGCGCATTGCCAAAGATGCGTTTAATCGTATTCAACCCTTGTTCCCATCCCTGATCGGGGCTGCCGGAGTCGGCCATACATTGTTGAATCAAAATCTCGAAACACTTGTTTGCCGAACCCGATTTCGAGGGATCGGCCAGCGCCAACGTGTTGAAAAAACGCGGTTCACCGAGGTCGGCCCAACGACACGGCGGAGTCGGATCGGCCAATTCCGCGACACGGTCGGCATTGTAGCAGATTCCGAACGTGGAGAGCACCACCCCGTAATATCTCCCTTGCGCATCATACAGTTCATCACCACCGAAACGGTGCGGAATGATCTCTTCCCGAAACAGTTCCGGGTGCCGTTTCTGCGCACCGCCATCCACCGCGAATCCTCGTTTCGCATGGCGCTGCATATCGAATGTGCCGCCGCCCGCCATCAGATCGATGCCGATGCCGACGCCGGACTCCAGAAACAGTTTACGCGCCCGCTTCACCACATCGGAAGCACCGGGATCGCTGTCCACTGTGGGATCGGCATAACGCTTGGCGATCTCCTGTGTCCATCTGCCGTTGGCGGGGTCGGACTCGAAATAGCGCCGGAATTCGGTTTCATACCGGTCGGCAATATATTTGACGATATCGGAAGTGCCTCCGGGAGAACGGAAATCCAGCTCCACATCGCGTCCGGCCGTTTCCCGGTAATATTTGCGGAACGCGCGATCGTATTCATACTTGATCGACTCGTTGTGCGCGGAGATGATGACCAGTCGCTCTGTCACGGCGTCGCCGCCCCCGATCGGCTGCTCTTCCGTCGGGCGCAGAAAAAACGGGATCGCCAGAAGCACCAGAATCGGCAGCGCGGCAGTCAGCAGTTTTCGATACATCATCGCGCGCTCCGCTTCATTGCACCACCTTCAACTGCCCGGGAGCGAGATAAAGCAAATATTCGTCACCGATCCGTCGTTCCGGCGGCGCACTTTCGATCACCATAAGCCGCTGCCCCGCCACCTCGAATCCCCATTCACAACTCTCGCCGGTAAAACTGCGGCTGACGAGTTTCGCCGATAGAACATTCTTTCCCGGAGAATCCGCAAATCGAACCCGCTCCGGACGAATCATCACGCGCACCGAATCACCGGACGGCTCCGCCCCCAGATCCAAAACGCCCAGGGCAGTTTGCCACCCTTTTTGTGCATCTCGTTTCGCCTCAATGAAATTCGCATCTCCAAGAAACGAAGCGACAAACGCATTTCCGGGGTCATTATACACCTGCTCCGGCGCACCGATCCGCTTGATGACGCCCAGATCCATCACCGCAAGGCGATCAGCCATGCTGAGCGCCTCCTGTCGGTCGTGAGTAACATAAATAGCGGTCTGTCCGCGCTCTTTGCAAATGCGCCGGATCTCCTGTCGCATGGTGTCGCGCAATCGGGCATCGAGATTGGAAAGCGGCTCATCGAGAAGCAACAGCGCCGGACGCACCGCCAGTGCACGGGCAAGTGCAACCCGTTGCTGCTGCCCGCCGGAGAGCGACGGGACTTTGCGCTCGGCAAACTCCCCCATGCGAACCAGCTCCAGCGCGGCGCGCACCTCGCGCTCGATTGCGCTCTTCTTTTCCCCTGCGGCACGAAGGCCGAAAGCGACGTTCTCGTAAACGGAAAGATGCGGCCAGAGCGCATAATTCTGAAACACCATCGCCGCGCGCCGTTTCTCCGGCGGCAACCCGGTGATCTCTTTCCCGTTAAAACGGATCGAACCGGAATCCGGCTCCACCAATCCGGCCAGAATGCGCAACAACGTGGATTTCCCGCAGCCAGACGGCCCGAGCAGGAAGAACAATTCGCCGGGTTCGACACTCAGATCGATCGGCTTCAAAACCGGCACTCCCGGCACGTACGACTTACAAATTTCCCGGATTTCCACACTGGTCATAGCGGCTTACCTCTTCTTTCGGCGCGAAACAGTTACCCCTAAATACGCCGACAGTACAATATAACCATTCCGCATGGAAAAATCCACCCTTCTCCTTGCGAAATACCGGAATCCGATAGGCAAAGTAAAAAAATATCGATGTTTTTTTATCAATCGCCTTGTAATTTATTGGAACCGGGTATATTTTGAGTAGCGAAGACCAGAACTCCCGACGGCAATTGCGGATGTCTGAATCTTCATTCCCTAATTCCCTTTTCCCTGGGCCGGATGCATTCCCTCATCCGGCCCTTCCTTTTTTAGCCATAAATAGAATCGTCTATTTTTTAAATGGCACTTTTACTGTTGCGCCCGGAGCCTACGCGCGGCGGCAACCATATGTTCCAATGATGGCAATACTTCAGACCAACCGCGGGTTTTGAGCCCACAATCCGGATTTACCCAGAGATGTTCCGGTGAGATATAGCGGCAAGCCGCTTCCAACAAAGAAACCATTTCCGTTTCGGAGGGAATGCGCGGACTGTGAATATCATACACGCCCGGGCCAATCTCATTCGGGTACTTGAACTCGTGGAACGCCTCCAGAATTTCCATCCGACTGCGGCTTGATTCGATGCTGATGACATCGGCATCCATATCGGCGATTGCCCGAAGAATCCGATTGAACTCACTGTAACACATGTGCGTATGAATCTGCGTCGAGTCCTTCACTGATGACGTCGCCAAACGGAACGATCCGATCGCCCAGAGGAGATATTGCTCCTGCTTACGCGCCTTGATCGGCATCCCTTCGCTGAGCGCCGCTTCGTCGATCTGAATAATACGGGTTCCCGCCTGCTCCAGATCATGTACTTCATCAAGAATCGCCAATGCAATCTGCTTACAAACAATCGAACGCGGCACATCATCACGCACGAAACTCCAACAAAGAATCGTCACCGGGCCGGTCAACATTCCCTTCATCGGCTTCTCGGTCAACGATTGGGCATAACGTGTCCATTCCACGGTCATTGAAACCGGACGGGACACGTCCCCGTAAATCACCGGTGGTTTGACGCAACGGCTGCCATAGCTCTGAACCCAGCCATTCGCTGTAAAGCAGAAGCCTTTCATCTGTTGACCGAAGTACTCCACCATATCATTGCGCTCAGGTTCGCCGTGAACCAGAACATCCAATCCCAGTTCTTCCTGTTTCTTCACCACATCGGCAATTTCACGCCGCATGAATTCCCGGTATTGCTCCCCGGTCACCTTCTTCAACCGAAACGCCCGACGCATATTGCGAATCTCCGCCGTCTGCGGAAAAGAACCGATGGTAGTGGTCGGAAAAAGCGGTAACTTCAGCCATTTCTCTTGAATTTTTCGGCGAATCGGATAAGGATTGTCTCGGTGGCACATCTCGTCGGTGACGGCGTGCATGCGACAGACGACCTGCTCATCATGCACACGTGAACTGCTGCGCCGACTCCGAATAGCCTCCCGATTTTCCGCCGCTTCAACATCGCGTGGAACTCCGGCGACAAGATCACCCAGCACGTTAATCTCTTCGCATTTTTGAACGGCAAATGCCATCCAACTTTTTAATTCAGCATCCAACTGCGATTCCCTGCGTAAATCAACAGGGGAATGAAGCAACGAACAACTGGACGCAACCATCAACCGCTCACGGCCGAGTTTCGCTTCAATTTGTTGCAAAATGCCTCGTGAACGCTCAAAATCATTTCGCCAGATATTACGTCCGTCCACCACTCCGGCTGAAAACATCGTGTTTTCCGGAAAACGCGCAAGAATCTCATCCAGATTCCCACCTCCCCGAACCAGATCAAAGTGGATTCCGGCACAACCGGAATTCAGTACAAGGTCAAGATGATCGTCCACCGTGTCAAAATATGTCGCCAGCAACAACTTCGCCTTGCCCGCCGCCGCATTCAGCTTGCGATAGGTCGGCAAAAATCCATCCGGACCCGACTGCGGCAGATCAGCGACAAGAATCGGCTCGTCAATTTGAATCCACTCGCAAACGGTCGATAGTTCCTGAATAACCTCTTCGTAAACGGCACTTACCGCCTCGAGTTTCTTCCAGCAATCGTACCCGTTTATTCCTTTGGAGAGCGCAAGATAAGTAATCGGCCCGACCAAAACCGCTTTGGGTCGAAATCCGGCGACACCCGCTTCGTGTGTCTGCTCGATCAATCGACGACAAGCCAGCTTCGGCTCGAAATCAGCATCGATTTCCGGAACAATGTAATGGTAGTTGGTGTTGAACCATTTGGTCATCTCCATCGCGGCGATTCCGTTGTGACGATCGCCGCGCGCCAGCAAAAAGCATGTTTCGGGCGCTGCCGGAGATAATGCGTGAAAACGTTCCGGAATTGCTCCCAGCATAACACTGCAATCCAGCACATGGTCATACCAGGAGAAATCACCGGTGGTGACAAAATCGAGGCCGCTTTGACGCTGGAGTTCCCAGTGCCTGTGCCGAAGTTCCACGCTGCATTCTTCGAGTTGCGCGGCAGTGATTTCGCCTTTCCAGAAGGCTTCGAGAGCGAATTTCAGCTCCCGTTCGACCCCAATACGCGGGAAGCCGAGGATATGTTTCTTCATTCTGTTGCTCCTTTCCATTTTTTAGAATGAATGGAGCACAACAGCCCGAAATTTGAGCATACAGAAAAACGCACGACCCTGCGACGGTTCGGAAATCGCATTCGTGTTCTGTTTTTCCGCATTACCCGTCCAAATCGCGAGACAGTTATGCTCGACTCTGCCATGGCGTCTCCTGGCTTCCGACCCGTGTTGCCGAACCTTCCCGCGTAAGCAGTGGTTGCGACCGGTTTTTCGTCGGTTACAGTAGCGCGTCTGCGACGGATTTGCACCGTACTTCCGTTTCACGGCAGAGCGTCGTTCTTTTACTATATCATCCACGCCATTTTTTTAAAAGAGAAAAACCGCAATTTCACACATCAATTTGATGATTTCTCTCATAGCCGGAAAGGGAATCATGCACTATATTGATGATTAGAATTCCCCGGTATCATAAAAATGGAGGCCAGAAACCATGAGTTCCATTCCCCGTTCCGAATATCCGCGGATGCAATTCCGGCGAGAAGATTCCTGGATCAACCTCAACGGCAAATGGCGTTGCCGGCTCGATTTCGGGAGGAGCGGCCTCGACTTGGAGTGGCAGAAAAAACCCGAAGAGTTCGACCGCGATATCGTCGTCCCCTTCTGTCCCGAAAGCGAACTCTCCGGCGTCGGCTACACTGATTTTCTCGAGTCGATTTTCTACTCCCGCAAAATCACCGTTCCCAAAGCATGGAGCGGTAAAACCGTGCTGCTCCACTTCGGCGCGGTCGATTATGCCGCCACCGTCTGGCTCGACGGGCAGGAGGTCGGCTTCCATCAAGGTGGATCGGCCAGCTTTTCGCTGGACCTGACCCCGTTCATCAAACCCGGCGCCAAGCAGACGCTGGTCATCCACGCAATCGACCTGCTCCGCTCCAAATGCCAGGGCGGCGGAAAGCAGTCGGATCGCGCCTTCTCTTACGGCTGCTTCTACACTCGCGTCACCGGAATCTGGCAGACTGTCTGGCTCGAAGCGGTGCATTCGGCCGGAATCGCCTCCTGCCGGATCGTTCCCGGCGTCGACGCCGGCGTATTCGGCATCGCCCCGCGTTTCCGCCTTGACCGGCGCGGCTACACCTTTACGGCGATTCTGCTGGCGGATCAAAAAGAGATCAACCGCGTAAGCGCACCGGCCGCAACCGGAGTGCCGCTCTCACTCAAAGTTCCGGAACCGCGCCTGTGGCGGCTCGATGACCCGTACCTTTACGACCTGGTGTTTGAACTTCACGATGAAAAAGGCGAGCTGATCGACCGCGTCGAAAGCTATGCGGGCCTGCGCAAAGTTCACATCGAGAACGACCGCGTTTACCTGAATAATGAACCGATTTTTCAGCGTCTCGTACTCGACCAGGGATTCTACCCGGACGGCATCTGGACCGCGCCCTCCGACGCGGCACTCAAACACGACATCGAGCTTTCACTTGAGGCCGGATTCAACGGCGCGCGACTCCATCAGAAAGTGTTTGAAGAACGCTTCCATTACTGGGCCGACAAACTCGGCTACATCACCTGGGCGGAATATCCGAGCTGGGGCGTGGACTGGAATCTCCCGGAGGCACGCTACCGCTATCTCGAGGAATGGCAGGAAATCATGGCGCGTGACGTCAACCATCCCTCCATTATCGCCTGGAGCCCGTTCAACGAAAGCGCGCACCCCAATGATATCTGCCTCGCGAAAGCGTTTGCCGAACCAGGCTCTCTGGAACGCTACCGGGTCTTCATGCGCAACATCTATGACCGGACAAAATGCTTCGACCCATCCCGTCCCATCAACGATTCGAGCGGCTACCTCCACGTCAAAACCGACCTCTGGACGGTACACCCCTACCGTGCAACGGCAGCGGATCTCAAGGCGGCAATTCGCCCGACGGATTCCCCGGTGATGATCCACGCACCGCAACATGAATGCGGCTACTGCGGACAACCGTATATCATCGATGAGTGGGGCGGCTTCAAATTTATCCCCGAATCACACCGCACCATAACGCAAGCAGGTTGGGGATATCACGGGATCGACCTCAAAACGCCGGAAGAACTCTGCGCGAAAATCGAGGAACAAATCGATGTAATGGTCAACGATCCCGGCATCGCCGGATACTGCTACACACAACTCACCGACGTGGAGCAGGAAGAAAACGGCGTCTATTGCTACGACCGTACCCCAAAAGTCCCCGACGGCTCCCTCAAACGCATCTTCGGGAAACGCCCTTCCTGGGATCAGGCAAAATAGAGCAGGAGATGCCTCCGGCGGCCGGAGGGGCGCTTCGCCCCCTCCGAACCTCCCCAGACCGGCAGGGTGCCGGTGCCGGGTAACGCAAACTCCTTTTTGTCGTCGACAAAAAGGAGTTTGCGGAACGTGTTGAAAAACAGACGGTATTGTTGAGCGAATATAGTCGAAGCAAAATGGCGCAACAGACGGTATTGTTGAGCGAGTATAGTCGAAGCAAAATGGCGATACGGCACTGCAACAGACGGTTCCCTGCACAGCTCCACCAGCCAAACAAAACCATCTATCCCCACGCAATGCACCAAAAGAGTGCAACCTCTCACCTCTCACGCCCACTCTTGCGTCTCTGAACATCCCACTTCCTGCAACGGGAGGCTCTGAGAATTCAGAGCCTTCCGTTGCTCCTCACGACCTCTGAACCATTCAAACAAACTATAGTACGCCGCGAGGTTTTCGCGGGGGGCGAAAAATAGTTTTCGCAATCCGTTTGCTTTTGCGAAAACCTTGTCGCGGAATGTTGTTGATGTTTGTCCTGCTTTTTGCGAAAACTTCGTCCCCGAAATGCAAAAAAATCCCCCGGATTTTCTCTGGGGGGTGCTTTAATTTTGAAATATGCGCGTTATTTTATGCCATCGGATATTCGCCGCGTTTCCTCTTGCTTCCGCTTCCGGTCATTTGACTTTGAACGGGGTTCGTTCCCGGAACTCCTCCTGTTTGCCTTTGTTCCAGTTGTTGACCGGGCGAAAGTAGCCGCAGACACGGCTGTACACTTCTGTTTTGGCTCCGCATTTACTCATTGTGCGGGTCTCCCGGCGCGGCGGCGGGTTCCTCGGCTTCGTCGTTGCCGGAAGTGGATTTGATGCCCGAGAAATCGACGCTTATGTCCTCGCGGGTCGCGGCGATAATCGCGGGGATTTTGTCGGCGTTCGTCTGATCTTTATGGAGGGTCAACACGCCCTTTGCCAGCTTCCCGGCATAAATCTCACCGGTGGGCGTCGGGCTCTCAGCCGTGATGCTGGAGGCGCGGATGTATGCGGCCCAGCCGTTGGACCATGCGACAACCGTCTTGTCTTTGGTCGATTCCGTAATCTTGTCAAACGGGTCCTTGGAGCTTTTCGTCACTTTGACGATGTTTCCGGCCTGATCGAATTCGGTGACCACGCTTTCCGTGGTACACCCGGTCAGGGCGAATGCCGCCATGACGGCGGCGCAGATGATGGCGGGAGTTGACTTCATGTTTCTTCCTCTTTGTTGTGGCCTCCGGCCGATTTGTTGAACGCAAGCGCGCCGAATTGGCGCAGCTTGATATAGTATTGCAGCATGGCGAACTGCGTCAGGTAACGGCGCGGATCGAAGCGGCCGTATTTCGCGTTGGCGAGCGCGATCCCGTTGTCGAGCATTTCCGTATCGGCCAACCTCCGGGCAAACTCGCTGCCGCCGATCTCGTAACGTATGTCATGGATGTCTGCGGCGAGAATCAGGGTCGGCGTCAGGTCGCTGATCCAGCCCCGCACTTTGGCCGGCATCCAGCCGGCTCCGATTCCGTTGCATATTGTTTGCGCGCGCGCGCGATCACGCAGCAGTTCCGCGCCGGACAGCCGCAGCGCTGTTGCCAGCCCGATTTTGTCATCAATCTCGTCCAAAGTGTACATGCTATGCCTCCATTACGCATCGGGCAAGAAATTCGCCGATGTCAATTCCATTGGATTCGGCAACCGAGGTGAGTCCGGCAAGAACATCGGAAAATTTCGGGTGATCCTCCCGGATATCGTTCGCCAGCCGCCAATATTCGCCGCCGGCGGATTCGATTTGCGGGCCGATCGCATCCCATAAGCCGAGGGAATCAAGCTGTTCAAAAATCCTCAGCTTAGAGAAAACGCGAGGGGGGACCTCCCGTTCAGGCTCCGGCAATTCGACAACCGCCCCGTCGACGATGTTCAGGCGCGACGGCGGCAATGCGCCTTCGTAGGCGATCCATCCGTTTGCCGCGTACCATGATGCTCCCATGAATCGCCCGGAATACTCCGTCGTGTCCACCCCGATTTTTTTCAAATAACGCATATTTGCTCCTTACTGAAACCCGGCGATTTGCCCGGCGGTTAATGCTTTACCCGATACGTACAGCCACTCCAGCCGATCCCCCGCCGCGCCATGAAAGGTCGCCGTGGAGCGGTTCCACTGTGCCGGATTCGTCACGACTGCCCCATTCAACTTCGTCAATACGGTTCCCGCGTTCCCGGCCGGAACTGCGGTTTTGAGCGTCCACGGGGCGGCCGGGTTGGCCGCCTCGAAGACACCGCGATCCGTCCGCATTGCCGATCGCGTAAACAATCGCAAATATTCGGCGTGCGACGGATAGCTCCAGATGCGGCGACCGTTGCGCGTGATCCATGCCTCCAAAATCGTGCCCGGAAACTGTGAGACCATGTAAGCCGCTCCGGTCGGCGCCTGCCGTTCGACGACAGTGGCCTGCGACGACGCGGAACGGAGCACGTGGCCGGAATCGTCCAATTCTGCCACATATAATGCGGCAATATCTCCCGTCACCGAAGCGCGGATTTCATAAATCCCGGCCGTATTGACCGAGAACCCCGGAACCATCATGGAGATTTGAGCTTGTCCGGCGGTTCTTCCGGCGGAACAATACCAATAGATGCTACCTTGACTGTTGATGCGGAAATCGTATGGGGAATTTCCGAACGGCAGCCACGTTGCGCCTCCCGGATGGGAGAACCACTTTGTCCGGAAGCAAACCGTAAAATCATCGCCGGAGTCGATGCTTCCGGCCACATCCGACAATTCATACCAGCGCATCGGCTCGGACAAAAAATTACGTGGTGTACTGATCCACGGCGCGCTGTCCGGGCGAAGTGGGGACCACCAGCTGCCATCGGCGTGCGCCGTCAGGCACATCAGGCAATCGGGGTCACGGGAGGCGTTGATAATGGCCGTCATAGCTCCCCCCACGCCGTGATGCAACGTAAGATTGCCGTCACCATGCCGCCGTCGTTCAGTGTCCCGCCCACATCCCGGCGCAAGGTGACCTCTCCGGTTTCGACGGTGAGGGGAATATCCATCTCCGTCCAATTCGCGCCGACTGCTACCGAGACGGAGGGGCGAACTTCTCCATCGATCAGCGGCGTCAAAACGATGCTGCCGGTGATCGCCGGGTTGGCGCTGCGAATCAGCGCGGTGATTTTGCGCAACCGGTAGACCGGCCACGTGAACGACACACTCGGAAACGTCGCATCCAGATAGTGGCACATGCCGTAATCGGGGTCGCCGAATGGCAGATCAGCAACCGGGTTGTTATCAGGGTAAAGCCCGCCGAACGATCCCCCTCCGCCGGGGCGGTCGGGCAGGTCTTTCGGCGGGCCGTCGGGCGGATCGATGGCGGGGAAACCCATGATTTTGAAATCAATGTACTCGACGGTCAACCCCGCCTCATCCAGCGCATAGAGAGCGAGATACAGGTCACGCCCCGTCGAATAGGTGGCGACAGCATCGCGAAACGGCACGAAGAAAACGTCAACGGGAATCGATAGCGTGCCGCCGCTTTGCTCGATGCCATCGTTGATCCGGGCGACGATAGTGTGATCGTCAATACTCCGGGCGGTCGCAATCACGCCGCGCCAACGAACTGCCGGTCGCGGCGGTCGCCCGCTGAAAACCAGTTCCCACGTTTCGGGTTTATCCGAATACCAAACGCGCGGGATTTGCAGCATTCGGCGCGTCATCAGGTTATATTCGAGCTTCTCCATGCCGTCCCCCCCTCGCGTTATCGGGTCACCACGCTTTGATGCTTTCGTTCAACGAGCCCACAAAAATACCCCACGTTTTCGCTTCGTCCGATTCCCCGACCGCTCGTCCGGAATAAAGACGGCGAATTCGTTCAAGCGTCGTGCGCACTTCGGTGGGCGCGATATCGGCGGCAATTGCGGCTTTCAGCAACAGCGTGAGCATCGGTCGAGCCGCCGCGGCCGGGATGCCGTTGTCAAAAAAAGCGACAGCCCCACGATATACCGTTTCGGCATTCGCCGTGCCATCCTTGAGCAGCCGCAGCCCGACCTGAACGGCACTGTCCGGATAATCCGCGCACTTGACAAAATAAATCCATGCCGTTGCATCATCGTTTTTGTAGTGAAATCTGGCATATGCACCGTTAGCCGCTTTTGCCGCGTTAGCGTCGTCCCCCGAAATCGCCGCGTCAAATTCCGCGCGAATTTTCGCTGCTGTCGCCGAGGACGGATCTTTCAGCAAAATGCGAAAACCAATTTCGGCGAAGCGAATGCTATATTGCTCCTGCGGCAACGCCGCTTCGGCACGGGACCACAGTTCCGCCGCATCAATTTCGCCGGTATTGTACCGTGCGATGTCGACGACCCACCCGTCCACGCCGGCGTCGAGTTGCCCGGCGTCAGCCTTGGTGACAATTTCAGCCCAATTTCGCCACCCGCCGTCGCTCCATACCTGGCGCGCAGTAGGCAGCGTCTCGACCGCGAAGGACGGCAAAGCAACGCCAACGAGGGCAACGAGGGCAACCATAATACTCACTTTTTTCATTTCTCTCTCCTGTTTGTTTGGATATTGCGGGACCGTCCCGCGTTAATTATCGTTTCCGAGGTCGACATACAATTGATACGGATAGCGTTTGTGGGGCTGACCGCCGCGTAAAATGACATCAATCAACATCGCTTTTGCAATTCCCGCCTTTTTAAGCTGACGCTCCACTTGCTTTCGGGTTCCCCGCGGGAGGTTCACACCTAAAAATGCGGAGCAACCCGGAAAGGCGAAAACAGCCGTGCCGTATCCTCCTTCGCCGGCGTGCAACTCGCCGAAATACACTTCGCCGAGCAACTGTATCGCCGGATTCCCGGCGCGGACGGCGCGGCAGAATAATGCGGCCAGATTGCGGTTGACTTCGCCGAAGTGCGCTCCGCTTCTCTTGTACGCGGGGGCAAACCCGTCACAGAACGGGGCGAGCTCTCGCAATGCCTCCAGCACCTCAGTAAGCTCGTACATTTCCATTACCTTCTTCACGGGGGAATACGCGAGGTATACGGTACGCCCCTCCGCCCGGAACTTTGTCGCCTGATCGATCAATGTTGCGAGATTTGCAGGGGCGTCGAGCTGAATCATTGCGGGCTCGACGGGCGCGGTAAACAAGACGATTTCGGAGGGAAACGCGGTCGGGGTAGCCGCCGCGGCCAGCCATGCCTCATATATCGCTACCGTAGATTCGCCGACTGTTGATTCGGCCACGGTCGACGCCGGAACGGTCGACTGCGGAATGGAGGCGGCGGACAATCCGAGCGCCGCGAACATCGCGACAAACGTCATGATCTTGAACATAACAAACCTCCTTATCTCTCCGGCCGCTCGGTGCCGGTGATGGTGATTGTGCCTGTGGCGTTTCCGGGAGGCACGATTACAATCAGCGTCCCGTCTCCCATGTCGGAGCGGAATCCCCCGGCGGTCAACAGCAGTTTGTAGGTGGCCTCGTCACCGGGGACGTACCCTTCGGGGCTGATTCCGTAGCGTCCGAATATCGGGAGGGTCGTCCCCATCTGCACGCTTTGGGCGGTGAATGTATCGGAACCGGCAACGTTATCGGACAAAACCAGACTTGCGGCCGAAACACTGACCGTTTGCCGATCGGCATTGATCAGCTCCCCGCTGTCGCCCTGAGGTACAGAGAGTATCTGAGACTGTACAGCCGTCCGCGCGCGGTACCGGACGGATGGATTGCGATATTGCTCCGTGATTACATCGACCGTAGATATTGTCGCCAGGGGCGTCAGCGGCAACTCGGTTCCGGTGACGGTCAAATTACAGCGCGAGAAATCCACCTTGGTTACGGTTGTGAATTCGCTCGAGTCGATTTTTTCGATCAACAGCTGCATGACCGAGGTATACTTATACACCTGCCCGTCCCGTATGCCGCCAACCGACGGCGGTGTGAATACACGCACCATCTCCGTTGCCTGCAGCGTCACCGTGCCGGTACTGATTTCTTCGAGCGAACACAAGACTCTGTCACGATCGGCGACCAACGCCTCCACCGTGATCGGCGAGATTTTGTCGGGGTCGATATGCCAACCTGTATCATCGACATATAATCGGTTCGAGGTATAGATCGCGTTGATCAGGGGGCCGACCGTGACCATATCACCGTCGACGTCGGCGACATCATACACATACAAATAGCTGTAGTTCTGGTCCGGCCCCGCGCCGGAGCTGTGCTCGTTGAGATAACCCCCGCGCATTGCGTCCGAAATACTGACGAAAAAGCTCGCACGCTCCAGATTGTCATCAAGGCACGCGAAGTCGCTGTTGCCGTAGCGGCCGGTCGTCAGCACCAGCCCCACCGTTTCATGCGCCGCCGCCGCCGGAGTAAACTCGAAAAGAGACCACCACCATTCGTATAGACTATCATTCCAACACCCGGCTGCGGGGGTAGCCGCAGCGGCCATAAACACACACAAACACATCAGGCGCATAATCAATCTCCCGTTATCGTGGAGTATGCAACTCCGTTGAATATGATGCCGACCTTGTCGACGAAATAAATTGTGTGATCGTCCGGCGCGGGCAGCGAATCATACTCGACCGGCGAAACGAATCTGAGTTTCAAGCCGGGAACATCGCCCTGAACGGCTCGCAGATGAAATGGCGTCACCTCTGCGACAGCCGGAAACGGGATGGAAATGGCGTCCGAACGGTAGCCCTCCGAGTCCGTCCAGCGGTACACGAAATATCCGGTGGCGAATGCGACGGCTGAAATGTCAATTTCAACCGGGAGGTTTTCGCAAACAACGGGGATGCCGTCTGCGGAAACCGCGCGCCAACTTTCGCCGGACCAATACGCAGCGTTGCCGGTGGCGTCATCAAAAACGACAATCTTGTCGGCGTCAGTCAACGTACTGTCCGGATAGGCGGAGACTTCCGGTCGAAGCGGACGGGCGTGTGCCGGACGCACCAACAACAACCGCGCGGGGCGTGCCGCCGTGCCGCCGGTCAGTTCTTCGTACTGGTCAATTTGAGCGTTCTCGACTACGATCTGGCCGATTTGCCGGGACTTCAGGCTCTTGACAACGTAACGCTTGCCGGTGGCGGTCACATAAAACACCATGCCGATATACGGCAATCTGATTTCCGGAACGCCGCCGATCGCGTTGATCCGCGTGCGCGCGTCCAGCGGCGTGTCCACGCTGCCGGGGATCAACGAGCCGCCAACTTGTATATCGCTCATGAGCTTTACTCCTTTGCTGTGATTCGGATCGAGATTTCGGCCGGGGCCAGCACAAACTCGCCATAGATTTCGTAAGGCTCTCCGTCAAGCAGGTAGCCCTTGCCGTTTGCGCCGGTGCCGTTTGTCACGTTATTTTCGTAAAACGTGGTGAACCCGCCGACGCCGTTGAACTTCTCGGCTTTGACCTTTGCGTCGGTCGGCAGCAGAACCACCACCAGAGCGCCTTCCGGAACAACGCCGAGGCCGGTTTCGCCCAGCAGCGCGACGTCGGCCGAAATGACCGAACTCCGGGAATCGGCCAGCATGGCCGGGGTGATCTCGGTCACCCGATACGCGGTTCCCGCAACCTCGCGGGGGATGAATCCGTAATACATCGTCCCCTCCAACGTGCCGCCGCCGTCCGCCGACGGTGTACCTAGAAATTGCGTGAGGTAAACCCGCCCCGCGTCAAATTTTGGACACTGCGAACCAAAGTAGATAAAAAGTCGGCTGTTCATATTCTTGACAATCTTGCGAACGCCCAGCGCGGACCCATAGGGAAGCGTTTCTTCCCCCTCCGCCGTGTCGATGCAGACCGCCGCGACGGTGGAATAGGGATACTTTGCAAGATCGATGCTGAAATATTCCAGCGCAGGCCCAGCTGACATCTCCACCGGGGGCAGCGCGGTAACTTCCGCGTTCTGCTCGTAAAATGTGACAACCGTCGGGCTGCACCAATCGTTATAGTCGTCACTGCGCTTCGCATAAAGATAGAGCTTCGTCACCTTCGCCGCCGCGTCGGTCACGGAGGCGGCAAAAACAAAGCCTTTTTTCTCATCCCCATACGCGTACAGTTCGGAAAGCTCCCCGGTTGCGTCAATGTTAAGGTCATTCCCGTCTGCACCTTGGAGCGACGTCAGCCAGTCGCTGACGGTGCCGCGATAACCGTCTGCGACGGCAACCTCGTAGGCGGTATAGCCGGGATCGCCCCTGAGCGACTCCAGCCATTCCCTACGCGAACCGGAGTAGCCTGCCGCCACCGCGACGGCGTAGGCGTCTTTACCGTCGGCTCCCTTGAGCGTTATGAGCCATTCGGTCTCTGTGCCTTTGTAACCCAGCGCGACGGCAAGAGCGTAGGCGCTTTGTCCGGGGTCGCCTTTGTCGCCCTTCGGAGGGCGCAGGGCCGCGGCGATTAGCGCTCGAACTTGCGCGGCGGTAAGATAGTCCGGGTTGTTGATCACCTCCGACGGCGGCTCGGAATAACCGGGCAGGTAAACACGGTTCCGGACGAAAATCTCACACTGAATGACAAAGTCCGCGGGAACATCCCCGGCTTGTCCTCCGGAGTATCCGGCAATTTCGCCCTTGAGCGGCACGCGCTTCGCCATCTCCAGCGCCTGCAAAAGCGCGGGGACGGCGGTGTTCGGGATTTCTACGTCGAGAAATGTATATTCCTCTGTCGCGTGAAGTTCGATTTTATCGGACGTTAAAACCTTCGGCAGCGTCAGTTGATCATAGTCGCTGTCCAGCGAAAAACAATAAGCGTCACTGCGGACGTGTTCAACTGGCAGCGGCAGTAGCCTTCCGGTCACGTTATCTTTATCGGAAGATCGCAAATCGAAACGCAGCACCGGGCAGGTTCCGACTGCGAATTCCGGAGAGGCGACTGCCTTGCCGAGCTCGCCGCACCATATGCCGTCGCAGCCGGTGACTTGTAAAATCCGTTGTATTGTTTGCATTATGCGGTCTCCAGAATTGATCGATTCCCGGTCAGTTTTGCGGGCTGACCATTGACTGTGATGCGGTAATCCTCCCCGACGACGACGGTGGCGATGGTTTGATAACGTGACAGAGGCAACGTTTGCCAGCCGGTCGATACCCCATATATCACAAACCGGACGGATTTTACCTCCCGGTGGTCGTAATGTCCCTCTTGCCACTTTGCCCTGATTTCATAGCTCCCCGGTTCTCCGAGCGGCCAGTAACTCATAAGCACCGGCTGGCTTTCCCGGCTGGCCGCCCCGGAAATGCGCTTCAGCTTGGCCGGGCGGATGGAGCTTGTCGTCTTGCACAACACGCAGTCCCAATGGCTATCGCAATCTTCGCCGGTCAGATACGCGATCAGCGCCGGTACCGTGACGCAGGATTGTCCGCAAAGAACGAGGTTGCCGTCGCCGTCGAGCAACAAATCGCCCCCCGATGTGAGATTCAACGCGACGTTTGCCGGAGAAGGAGAGAAATCAAATCCGAGATTCCCACCGCCGCCCCAGCCGCCGCCGTTTCCATCTCCCCCGCCGCCGCCGCCTCCTCCCCCGCCGCCCCAACCGCCACCACCGCCGCTGCTGCCCCCGCCCCAGCCGCCGGATATGTTTTCGGTTTCCGGATGCTCATCGCGATAGAATTCGTTTTTTTCGGTCATGTCAAATCTCCGCGAGAGGGCATTTCTTGGCGGTCATAATTTGCGCCACCGTGACCGGGTATTGGCAAATCCAGACGTCGCCGTCTTTGTCCACGACGATTTCGGCAATCGGGTGAGCGGTTCCCGCCGGAGTCGCGATTCGGATTTCCGGTGGACTCCAGTTGCCGTCGGTAAGCTCGGCGCAAACGCACAAATATCCGTTTTCAGGTTTAATGTCGCGGGCGGGGGGGACCGTCGCGAACGCTCCGTTGCAGAACGCCCAACCCCCGTTGACGTCAAGTTTGCCGGTTTGGGGATTATATGCCGCCGCAAACGGCCCATCGTAAGGTTCCGCCGCCGCGCTTCCCGGCTCGCCGTTGAGCGGTAGCAGAATATTGATCCCCGCCGTCTTCCCGCTTCCGAAAATGGTGACGCTCGGCCGCCTGACTTGCGCCGTAACCCGGATGCGGATGTTATGCAGCAACGCCCATACCGTGTCGCGCCAGATCTTCCGAATCCAAACCGAGTCGCTCATGGCCGTACCAGCTCCCACGTTTCAACCGCCCGGTAAGAAACTTCCACATCGGTGTAACCATTGCCGAGGTCCCGGAAGGAAAAGTCCTGCAGAAGATATTTCCCCTCCGGTATGGCTGACGGTTCCCCGCCGGGGAGGACGAAGTTGCGCGGCGTCACGATTCCGGGCGGTTTAAAACCGGCCAGTTGCGACGCCTGTAATGTTTTGGTCTCGACCCGCTGGCGGCCGGTTATCGTGATGACCGTGCGGCGAGAAATATAGGCGTCAAGCGCATGGTCAAAATATGTCATCTTCGGAATTTTAACCAGCATGCCGTCGATGCGAAACAACAGGACAGTCGTATTGACGTTTGTGCTCCAATGCACCCCCCCCTCGTAAACGTCGGCTCCGGGATAATCGTCGATGATGCCGGAGCCGTCAGCGGCGGCGGCTCGGGCGCGTTCCCAATCGAGGTCATCCGCAGTCGCGGCGCGTTCTTCAAACGAAATGCCGCCGCCGGTGCGGATAAAACGGGTTGCGGAAAATTCCGTGGTCATCATGCCGTCACCTCCTTTTTACTCGCCGGGCAGCCGACTATGCAGCATATCCCGGATCTCTTTTACTATCCCCGGTATGTTTTCGGTTCCGGTTCGACCGCGTTCCACGTTTTCCGGCCGCGCCTGATTGGTTGGCTTGTCCCCCGGCGGGCGGTTGCCGCTCGACGGCTGTTGCGGCGGCGGTGATTGATCCTCCTTGAGCTTTGCTTCCGCGTCGCGCCGGGCTGCGTCGCGGTCGCGTTTGACGTTTTCACGGTTGCGCTGATCCATTTCGCCTTGCGCGTTGCGGGAGGCTCCTTCCCGGCGTTTTGCTTCATCCTCATCGGCTCGGGCCTGTCGCTGCTGCGCTTCCAGCTCGGCAATTCGATCGCGTTCGCGCTTGCTGAACCGTACTTTTTCGCCGGAATTCTGCCGGGCGATCTTGTCGCGTAACGTTTCGTCGGCTTTTTGCTGTCGAATTTCTTGTTTGCTCTTCAAGATTGCACCGTCGCCGACGCCGAAGCGGGAGAGCTCGGCACGCGCTTTGCTTGATTTATCGCGAAAAAGATCGATCTCTTTTTGCCAGCCGCGAATTTTATCGCTCATCGCGTCGCGCCAATCGGCCTCGTCAAGACCTGCCAGAGTTCGCCGTGCCTGTTCCGCCTCCGCTTTTCGGCGTTGCGCCGCCTCGGCGGCTTCCCGTTCGGCGGCTTCTTTTTTGCGTAGGCTCTCTTCCTCCCCCTTACGGCGCTCTTCTTCTTCAGTTTCGATTTTGCGTTTTTCGGCGCGGACGCGCAACAGATAATCCAGCTCCCTCTGGGTCAGCGTTGCGGACTGCTTCTCCAGCTCAACCCGATCGGCCAGCGCGGCGGCCTCCTCGGTTCGGCCGGCAATGCGGAGGCGGAGGATTTCAAGCTGGGCGGCTTCGGCATCGTAGAGTTTTTTTGCCGCGGCCTGCCGCTCCTTTTCCGGATCGGCCTTGAGTATATTGTTCCGTTCACGGAGCTTTTCGTTGATCTGCCCCATCAGTTGAGCTTGTTTTTCCGCCGCGTCAAGCGCCTTCTGCTCGCCACCGACGTTGAAAAGCCCAAAAATGGAGAGCCCGGCAGAATCGATCTCTTTGGCCGCCAGCGCGGCCTCGCCTCGCAGGGATTTGATTTCCGCTTCAAGCTCTCGCGTGCGCTCTCCGTTCTGAGCAGCCGACAGCTTTGCGAGCGAATCTCCCATCATGCGGACGGATCCGGAGGATCGATCAACTGTGATTCCGAGGTCGCCGTATCGGCTTTGCAACGCCTGCGCGGCCTTTTCGGCATCGATCAGCTGTGACACGGAAAGCTCGGTGGAGCTGGCCAGGTCGGCCAGCTTCTGTCCCAGCGCCGTATTGGCCTCGCGCATCTGCTCTGTTACCGAGTGAGCGCGCTGAAGTTCCGCCGTCATATCTGCTGCGGCTTTTTGCTGTTCTCGCAGTGCTTTAGCCCCGCCGAATTCGTCAAATGCCCAAGCGCATAGCTTAATCAATGATGCGATTCCGGCCAGAATGATCATCACCGAGCCGCCGCCCGTGACTAACTGGCCGAGTATCTTTTTCCCCGACCCGGCAGTATTGTTCATCTCCGTTCGGATTTCGCTGAAAACCTTTTTCAGCCCGCCGAACCGCTTTACCCCGTCGTCTGCTGTGGGCGGAAGCTTTTCCGCCGCCTCGGCCGTCTCTTCCAGTTTTTTCTTCGCGTCGTCGGTGGCATCGGAGAGCTTTTCGACCGATTTCGCAGCGGCACCGATTTTTTCGACTTCTTTTGCAGTTTTCTTTGCGGACTTGCCGAGTGATTCGACTTTGCCATCGACGTCTTTGACCGCCTCGCCGGGGCTGCGGTCAGAACCGATTTCCGCGAGGGCATTTTTCAGCGCTTCCAGCTTTTTCTTGCCGTCGTCAATGACCGCCTGCAAAATGATTTTCAGCGTCTTTTCGGCCATGCCTGCACCCCGTTATTTTGTCCCGGCCGATTCGGCCATATACTTCGCCCACAACTCGTCGTCAAGCTCCGGCCGCGTCAGTCCCCGTTCGCCGTCGGAGCGGCGTTGCTGCACGATCAGCCAGCCGATCATGCAGAGCGGGAGTTCCCACATCAGCTCCCGCGCCGACGCTCCGGGGACGGCCCGTGCCGCTTCACGCAGCACGTAACTCGTCGCCTCGGCGTCCCACATGCGCTCGGGTTCGTCGTCCCCGGTGGCGAGCACGCGAAACGCTGACACCCGCTCAAATGCGAAGTTCAGTTCCGCCTCTTCCGTCGGGGTAATCGGAGCCGCCTCCGCCGCCAGATCGCGAAGCAGTCCGGCTTTGCCGCGAAGCTCGGCCCACACCACCGGCGCGGCCCTGCGACCGTTTTGCAGGATATAGCGCGCCACTGCCGGCAGGCAGGTTTTCCCGGCATGCCCCTCGACCGCGTCGATCAACACCGCCGCGCCCAGCGTCGGCGCGGGGATTACGCCCCCGGCCAGAAACATGCCGCCTGCGGCGAGTACCGCCTCCAGCCGGTCAAGTTCCAGTCGCGAGAGCTTATCCGCCGGTTGCCGGTTCGACATAGGTCACAATCTCCTCGTTATCCTTGCGGCTTGCGGTGTAGGATACTTTGCGATAGTCCATATTGTTTTTGATTTTGTTGACGGCGGTGATCAGATACGGTTTGCCCTCCACCGTCACGGTTTGCCCGGCCTTCGGGACCGGCTTGTCTTTCTTGACCAGCGCCTCGATCGAAACCTCGTTGGTCAGCGAAAAGGCGCGGCGTTCCATCACCTTGCCGTCTTCGTCCCGCGCCTCCGCCACTTCGACGGATTCGTTGTCGGTGATGCTTTGCACAACGCCGATCTCTTCGAGTTTGTCGGTGCCGAAATAGAGTTTGCTTTCAGCCATGTTTCCTCCTGATAGTAAAAAAAACCGCCCCGATTTGGAGGCGGCGTTATGGTTGCGGCGGGATCAAACAAGCCCGTGCCGCGCGGTCAGCTCGTAAGCGAGACAGACAAAATTCGGGTCGACCCCGGCGGAATAAAACCGCTGAGGCAGATAGTTGACATCCTCAATCGTCGTTACGTCGGCGGGGAAGAGCGCGAAGAGTTTCTCCACCGCCTCAAGCGCCGAAAGCGCCTTGTCATCCGACCCGGCGCGGAAGCGGTCAATCAATACCAGCGTCACCCGGTCATCCCGGACATAGTTGGATTGGATCAGATTGCCTTGATCGATGATAACCACGACGGCGGGCAACTTGTCCGCGCCGATCGCGGTCAACTCATTGACCAGCTGCGGAACCAGCGTCGCCGTCGAAAGCCGCACGGTCGGAAATTTCGGGGCCAGCAGGTCCCGGATATCCCCCATCATCTCGTGAAGTTTTCGCAAATTTAAAATTCCTTTCTCGTAGTTACGAGTACGGCATCGCCGCACGGGGTGACGGGGAGCGGGGTCAGTATCCTTCCATCTTTTCGCGGGTGAAATCCGGTTCGTTCCCCGCCACCAGAGAGATTCCGGCTCCCGGAACGTCCGGGTTTTCCTCCGCCCCGATCAGCTGAAAGGTTCCGGCGAGGATCATGTCCAGATACTTTCGCACCTGGGCGACTCGGGAGGAGACTTTTTCGGCATACTGCGCCCCGGCGGTGCGGGCATAAGCGCGCTCTTCCGCCAGCGTCAGCGTCCAATCCTGCAGGAGGGCGACGGCGGCGGGAGCGGTCACCGGAACCCGGTACCGCTTCGCAATGCAACCGTCAAGCTCCGCCTGCGCCCCGGCGAGGTCGCTTGCGGCGTCCTCGTCAAAGGTATAGATCGCGTCGTAGATCACCCCCAGCCGCCGCTTCAGCCCTTCGGGCGCGGCGTACATCATATCAGGACGCCTTGCCCTTGATGATCAGATGGGGCGCGACCGCGGCTCCGGCGCCGCGGTAGTGCAACCCGTATTCGCAGCGGTTGTGATCCTTGACGCAGGTGTCGGAGTCCTTGTCCCAGCGCTCCAGCGCGCCGACTTTCCGCTTCTGCACCGCGATCGGCTTGATGCCCCGGTTGGTGCAGCAGAGGAACCAGTCGTCGGTAGTGATGTAGGGATTCAGCAGAATTTCCACCTCATCCTTGTGAATGTTGCTTACCGACGCGCCGTTTTCCTCGACCATCTCTGCCTTGAAAATCCGCTTGGCGGTACTTTCGAGTTTCGTCCCGACAACAATCAGATTCGGAATCAACCCGAGCGGCGATTTGCCGTCCGCGGCGATAAACGCCATCATGCGGGCTCGCGCCGCCTCGTAATTCGCCCGGTCAAGACCGCCGGTGACAAGGTTGTCGATCGTCGCCTTGCCGAATTTGCGGCTGCCGAAGAAGGCATTGCCGTCAGCCCATTTCCCCGGCTCAAGCAGCGCCTCGGTGGACTGCCGTCCCCACAGGTTCCCGGCTTCAATCCCGATCGCCTCAAAGAGCGGGGCGAAGAAACCGAAGTTATCGTCTTCGAGGTCATTGCGGCTGACGCCTTCGGTATGCTCAAAGTCATCATTGAGAATCGTGAGCAAATTTCCGGTAAGCTGGTTGACGACACGCTCGCCGACCCACTTGCGCATCGAGCCGGTCATCAGCGTCATCGGGTACTTCTCCATCGCCGTCGAGCTGTTGATGGTCATGGAGTATTTCTCCCACCCCGTCCACGTTTGCGCCAGCCCTTTGTTGAGGCTGGCGTTGATCGCAAAAAAGAGCGAGTTAAGATTTTCTCTGGTCAGCTTCATAGCTTTTCCCTTCTTTTGTTGAAATTATTTACACCAGAAGCAATCTGGCAGTGGCGAGCGCGGCGGGCGAGAGGTCGACATAGACTTCACCGTCATATACGTCGACGACGATTCCCGCGGCGACCTTGTTCGTACCGGTTGCCCCGACGGTCAACGAGTCTTTCACGCAGGCGGCTTTGCCGCGATCAGCGCGGGTGATCGGGCTTGCCGAGTCGTTGGCGAAGCTCGTGACGTCGTCATACACGGTGACGCCGAGTTCCTCGACGGCCTGCTCCGCGACGCCGATCACGGTAAGCCCGGCGGCGTCCGATGCAGGGACTGCCTTCCCGGCGGCGTTGAGCGCCACCAGCTCGCCCGATACGATTTTTGCGCCGTCGGCGACCTCATACCGGTCGAGCGACGCTGTTCCATTGAGTCTGGCCATGATTATTCCTCCTCCTGTTCTTCCGCCGCCTTTTTGGCCGCGAGAAATTCCTCATCGGTGAGATTCATTTTTTTCGCCATATCCTTCTCTTCATCGGAGAGGACGGCTTTCTTCTCGGCATCCTTGTCTTCCGGCAGTTTTTCGGCCGGGACGCCGGAAGAGTTTTCCGGCATTTTGTCGAGAACATCCTTCAGGTCGGAGAGCGCCAGTTTGGCGAATGCTTCCCGCGCCGCGTTCGTGATCTTCTTTTTGCCGATCGCGTCGGTGAGGAGCAGCGTCTTCTCATTTGTCTCCGCTTCGGTTTTCAGCCGGGCGTTTTCTTTCGCGGCCGCTCGAAGTCCGGGAAGCTCCTCGGCGAGCGCCAGCAGCTTCGTCGCGACGGCGGAATCCGAAGTGTCGGAGAGCGCCAGCGTTGTGTCGCCCAGCAACGCGCGCAGGGCCAGTTCGGTCTGAGTCATGGTGATTTCCTTTTGGGTTCTGGCGGCCGGAACCATTCCGGGCGCGGGGTTACAGTCACTTGCGACCAGTGCGGCGACGCCATGCAGCGCCGGGTGGTTGGTCAGAGCTACGCTATGCAGCGCAACCGGGCGGTTGCCGTCCTTGGAAAAAATCAGGACGGGGGAGAAATAGCGATACTCGCCCGCCTCCAGCTGGGATTTCCCGCGGTCGGTCCAGTATTTGACGTCGCCGGCGAGGCCGTCCGCCGTCTTGGTCAGGGTTTTGATCCACCCGGCGGCGGGAGCCTGATCGCCGGAAAGCGTCTGGTGTTCGTAGTCGATCACCAGATCGCGTTGCCGTTCGGCAAATTCCCGGATCATCGTGTCGGCGTCCGCCGGCGCAAAATCGAAACTGCCTTTTTTCCCTCCGTGGGTATACTCGTTGCGCCCGAAGGGCACCAGCGGAATCACGTCCGGCGGTGTGCGCGGGTTCTCTGTCGGCATAAAATGATCCTTTCCGTTTTTTTGCGAAAACCACGCTTGATTTTTTGCAAAAACATTGTATTTTGATGATAGAGACCGGTTCCGTCCGAGTGTGCGAGCTTCACGATTGAAGGCCTGCGGACAAAGAGCCGGTTTTTTTATTCCAGTGACCACTCCGCATCGCCGTAATCGTCGCCGGCGTTGTTCCAACTTACCAATCGGAGTTGATTGTCGCTTTGAACCATGACGCAATAAGTTTGCGTTTCCGGGTTATGCAGTACGATCCGCTTGAGGCAGATCGGAACCTTTTTTCCGCGTTGTGTCACCATCGCCCGTTTCATGCTGACAACGACACGGCAATTCGGGTCGCCGAGCGTCTCCTGCAGCAATTGGGCAGCCTTGTCCGGGTCAGCAAAGAGTTCTTTGTGATTTCGCCAGAGGTGCTCGATGCCGTGATGCGAGTTGCCGCGTCCCAGCACCACCGGTAGCTGCGGGATTCCGGCGGCTTCGGCGGCTCGGGCGTTCAGCTTGCCGACGTCAAAGTCGGCGGCAGGAAATTGGTCGCGAACGGAAGTTGCAATGTTTTTACCCTGCCTCCCGGCAGCATCAAACGCCTGATTGACGGTTTTGTAATCCGGCAGATTGTCCGGGTCAAGCCCGACCGCTTCCAGCTCCGCGCGTGCCGCGGCTTTCATGCTCTCAAACCCGGCTTTTACGGTGTTGAGTTTCGGCAGCACTTCCGGCGGCAACCCTCGCACTGGCGGTGCAGTAATCAGTCCGACCGTGCCGAGCTTTTGATCTCGGACGGCCTCTTCGGCTTGTCGGAGGATTTCCGCGCGGCTGATCGGTTGCAGATTGCTTACATCACTCGTGGCAAACGCATGCGCCGGATCAAACGAAAAACCCGACCGGGAGTCCGGCACCGCCTTTTCGGGCGGAGTCATCGGCTGAATCATACCGCTTGCCTCGGCGGTTTTGCGGCTGATGTTTTTCAAACGGCAGTTGCAGCCGAATTCGGACGGCGGCCAATGTGCCCGCAACCACGGGTCATCCTTGTGAAATATTTTCCCGTCATGCTGTTTGTGCTCGGAACGGGGAGTCTTGCTGCCGACGCTCGCCTGATAGAGCAGATACGGAAACGCCTCCCGGTTCGCCGGGGAGTACATTCGGTCGTAATCTCCGACCGCCCGCGCCATTTTGGCGTTTTGATTGAGGATCAGCTCCAGTCGCGCGGTCGATGCCAGATTTTTCAGCCCGGCCGAACCATCGTCTTTACCGCTTGCACGGGCGAACTCCCGCATCAGCGCCCGCGCCTCGTCGCGCCCGATCCGTCCGCCGGAGTAATCGTCCGAGATTTGCCGGAAGCGATCGAGAATTCGCGACTCCGCCACGCGTGCCGAGAAAAAAGCCCGCGCCCGGATTTGTTCCGGGATGTCGCGGGCGATCTCTCTGCTGCTTTTAGCGGTCGGCACGTTGACGCGGTTTCGGATAAACTCGCGTTCCGCGTTACCCATAACACCCCCTTGCTAGAAATTCTCTTCAAAAAACCGGTCGACTTCGTCCAGCGCTTCCGCTTCGGTCGGCCACCACGGGCGGGGCCGTTGCGGTGCGGTCTCATCCTTCAGGAGGAAAAGCGGGGCCTCCAGCTCACCGCCCTTGTCCGGCCGACGAAAAAGCAGCTCATTTCCGGCACGCGACCGGAGACGGAAGAGCGGGACCTGCCCGCTGATTTCCCGCGCAAAAAGCCGCTGCGGGTTGTAGCGCCGTGTACTGGCTGTCGGCAACGGGATCGCCAGTGGCTTGCCGGATCGGGAGCGGATCGCGCCGCCCTCGTGCACGTGCAGCCCGATGTATCCTTCCGGGCCGCCGAGAAAAATTTCCACGGTTTCGCCGCTCGTTTCGCATCGGATCGCATCTGCCAGACGCCCGCCGAAACCGCCGCCGATTTTTTCCCGTGCATTGCGGTCCGCAAGCTGCATAACCGCCTCTCCGGCGGCCTCCAGCCGGGCGGGGGTTACCCATTCCTGCAGTTCCCGGATCGCGTCGAGCCCTTCGACGGAGATTTTAATTGTCGCCATGTTGGGCCTCCATATCGCGCACCATCAGCGCCTCTGCGGCGGCGGAGCCGCCCGGAACCGCCTCGGTGCTCTGCCGGAGCAGCGCGTCGAAGTCCTCATCGGAGGCATCCGCAACTGCCGTTGCCCGGTCCTGCAAGGGGCCGAGCCACTCGGCGAGCGAGGCAACAAGACCGGAGCTGGCGGAGACGGCGTCGGAAAACGCCCGTTCGTTTTCGCCGCCGTCAGGGCCGTGTTCGGCAACATCCAGAGCATCATTCACCGCCGCGGCTTCGGCCGTTTTCAGCGTGATCGGCTGCCGGATCCCCCCCGTTGCCGCCCATGCCTTACGGACAGCGTCGGAAACCTCCGGCAGGCCCAATTCGCGGCGGGTCTGCTCTTCGATCTCGGGCGTCGCGGTCAACAAACCTGCGCGGATAGCAACCCCCATCGCGTCGTACTTTGATTTAAGGTTGAGCGTATCGTCCATGTCTGCGATTGCCGCATCCGGTTCCGGTACAAAACCGTATCCGGGCGTGGGAGCCGTCTGTGGCGGCGAATAGGTCAACTTCATCCCGAAGCGTTGGCTCATCTCCTGCACATCGGGGACGAACCCGGCGGTGGTCAGCGCCTGCACCACCCGCGACGAAGCTTCAAGGTCTTCCGGCGCGGCGCAGTCGATCACCAGTCGCGGCGGCGCGACGCTTGCCCCAAAGTTAAAGAGCGTCCACGGAACGCAGAGCTGTGCGTTGATCGTGCGTTGCAATCTCCGGCAATCGCCTTCGAGGATATCGCGCCGCACCTTCTCCTGTGCCCCGTCGTTCGAGAGACCGCCGCCGTCGCCGCCGGTCGCGGTCTGGCCGAGAATCAATTTTTCCTGCGCCCCGTCGAGGGATTCCTTGAGCCGGAAGAATGCCTCGCCTGTGATATTCGGCGCTTGCAGAAGCTCGTGTTCGACCGACCGGGTGAACAGCCCGCCGCCGCCGGAACCAAAATTTCGGATCAGCTTTTTCAGGTTGTTCCTTTCCCGCTGATAGGTCGCCTCGTCGGCTTTTACCACGAGAAACGGCATGCCGTAGCGTTCGGTGAAACTCAGCAGATTCTTTTCGTTGAGGTTGGCGAAACAGTGCAGCCATGCGAGCGGCCGGATTAGCCCGCCTCGCGCCGGGTCGGAGCCGTGAAATCGTGTCCGATGATAGATAATCCGCTGTGGCGGGATCAGCATGCCCTGCGGCTGGTCGCGGGTAATGATTTTCGGCACAAAACCGTCAGTGAGCGTAAAATGATCCTGCGGGATGTGCCGAAACCCGGCGATGGAACCGCCGTTTTCCCACAGAATTTCCGAGATGGAAAATCCGGGCAACAGCGCATTCATGAGGTCTTCAAGCAAATCGTCGAAGCAATCCTCCCCGGCTGCCGCTTCGATCTCCTTTGTCAGGGCTGCCGCCGCCGCCGCCGCTGCCGGCGTCTTGTCGCCCGGCTGAAAACTCCGGCGGCACCCCAGCACCGCATTGATGCGGGTGGAGACCGCTCCGGCAATCGCGGGGTTATGCTCGATCAGCTCCCGCGACAGGCGGGACTGATCGCGGATATCACCGGCGGCGGCTGAGCGGAGCACCCGGTCAAGCCGCACCGGCGTCAGACCGCGCGCCACGTCCAGCAATATGCGGTCGGACGTCTCCTGCATAAAAGCGGATTTGCCGCGGCCGAAAAGTTTTTTCAAAAAGATCATGTTTTACCTCTATGTGTCGTCGGAATGATCGGGGTAACGGCTCGCCTCCCAAGAAGACCCACCGCCGTAGTATTCGGGCAGTTCCTCCCCGGCCCCTTCCATGAGGCCGATTCCGTCTGCGCCATCTTCGGCGTTGGTAATTGCCAGCGCCAACGCCCACGCCATATCCCCGTGTGACAGGGAATTTGCCGGGTTCTTGCGTTCGGTATAACTCATTCGTGTGCCGGTCTGCTTTGTCGCGATGCTGTGGACATCATAACCGATTTCGCCATACGCCTTCGGGGTTTTGATCCGACGATCGGCGAAAGCGGCGGCGAGCCTGCTCCCTAAATACGGCTTGAATGCGCTGAAATTCACTCCGAAGAAGCGAAACGGAAAAAGGTCCTCCAGTGCTTCGCAGGTCGCCATGCCAAGCCCGGTTTTGTCCCCCGAACCGCTCAAATAAGGCAACGTCTGGAAAGCCAGTTCGATCACTTTTTGCTGGCTGGGGAATTTACATTGGTGCATCAAGATATGCATCGCGATCCGGTGTTCTTTGCCTGCCGTTTCCAGTAGCATGACGCTTGACAAGTGGCCCGTTCTGGCGATGTCGTACCCCAATGAATAACGCTTGCTCCGGTCCAGCTGCAGGAACGGGTTATCGTCCAGCAATTCGGAAATAGATGGGTCGATCGGGTCCCACTGGCCTGCGTTGCCGGTGATCTGACAGGAGAAAATATAGTAATCTTCTTCAGCCGCCCGGATATCGTACCACGAAACCGCCGGGGTCCCGCTCTCGCGCGGATTGCACATGAACTCTTCCTCGTATGCGTCGTCGCTACCTACCATTGCGCGGCAATCCTCCAGAAAAGCCTCGCGAGTGAAGTTTGTCCCGCGCGTCCGGTTAATTGTGTCCAGCAATCCTTGATCAATTGCGTCAACGATGGTGACTTTGTGACGGCTCCATTTGCTTTTCGGATTCGCCTGTTCGCGCAAAATAAATTGGTTGAATTCGCTGTCGACGCCGCAGTGGCTGCTCCACATGGAAACCGGGTCGCCCCACATCGCGCGGCCGCCAGCGCTTTTTAGCATCGCGGCCATGAAACGGTGAAACGCAATTTCGTCCAATCCGACTTCGCCGCCATAGCCGCGCATTGCGTTAGGCGAGCTGGAGAAGGCAATAATCCGGCTTTTGTTTGGAAACTGGATATACTGTGCCCGGGCGGCGATATTTTCCAGCTCGTTGACATAATCAATTTCGCCGATAGACGTGCCTTTGATTTTGTACTGGTCGAGCCAGAAACCGCATTCGCGGATAAACTGCTGTGCGACGCCCTGCGTTACCGAACCGTGCAGATAATCGGTCGTTGTCGCCAGTCGGCCGCGAACAACGGAAAATTCCTGTGCGAATGTCCAGCCAATTCGTACCGATTTTTCGGCAAGCTTCAGGCGGGAATCATCAAATACCCACGCGAGCTGGTAAGGCAGCAAAAAGCCGCGCTGCTCGGCGTGCTTTCGGCTGTCGATTTTGGAAATTTCAGTTTGGATATTCGCCATAGGTCACCTCCCGACGAATCGATCCATTTCCTCGATCACAGCGCCGGAATTCTCGGAACCGTATTTCGCCAGTTTCTGCTTTAAAGTTTCGTTTTCCGCGATCATTTCTTCGACTTTCCGGCGCAGTCCGCTTTCGGTTTCGGCGGCGGCGCGCTTGACCTCATCGAGCTGGCGGTTCAGCCGCGCGATCCGGTCGTCGCTGTCCGCCGCTTTGATCCGGGTGACGGCTGTCGCCAATTTCAGCAGGTCGCCGGGTTCGCCGGAGCCCTTGACCGCAAATTCCCGAAGTTGTTTCAGCAGCTCCAACTGTGTAACGTCCGCGATGCTCGTGATTCCCGCGCAGTCGCGCAGCGCTTCGGCTGCCCAACGGTCCGCGCTGACCTGCCGCTCGGTTGTTTCGAGCGAGCGCTGATAGTCGGCATACTCTTTGCCGCGCTCAATCGCCTGAAAGGTGGTGGAGTGCAATGCAAGAGCTTTGCGCTCCAGTTCCGGCGCGACTTCCGGGTCGAGGCGAACCTCCTCCTGCGTCGCCCCGTTGACCATCAGATACATGATCCGGCGGCGACAATCGCGGGTGAGCCGTGCAAAATTATTCCGAGGTGCCATGATGCCTCCTTACGTTGCCAATCGTCCCCAGACGTAAGTCTTGTAATCGCGGTGACTGCTGGTGGGGAGCTGCGCCGTGCCAAGCTCGGTCACGGTTGCAAATTCGCCGCCGGTTCCCGGCACCGCTTTCAGAAAACCGTTCTCGATCAACCCGCGCCACTGGTCCAGCGCGGCGTCGGGGGCGACGCCGATCAGCGCCGGGTGCGCCAGCACATAGTCGAGGTTGACCGGGTTCACGTAGTCCGCAACCGCGGTCAGCAAATTGCGCCGTAAACGATAAACTTTATCATTTTCCACCGTGTTTGCCTCCATCCTTGATATGGTCCTGCACCGTTTCGTTCATGTTTTTCAGCCACAGGCCGATGCCGTTGAGCGTGCCGTCGATTTTTCCCAAAGTTCGTTCGACGTCGCGCGATTCGCGTGCCGACGCCTCCTGACTGCGGTCGATTTTGTCGCTGAGCCGCGTCACTTCGCCGGAGAGCTTGTTCAGCTGCTCCTCGGTCTTGCCGGGGTTGTCGGATTTGAGATGGTCGTCGATCTTAGTTTCGACCCGCAGCAGCGCTTTTTGTTTTTCCTCCTCCAGCTTCGCTTCCAGCGCGTCGCGCTTGCCGAGGTGGCGCTTGAGCAAAAAAAACAGAAACGCGCCAATGCCGCCGCCGCCAACCCCGCCGCCGACCCCGCCGGCAATCAAGTATCTTACAAATTCGTCCATCAAACACACCCCAATCGCGAGAATTGATAAAATGAAACCGCCCGGAGGCGGCGTTACGACATAAAAAAGGTGAGAGCGGGAGTTGGCGCATATTGCTCCGGAGCGCCATTGCGCCCGGAGCGGCGGGCGATGTAAAACCCTGTGCCCACTCAAGTCAACTCACCGAAAAAACAAAAAAAGGCGGTGGATGCAGGACTCGAACCTGCGTCACGTGCTGCAGCACGGGGCTCCGTTGCGCTGATCAGTCGCCGGAGCCAGGAGTGATCCCCTGCCTTGCCACTCAGCCAATCCACCATAAAAAGGCCCGTCAGCGTCCGGCGGGCGGCGGAGCCGGTTTCTCTTTTTGAAAAGGAGTTACAGAACCGGCGTAAGAAGATCTCCTTACACGCAAAAAAGAGGCGGCCTCCGGCGCGGAGAAAATGCAAAACCGCGCCACGGTCTATCGGGAGGCCGACTCAGAAAGCAAAAAGGAACCGGATACAGGACTCGCAGGTTCGAGCACGGCGAAGCCGCGCGGAAAACCGTAGAGCGGGGTCCCCGAAAGTACCCGAAGCTTTTGCACAGCAAAAGACCCGAGGCTCGTGGCCGAAGGGTGGCAACTTTAAGGGGAATAAGAGCCGGGGCGATGCGGAGAACAGTACATCGCCACCGGCGTGGTGACAGAGAGCAACGACCCCAACAATCGCAATGCCCTCTATATATAGGGTCAAAAGCCCGATTTTACCACAAAAAAGAAGAAAATCGCGGATAAATTAATGAATATCAATCAATTGCGTTACCACGTTGATTATCAAAATGTTGTGATTTTTGAAAGTGGCTACCTGAGCCCGTTCATTCAGGTGACCACCCTGCTTTTTTGGGCAATTCCGGCAAAACGCAAAAACAAAGAAAAATGAAAAAAAGTCGAAAAAAGTGCAAAAAAAAGCCGATTCCCGAAAAAAATCGAGAATCGGGTGGGGAAAAGGCCGAGTGACTAAGCCGCCGGTTTAGTGAAGCAAATTGCCACAACAAGCAGGGAGACAACCAGCCCGAGCGCACCGGCTATAACCAGCCAATGCACCGATACCGCTCCAGACGGTTGCAACGCCCCGCCAATCGCTGCAACCACAATGCTCAATGCCGCCAGCGCCAGCGCGATGAATCCGCCTTTTTTGCTGCGAACCTTGCGTCGGTCAAACCCGCAATGCGGGCAACGATACGCCGTGGCGGCTGTCACTTTGCCGCAAACCGGACACGGAACTATGCTTTTCGATGCGGTCATGATTGACCTCCTTCATTTGAAATCTCTTTTGCTTCGCGTTTTTGCTTGCGGTCTATAACATCGACAAAAAACCGGAATACTTCCATTTGCTCCGCCTCGCTTAAATCAGACCAAAAATCCAATATAAAACTTAAAAACGAGTTATGGCCAATCGCTTCCACCCGATGTAACATTTTTATTCTTAAGGCATCCGATTTTTCCCGGCTGCTAAATGAATTCAGTTCTGCCGTGAGCAAATCTTGAATTTCGAGCCGACGCTCCGAGCTAACATTCAGTATTTTTAAAATTTCATACGCCCGATCAATCGAAAGTGAGTCTCGGCCATTCAACAAACGCGACAGAAACGGCGGGGAAACATGTAGTTTTGTTGAAATTTCGGCTTGTGTAACTTTGGCTTCCTTGATAGCCTCGCGCAATTGCCTGAAAATCTCGGGGTTTTTCACAATAGACATAAGATTTCCTTATTTTGTATTTATTTTAAAAATATACCGTTTCCGCGCCGAAATAGCAAAAGAAAACAAAAAAAACATCAGTTTTTCTTGAATAACAACTTGATTTATTTTGTTTATTGCATAATATTAAGTTAAAATAACAAAACATAATGCAATCAAACTGAAATGGCCGGCTCATGACTGCTTTAAAAAAAATACGTCAAAAACAAAAATTGCGTCAGCGGCAAGTCGCTACGGCATTAAATATCTCGTCTTCGGCCGTGGCAATGCAGGAACGTAATGGAATTAAAACAATCCGCGTTGCCAAGCGATACGCTGTTGTATTTGGCTGCAACCCGATTGACTTAATTGAACTCTAGCCCCAACCAAGGAGACATAGCATGAAGAATACCACGAAGAACACCAAGGGCAACAGGCGGGCGGCGAGAATCGGGCGCATGCTCTCCCGCGAATATGGCATCGGAATCCGATGCAGTCATAGCCGGGAGTACGGCTATTTTGTCACTTGTCAAACGGTCGGGAATGGACCGCTGGAACCTGATGAGAATAGCTACGTCGCGCTGGATAAGCGCCGTGGAACAGCCATTCGTCATGCCCGCATCGACCTGAACACCCGCGCCGCCCGATGGCCGGCACAGCTCTATGCTGCGGCAAGCTGCCTCTAACCCAACCAAGGAGAAAATAACATGAACCACACACGCAGAAGTGAAACGTTTGATCGGTGCCTTTGGAGAGCTAAACAGCTCAACGAGGATTTATTTCCCTGCGATTGCATGACGATTTTGGAGGCGGAATACAAGGGGCGCATCAACAACATGAAACCCGTCGCGCTTCGGTCAATGATTGCGCAAATGATGTGCGTCCTCGATGCTGATTGCGACTACTCGGATGAAATCTCCGAAGCGGTTGAAAATTTTATGCAGACTCCATTTGTCGCCAAATGGGAAAAACCCGTTCTCTAACCCCAACCAAGGAGAAAATAATATGAACAACACACGCAGAAAATCCATCACCGAAATCAAGGAGCAACTCCAGCTGCATCTGGAAGAACTTGAAACGCACCGCGACGCCGAGCGGGAGTATTACGACAATATGCCGGAAGGGTTGCAAGCCTCCGATCGCGGCTGCCGCGCCAAAGAAGCCGCCGACGCGCTGGACACTATTTGCAGTGAGCTGCAAACCGTTATTGATGAACTCGACGAGGTGGCGCAATGACGGAAAACAGCGATCAGGCAGTCAGCGAGAAAGCGCTGGAGCTATACAATGAGGCGTTCGGCAAGATGTCCGCCGCCGGAGCCGCGATCAATAAAGCGGTGGAACTTTTCTACGCCTTCAGAGGCCACAATCGCGGAGACGGCGCGGCGCGGCAGGAGCTGCTGCAAATCGCCGAGGATGGAGAAAAACGCGCAAAGGCCGCGCGGGCGGCGCTTGACGGGCAAACCGATACGACGGATTTGCGCTCCGCCGCTCAGGCCGCCCGGACGATTCTCGCCGGGATCAGCACGGGGGCGGACGCCGACCGGGCGCAAATAATCGTCTCGGCCGGAAACGCGTTTCTGTTGCTTGATCTGGCGCTTGATACGGCGGAGGGCTGAACGATGCAGGTCAATCTTACGCTCGAACAGGCCGCGATGATCCGCGATGTCTTGCGTGCCGTGGATCAGGTTTTGCGTCCGGACGAGTTCGGCCATCTTGAGGCGGGGAAGGTCCCCGCAATCGACTTTACTCCGGAGCAGGGGAGAACGTTTCGGGAAGCAATCAACAAACTCGAACAAACGGAGGTTTAACATGGAACTTGCTGCTATCTGGTACATCTCGGCGGTGATCGCCAACGGCGCGATGGTGATCCTACTGGTCTACATCGCTATCCTTGCGACTGGTTACTGGATTGAGCGACGGCGTGTGCTTCGCAAGCGGGAACAAGATGAGTTGGAGCGCTTTCGCATGAGGGTTGGCCGATGAATTCAAAAGTACAAATCTCGCAGGCGGGAGTACGTCGCAACGCGACGCACGGACTGCCGGAGAGCGGGGCCCCCGAAAAGTACCCGGAGCCCGCCTCCGGCGGGTCCCGAGGCCCGCGGCCGAAGGGAGGCAACTTTATGGGGAAAAAGACCGCTACGCAAATGACGCAAGACCTGCCGTTCGGCGCGATACCGAAAACGTTGCGCCGCATGTCGCGCCCGGAACGGCGGGTCATGCACCGGATCGGCGCGGCGATTCTCGCCGGCGCGATCCCTCTGCCCGCCGGGTTTCTCGACGGGCGGGAGCTGACGCATCTGCACGCCGCGACGGAAAAAATCGAGCTCAAACGCAGGAGGGGGAAATAGTATGACGACCGCCACCGCCAGCGCGCTTGATTTGCTTGAAGAGTTTTCGCAGAATCGATCCAGTTGGATCGACATTCGGCGTTACCCCGACTCGATCACGCTCCGCCGCATGATCCGGCTCGCGGATTTCGCGGCGGCGAACCCGGTGCGCTGGCAGGTGATCCGCCTCAAATATACGTGTCCTGAAATGACGCAGCAGGAGATCGCGCTGGCGCTCGGAATCAGCCAGCAACTCGTCTCCGATCACCTGCGCCCGATCAATCTCGCGCAGCCGGATGATTACCCCGAAGACGACGATTACTAACCATAAGGAGCCCAGAAACATGACAACCACACGACTCGCGGATAACCGGGAATATCAGCAGATGAGCGTCGAAGACGCCGACAAGCTCTTCTCCCGCATCGCCGTGCTCACCGCCAAGGTCGACCGTTCCGCCGCCGACACCGAAAAGAGAATCGCCGACCTGAAAGCGGCACACGAAAACCGCACCGCCGACGATCGGGAGGAGCTGAAAGAACTGGTCGCCGGATTGACGGAATACATCGGCGCGCATCCGGCACGGTTCCTCAAGCCGCGTCAGCACAAAACGCCGTTCGGCCGTTACGGTCTCCGCTCGGTTACCGACGTGCGGATTGTCGACGAGCAGTTCGTCATGGCTTTTTCCGACGAACACCAGCTCGCGCTCTACACAGTCACCCGCAAGGTCGAAAAGACCGCCGTCGCCAAAGCGATCGCCGAGCGCGGCGAAGTGCCGGGCGCGAAGATCGTCGCCGGTGACGTAGCGAGCTATACGGTCGATAAATCGGTGCTCAATCAGCAGCCGGTCCGGGATTGAGGGGGTGACATGAGTTGTTTCATGAAACAATCGGTAGACGAATACACCGGGCGGATCGCCGAAGGGGAGTTCCCGCAAACATTCGAGGAAGTGACCGAGTGCGGGCGCGCCCTGATCCGGGTGAACCTTCGCGTCACTCAAACGCTCGCGATGATCGTCGCGGCGGGGAAAGAGCATTTCGGCAACAAGCTGGCGGCGTGGGTCGATTGGTGCAAGGACGAGTTCGGAATCACCGACGCCTCTTACCGTTGCCACTTGTCGCAAATCGGGAAAATGTTACATACTCTTCGCAAGAACGATTGCTTCATGAAACAATTCAAGCGGTTGTTCAAGCTCCCCAACGGCAAGCTGATTCCCCTGACGCGGCTGCCGGACGAGCAGTTGCCCGCCTTCCTGTCGCACTATCCCGAGCTCGAAACGATGGACCGTCTCGAAGTCCGCGCCGCCGTCGCCGCGTGGCTCGGAGAGTCCGCGCCCGCCGAAACCGAGCAACAGTTGCTCCCGGGTTTCGACGCGCTGCTTGACAAGCTCGTTGATCTTGACGACAAGATCATGTCGCTCGCGCCGCGCCTCGACACGGTTTCCGCGTTTAAGATGTCGTTCTCCGGCATTCGCCTCTGTCAAGCCTCTGTCGGTTACATCGCCGATCACGCAGACGCGATTGACGACGAAATGCTTGACGAGTTGACCGAACATGTCGCGATGATTCACCAGCGCCTCGCATCCGCGACCGCTGACCGTCGCAGGAAATTACTCAACAATCAATGATCGAGGGCATCCCCAACATGAACAAGATCAATTCCTTCCTCAAAACTGCCCGCAAAGGGGCCGCCAGGCGCGAACAGGGCGCGCTGCCGGTTCCCGCTCCGGCGGCGGCTCTCCCCGCCGTGAACGCGCTCCGCAAGCCTCCGCTCGAATTCTCCCGCGAGGAGCGCGCCTTGCGGGATGAGAAATTGCAGTTCATCCAGCTCTGTCTGGTCGAGAAACAGCGTGGTATGGCATGGCCGGACGCCGCTTTGCATGTCGCCACCCGCGACGCCGCGCTGATGCCGCGACTGGCCGGGAAAAACCTGCTTACGTACAACAATCTCCGCAACTGGATCGACGGCCGCCCCGGAAAGCCCGGCCTGCGGAACCCCGCCACCCGCGAGATTGACTTTTCGCGGCGCGACGTCCTGCTGCGGAACTATGGCCGCAACACCGAACGCCAAGGCGATCCGAATTTCTGGACTGCCGTTATGGCCTGTTTTCTCAATACGCAGCACCCGAAGCTGGCAAAGATTCACCGCAAGTTCGCAGCGGCGTGGCGGCAGCGCTACCCGGAGCGCGTCATCCCGTCTCTGGCGGCGGTGCAATATTACATCAACAAAACGTTTCCGAAACGGCTGCTGGCTCTCGCCCGCGACGGCGAAAATGCCTATACGCAGAAATTCCGCGACTACATCGAACGCGATCCGGAAACGATCCGCCCGAACGAGTGCTGGGTCGCCGACACCCGCATGCTCGACTTCATGATCCGCGTCACCGGCGCGGACGGTCGCCCGGTTGCGGTCCGCCCGTGGGTCTGCACGATTCTCGACGTCAAAAGCGAGTATGTGGTGAGCTGCCAGTTCGGAGTCGATTCCGTCACCAACGCGGTGATCCGCAACGGCCTCGGCGACGCGATCAGCAAATACGGCCGCCCGGCGGTGTTTCTGATCGACAACGGCGCGGACTATTGCGCCAAAGGATTCACCACGCCGGTGATCTTCACCCCCACGGTCGACAATTCGGAGACCTACGCTCACTGCATCATGCGGGAGCTGGATATCGAGGTGCGCAAGGCTCTGCCCTACAACGCGCAAGCCAAGGTTGTAGAGCGCTTCTTTCGCGAGATGGCCGAATACGACGCCTTCCATCGCGGCTACGTCGGCAACCGCCCGGAGAATCGCCCCGCCACCGCCGACGTCTGGTCGAAGCCGGAGAACTGCATCCATCTCTACAACGAGTACGCCGCCGCACAGGAAATTTACAAATTCATCTCCGACTTTCACAATAAGCCCAACCACGGGAAGTATTGCAAGGGGCTGACGCCCGCCCAGGCGTTCGCCCCGGAGCTGCGGCTGAACCGGCCGAAAATGAGCGATGCGGAGTATTTTCTCGCGTTCCTGAAACCGCTCGGGACGAGCCGGATCGTCGATCCGCGCGGCCCCTCGGTCATGTGCGGGAAGATGCGCTTCGTCGCCGTGGATCGCAAGGCGCTGTGGCCGCATGACGGTAAACCGGTCATGGTCAAATTCGACAACATCAATGCCGATCGCTGTTTCGCTTTCACGCTCGACGGCAAGTTTTTGACGGAGTGCCGCCGCCCGGAGTTCCGCCCCTACTTCGCCCGCACCGAGGAGGAGCGCGCCACGCTGGCCGAAGACCTCCGCCGCCGCGAAGGCGAGCGCAAGGAACTCCGCGCGCTGGTCATGGGGGAAACCAAGGGATTTCACAAACTCGACCCCGCGAGGATCTACTTGCTCGACGCCGAAACACTCGAAACCGGAGCGCGTTTACAGCTCATCGACCGCCGTTACAGCGTCAAAGGCGAGACCCACAATCCGGCGATCTACGCCGCACCCGGCGAAGCCCTGCCGCAACTGCCGCCCCCCGCCGAACCGGCGAAATTGCCGGCACCGGCCGCACCCGTCGCGGCGCTGTTGCCGCCGCCGGAACCGGAACGCCGTGCCGACCCCGATCGATTGCGACGTCTTTCCGCCATCCTTAAAAAAAAGTCACCCACTAGCCTTTAACCCCAACTAAAAAGGATTCAAACCATGAAAAACGAACAAGAAGAAATGATCCAAGCCCGAGGCGGAGAACAGAAACTCACGGTCGGAACGGCTCAATTTCGCGCGGCGCTGACCTCGTATCCGGCGGCAGATCAGGAGGCTCTTGAATGGTTATGGGGCTACCTTTATCAAGTCCATCAAGGCCGGGTCCAATCGTTGCTCGAAGAACTCTGTGTTGCCTACATCGACCTGCACCGTGTTTTTTCGGGACGTGCCACCGAACAATATTCCGCCGTAATCTCTGCCGCCGCCGATCTGCGCCGTCGCGTCGCCCGGCAGCTTCCGCTCGTCGAGACCGACGTGACGCGCGACATCATGGAGACGCTCGATTATGCCCGTGATTATGGCGCAATGGTGGCAATTGTCGGCTCAACCGGGAGGGGGAAAACCTATACCGCGAAACATTGGGCGGCACTCAACAATCACGGGCGGACACGATATATCCGCGCCGGCAGCAACAGCAGCCGGTCGGCACTTCTCCGGCAACTCTGCGTCGCCGCCGGTTCCGGCTGGAGTGGCTACAAGAATTTCGAGCTGGAGCAGCGCATCATGACCAACAGTGCCTATACCAGCCGCAACGTCTTGATTGTCGACGAGGCCGGCCACTTGATCCCCAAAGGCGGCAATAACACCGGGGCAATTGAGCTTATTCGCGACCTGCATGACAACACCGGTTGCGCGGTTGCGCTGATTTTTACCGACGTCTACCTTGAACAGATGACTCTTGGTCGGCTGAACCGCTTCTTTGAACAGTTTCGTGGGCGAATTGAAAAGGTTTGCCGGATCAGCGAGAGCCCCGATCGCGGAGAAGTGGAAGCCGCCGTTCGCAACTTTTGCCCCGGCGCGGGAGAAGAAGTCATCGCCTCCGCCTGCGCCGTCGCGGGGGGCAACGGGGGGAAGCTGCGAACACTGTTTCGCGACCTTCAAAAAGCATTATTGCTCGCAAACGACGACGGTCGCAAAGTCATCACGGTCGACGATCTCGCAACCGCAATCGAATGGCGTTCGGCAGGCGCATTGTAAGGAGGTATTCCGGCGCAGCCGAAGCGAACACCGCCGCAATGCTGATCGAAAGCTTCAAACGGGAGATCGAACCGTCGGTCGCCACATTCCGCGAATTCTATCACCGTGCAAGAGTGATTACCGCGACAAGCAACGCCTGCGTCAGCCTGAGCGTAGAAGTGACCCTGCTTCGCTGGGAAAAACGCGAGGACCTCGAGCGCGCCATAAAGTACGCAATCAGCAAAGTATTGAAAAACGTGTGTAATTCATAGGAGGAACCATGAAAATTTACGTTGCATCCAGTTGGAAGAATCCGTATCAGCCGAGCGTTGTCGAGGCGTTACGTTCAAAAGGGCACGAGGTCTACGATTTCCGTAATCCGCGCCCCGGAGACAATGGTTTTCACTGGTCCGAGATAAGCCAAAATTGGAAGACCTGGACGGCGCAGGAATATCGCTCCGCCCTGACGCATCCGCTTGCCGAAGGCGGTTTTAAAAGTGACTTTGACGCAATGAAATGGGCCGACGTCTTTGTCGGCGTCGGTCCGTTCGGGCGGTCCGCGTCGCTTGAAATGGGCTGGGCGGCCGGAGCCGGAAAGCCGACAATCCTGTATCTCCCGGAAATGCTCGGCGAAGCGGAACTCATGGTCAAGATGTGCGATCACATCTGCACCACCATTGAGGAATTCTTAGCCGCATTGAGAGAGGTGGACGCGCAAGGTGTCAATGCGACACCGATGAATGCAATAACCTACATCCTGAATCAGGTGATGACACGCCCGGAATTGGCCTATGTCCTGCTCGCAACGGAAGCGCTTTCCAGATTGGCCAAAGCATATGCAAAGCAGAAAGGCGAAACGCCTCGAGAGGTCATGAATATGATCGAAGACAACGCCGCGCTGACGCTCAAGGAAGAGGGAATAAAGCGAATCGTATTCAAGCGTATCTACAAAGACGGAGAAGACGAATAATCATGATCCATCTTGTCTATATCTATTTTCTGATCGCGGCGTTCTTATGGGGACATGTACTCGGTGCGTCCGCCCGCCCCCGCAAAGTATTTTTCGGGACAGCGATCCTCGCAGCGCTGTGGATCGTCACGCTTCCCGCCGCACTTTGCGTCGCAATCAATAAGCACCTTAAAGAAAAGTAAACCTGAAAATGAGCATCGCCGCAATCAAAATTCTGCAAAAGCAACTGGCCCTTTCCGACGCCGAATACCGCGCGATTCTGCGCGAAGTCGCCGGCGTCTCCTCGGCGACGCAACTCGACGCGGATGGCGATCGCGCGGTGATGAGACGCCTGTATTCGATCCTTGACGCCCGCCGTCCGATCGAAACTCCGCCGCCCAAAACGCCGACCGAGGCTAAAATCTGGGCGCTCTGGTATGACATCCAAGGGTATCTGCCGGAACCGGAACGCACGGTTGCCTACCTGCTCGGCTTCATCCGCCGCGCCTCCGGCAACCCGGCAATCAAAGTGGCGACCGACATCGCCACCCTCACGAAACAGCAAGCCTACCACACCATCGAGGCGCTGAAATACCGCCTCGCGCAAGAGCAACAGCAAGCCCGAAAGGAGGTGCCGTTTTGAAGTAATACAAGCAAAGTAAAGAGAGCGTGAGAGGTGGCGTCCATTCCAGCCTCTCCAAGCAGCTCCGGTAAACTTTCAAACCAGAACCGTTCCGCTCAAAGGCGTATTTAACATAGCACGGGAAACGGTTTGTGCAAAGTTTACCGGAGTTTTTTTGTATCCATATTTTAGCAATGAAGGTATTCCATGAAGAAAACAATCAGGGCTCCATTTCCGTGGTTTGGCGGCAAAGGCTCCCCAAAAATCAAACAGGCGATTCTAGAGGCATTGCCACCTCATGTAGGGTACGTGGAACCATTCGGCGGCGGAGCATCTGTTCTGCTCGCAAAAAAGCCGTGTGCAGCAGAAACCTATAACGATGTGAATCGGGGAATTGTCAACTTTTTCCGCGTGATATCCGACGCGGATTATTTTGGGAAATTTATGGCAAGAGTCGCGCTTTTACCCTTCAGCCGAGAGCTGTACGAGGAATTTTTGCGCACGTGGCCAACCATTCATGATCCGGTTGAACAGGCCGTAAGATGGTATTACATCGCAAGGCAAAGTTTTGGCGGCCAATTCGGTGCGTCATGGGGAACCGCGATCGTTTCGGATGGCACCAGCAGCTGGCGCTCCAGTTTCGAGAATCTTCCCAAAGTGCACGAACGGATACAAGGCGTACAAATCGAATGTTGCGACTGGCGAGACGTTTTGAAACGCTTCTCCGGCCCCGGATATCTTGCCTATTGCGATCCGCCTTACGTCACCGGAACCCGCAAGGCAGGAGGTTACGAACATGAATTAAGAGACGCCGATCACGAAGAACTGATACAGACGCTTTTGGGCTACGATGGAGCCGTTGTTTTGAGCGGCTATGACAGCCCCTTATATGCTCCGCTGATCGCTGCCGGCTGGGACATGATGACCATCGATGTTGTCTGTTCCGCCGCAGGCCGGACACGTACAAGCGGCCTCCAAGGCATCGGCAGTGTCACGGCGAAACAACGCCGCGTCGAATGTATCTGGCGCAACCCCGAAGCCATGCGCCGCCTGAAGAGCTAACCCACGCACAACCCCCGCCCCGGAATCATCACCGGGGCTTTCTTGCTGTCTACGCACAACGTCCACGCACAACGCACAACACCCCGTCAATCAAGTCATCGGCACAACAAAATCTCCGTCGTTTGCGTAAACCAACGTTTGAGCCATCTTGACCTCAAGTGAGTCAGATTGACCTGCGTAAACCTCCCGTGTTTCTATACAAACCTTCCAGCATTTGGCGGTACGCCAAATGCGCCCGCACCGGCACGCTGCCGGTCGGGGGTCTGGGGGCGAAGCGCCCCAGCCGCCGGAGGCATCCCACACATCCTCGCTCAAAAGAATCAGTCACGAGAACGGAAACAACCCAGACCAAAGACGGCGATTACACCGATTACCGCGAGGAGGATGGTCCACTTCAGTCCGGAGGAGGAGAGTTCGGTCTGAGTGGCGTTTGCGCGATCCGGTTGCATGCGGAATCCTTTCACGACCTGTTCACTGCCGGGGGATGGGGCGCTTTCGCGTTGTTCGGTTCTGGCTTCGGCGGAGGAGGATTCGGAGGGTGGTCGGGGAGTACCCTCTTGCAATCCGAAAGAGTCGATCAATGCTTTTTGCAGTTCCCGTCGTTCGCGCACCTGTTCGTCGAGATTTTTTGCGGCGGCGCGTTCCACCGCGACTTTGAATTTCATCACCTGCTCCGCCGATAGCACACCGGGCATGGAGATCAGATTCACCACCATCTGGTTGAGCAACGGGTTGTTGCAGGTGTGATCACAACAGGCCATTCCCTGTCGGATCACGCTTTGCGCATAGGCCGAAGCGAGTGACTGCCGGGTGGCAAGCGGAGCTTTCCAATATTCTTTGCGGACGGCTTCGAGCATTCGCCCGGTCATGGATTGAAAGGCCCATTCGTTGCCGTCGGAGAAAAATTTCTCCATCCCAAGGTCGTAGCGATCTTCCACATAGATCGAATGCAATGTCTGCCACTCGGCGGGAGCGACGTTATCCGGCGTCACCGCCTGCCATCCCCAAAGATTGTCGGCGGTGCGGGCAAAGGTTTTGCCGCCGGAATAATTTTCCGCCATCATCGACCGAATCCACTCCGGGTGGAACAGGCGGGAATCCAGTTCCGCGCTTAAATATGTTTTCAGCGGCGTCACTCGCGACGCAACCGGGTTGCGCTGGTCGATGATATACTCGCCTGGCGCGTTCCCGGAATTCTGCCGCACCGCCAGCGACAATCCACCCAGGTATTGGTACATATCATCAATGTCAGTCACGCCGTAAACGTTGCTGGAACGGGAGTGGAACAACGCCTCCACCTGCCTCAATCCGGCGGAGAGTGCGGCGGGAACCGCCCCGATCTCTCCGGCGGCATCGATTGAATATGCCATATTTCGCGTATAGATTCCGGCCAGCTCTTCCTCTTTCTCCCATAACCCGGAGGAACCGGCAAGTTTGTTGACGCGTGTCCCGTAAGTGCCGGGGGCAGGAAAAAAAACGCGGCGGCTGCTCCACTCGGCGGCTTCGGCGTCGGACGCGCCTTCCCGTTTCAGCTTCGCGGCGGCTTCTTCCGTATTGCTTCGGATAAAGTTCTCTGTATCGGTCAAACGCGCCGCCTGCCGTTGCGCCAGATCGAGCAACCGGATCAAGTCGCCGAATTGGTCACGATACGCCCCCGAGGTGGTGATCAACACATCGACGCGCGGACGGTTGAGCTGTGCGCCGGGAATCGGCAGAATACCGGCCGCCCGTTTATTCTTGTCATATTTCACACGCATCCCCATCAATGCCAGCGCCATCGCCTCGTTGACTCCGTCGGTGCGGGTGGTTTCGCCGGCCCAGAGGACAATGGCTACTTTGCGCGGGAGCTTGCCATTCTTTTTCCGCTCGCTCGCCAGCAATTCATCCGCCAGAGCACGCCCTTTCTCCAGCGCCTCGACCGTGGGAATTTTCGCCGGATCGAAAGAGTAAAAATTGCGTCCGACCGGAAGCGAGGCGGGATTTCGGATCGGGTCGCCGGAAGGGCCCGGTTCGATAAAGCGTCCGTTCAGCGCCCGCAACAGAGCATTTTTTTCATCTTGCCCGGCGGAGCGAAGATGTTCGCGCGCCGCCGCTCGGTCGGGAGCGGGAATCATCGACGCCATCGTTTCGATCTCCTCCTCCGACGGCGAGGCGCCGAATGAGTGAAGGCCAAATGGAGCGAGACTTTCACGATGCTCCGCATACTCCTCCAGCGCGTCCAGGAATCCGGGATCGAGCAGCGTCAAGCCGAGGCGTTCCGGATATTTTTGCTCCTCCGCATAATGAAGCAGCGCGGTTTCCCGTTGAGGCCGCAACGCGGGATCGGCAGTACGCAGATCACTGAGATGCTGTCGCAACCCGACAATCGCCGCCTCTTGCTCCGGAATTTTCAGAAACGGGGTCAAGTGATCGATCATCACCGCCGAGGCGCGTCGCTTGGCGACGATCCCTTCTCCGATGCCGTCAGAAATATAAGGGTAAATCTCCGGGATATCGCCGCGCACCACCAGCGGCGCACACGCCGCGCTCAGGCCCAGCTGTTTGCCCGGCAACCATTCGCTGGAACCGTGGCGACCGAGATGAATCATTGCATCCGCCCGGAACTCATGCCGCAGCCAGAGGTAAACCGCCAGATACTGGTGATGCGGTGGGAGCGTGGCGGAGTGCAGGAGTTTATGCGGATCATCTCCCCAACCGCGCATCGGTTCGGGTAAAATCACCAGATTTCCGCGACGAAGCATCGGGATCAGGAAGTCGCCGTGCCAAGTCATGATCTCCGCATTTTCCGGCGGCCCCCATTCGGCGATCACCGCGTTCCGCAGCGCCTCCGGAAGCGTTGAAAAGTAACGTGCATAATCGGCACGCGACAGTCGCAGAACCTCCGGTTGCGCCGCAAGGTCGGCAAGTTCCCCCGGTGCCCATGAGCCGACGTTGCGGGCGGATTGAAGCAGAAGCCCGGTCAGCTCCGCCTCATCCGATTGCTCCACTCCTCCGACGCTGTAACCGGCGTCGGCCAGCGCCTGCGTAATGTTGACCAGACTGCGCGGAACATTGAGGTAGCTTGCCCCGATGTTCTGCTTGCCGCCGGAGCCGTTGTAGAGAAAGATCGCAATTCGTTTCTCCGCATTCGGCTTCCGTTGCAGACCGATCCATTTTTTCAACCGTTGCGCGGTGATGCGGATGGTTTCGGGAAACGGCTCCGGTTCCTGAATCCGGTCGACAACGCGCGTGCCGAAGAGTAGCGACGGCTCGATCAAGCCGGAGATTTCCGGCGCGATAAAACCGAACGCGACGGAAAAATCGTTCATCCCGCGCACCGAATCCTCCCACTCCGGCGTGGTCTGCCGATAGAGCCGGAGCGCGTTGAACACCGGAAGCCCGAGATCGGCAAGCGCGCAACGCAACTCCTCCCCCAGACCGGATTTGAATTTAAACGACAATGCCAGCACCGCATTCACCGTCGGACGGCCATTCGCATCGAGCAACAATTCCCGGATCAGCCGCACCTCATCGCCATAGACAACCGCCACGGTCAGATTCTGTCGCTCGAATTCATCGGTCAGGTGCCGAAAAAGCGTGAGATCCCCATCGTTGATGCTCCCGGAGTGAACGGCAAAAGCAACGGTGCCTCCACTCCGGGCATGCCCGGAACTTTTCGCCCACGTCTGAAATTCCGCGATGGAGGAAAAAATTTCCCCGGCGGCGGGATGCGTGACGCCAAGCTCCGGCAGCGTCAGCGGGAAATCGAATGTGACGCTGGAATCCAACTCCCGGTTGACCACCCAGCGAACCATATTGCGGAAATTCTCCGGGCGGCGATTGGCGCGATAGGCTTGAAATTCTTTCGGCTCCAGCGCGGGGATTCCCTCCGGCAAGCGATTGGAAGCGATGGCATAGAGCTTGGTTCGGGTAAAATCGATCTCATTCGCCGCCAGAACGCGCAACTCCTGAACCAGACCGCTGATGATGAGAATGTCGGCCTGGCGGGCGCGTGCCCGAATCCGTTCCGGCGAATCGATCGGGACGCAATAAGATTCAAACGTCACCGTTTCCGGCAACTCCAGGTCGACGAACGCTTCCCGGAACAATTCCGAATCGTTGCCGCCACCAAGAAACACCACCGACGCGGCGTTTGCAGCCAGCGTCAAACATAGCAGGAAAACACAGCCGAGCAAGAAGCGCATGTCACTCCTTTTCCGGCACATAGATCATGGAGCCATCTTCGAGTTGATAGGCGGTTCCGAGGCGGATTCCTTTCCCGGCGGCCTCTTCGCGCGTCATGCGGACAGCCTGCATTTTCCGTCCTTTCTTCTCGATAATCACCATCTCGCCCTCCGGACTTTTCTTGACGAAAGTGAGGTCGGAGTCGGCGGAAAAAAGCTCTTTCGCATCGAACGCAACAATCAGTGCCAGCAACAGCGCCGAGATGAAAATCACTGCGGTATCGAACAAATTGGCGACGCCGGACATCGGATCTTCACAATCGTCGTCGTCAGCGGCGCGCCGGTAATTACGCATGAACTTCATGATAGCGCGTCTCCGTCAAAAATTCCATTTCCCGAATGTCGCTCTCTGTGAATCGACGGCGAATCGTAAAAATCAGGTATGACAACGCGCCGATCAACAGCCCGACCACCGTGGTGGTGTAGGCAACCACCAGCTCGGCTGTCATCACCGAGAGATCCCCCTGACCAAGACTGGCGAGCGCGGTTCCCATCGGGACCAGCGTCCCGATCAGGCCGAGCGCGGGAGCAATGCGGGCGGCGATGCGAAATTTATCCAGCGTCCCGCTTCGCCGTTGGATACTGCCACGCAACAGGTTCTGAATTTCCGCCTCGGAGGCGTCACGGGTGAGAAAATCCTCCAGTAACCGCCCATAAGCGCGTACCGGCAGCGTATCAGCGTCATTCAACCGGCGGCGGCGGCGAACCCAATCGGCAGACACGCTGCCGCACTCGTAAAAAATCCAGATCGTCAGCCCGGTCAGCAGAAGCAGAACCGGATACAGCACACAACTCGACAGCAAGAAGAGAAACGTTTTAATTGTGGTAAAGAGTTCCATCGATCCATCATTCCTTTTGTTTCAACACTTCGCGCAATCCCCCCGCAACGGCCGCGGCAAGAAGCGCAAGAAGAACTCCGCCGGTGCGCCACGAGAACTCAAACGCATTCCCGGCGGCTCCCGCCGCAGCGTAAAGTTTCCCCACATCCTGAAACTGCGGAGCAACAAGTAAAATCAATAGGAAGTAAAGCGCGATCACGATCATCACTGCGCCGGTCAGCCGCAACGGGCGGATGGCGAACCATTTGCCGCAACTCCACAACACCAGTAAAAAAGCAAGATTCGCCAGCAGGAAGAAGAACGGAATCCCAAGATAAAGCACCATTCCTGCCCCCGGAAACAGCATCCGGGCAAAAGCGCAGACCAAAAATACAGCGGTCATGCAGACCGGACAGGGAACCGCTAACAGCAGCCACCCTCTGGAGTCGATTCCATGCAGCGCATCGTCCTCCCGCCGGGAGAGCAACCGCACCCCCCAGATCAGGAGGCCGACGCACAGCAAGACATGCAGCAGAGTTCCCGCTTCCAAAAACTTCATCGAGTCCCCGGCCAGAGCAAAGAGATCAAATGCCTCCAGCACAACAAACGCCGCAGCGAAAAGCATCAGATACAACCCCTGCGTCACGGCTAGAAAAAGCACACGCCGGGCGGGGGAAGGAGCGACGGAGAAAAAATAGAACTCCCCCACCGCCGTCTTAAAAGCAAAAATGCCGAGCGCCATAGCCAGCCCGGCGGCAATTCCAAACGATTCCGCGGAGAACATGGTTTCACACCGTTCCTGTATTACAATTTATAAAAACGTAATACTATAGCATTGCAACGCCGAAGAAGCAAGAGCGGAATCGTGACAAAGCCGGAAAATCAGGAGGGGTTTGCCCCCTCCGTTTTTCTGCGCTTATTTCGAGTGCGAAACGATTTCGCCGGGAGCGGTCATGCTGTTCTCGGAGAGACTGCGCCCCGGATAGATCGCGGTGTGAATCCCGGTATGGACATTCTCGCCGACGATGGCTCCGAATTTGCGGCGGCCGGTATCGACAAAAATCTGATTTTCCAACCAGCGATGGTTACGCCCGTCATGTCGAAGGTTGGAGACGATGGTTCCGGCGCCGAAGTTCACCTTGTCGCAGATCACCGAATCTCCGGCATAGCTCAAGTGGCCGATGCTGACCTTGTCGCCCAGCAAAGAATTCTTGATCTCAACTGCCTGTCCGATGTGACAGTTGTTTCCGACGGAGGTGTTTCCGCGAATATAGCAGTTCGGTCCGATTTTGCAGTTTTCGCCAATGACGACATTTCCTTCGATGTAGACGCCCGGGAGGATGACGCTGCCGCGGCCGAGTCGGACGAATCCATCAAGCGTGGCACCGGCGCGGATGATGCCTTCGATCCGGTTCTCCGTCAAGCCGCCCACCAACTGTTCATTCAACAACAGCAGATCCCACGGATGACGCAAGCGGAACGAAGCCGGGTCAATCGGAATCACGCCGGGCGCGCCCGACGTACCCGGGACCGTCAGCTCCATCACATCAGCGCCGTCAGAAGGGTCGCGGACGATGCAGCTGCCCATCGCGGCGGCAATTTTTGCGGCAAACTCCACCGTCGGCAGAAAATCGGCGCGACAGGTGAGCTTATGGTTCTTCGGAAGTTCCGGAATCCGACTCTGGATCAGATCCCGGATCGAAATACCGGCGACCTTAATCGAACCGGCTTCACGCGTAATCGGCCACAGGCCGGGCACCTTGACAGGGATGATTTCAACAGGCATTCTGATTCCTCCTCGAGCTTGGCGGGGTTGACGACTTGTTTCCCGTCAATATACCATAAATCCGTGAAGGATTCAAGCCCCGGAACCGTTCTCAACCAATATCCGAAACCAATTCCGCCGACAGCCGCTTCCCGTTGATTTCCGTAAAAGCCTCCAGACGGCATTTCCCCGAGTTTCGACCGGCGCGGAGGACGGCCAATCCCCGCCCTTCAAACAGTCGGAGCGCGTTGCTTTTGAACTGCTGCGGAGAAGTCGTGTCACCGTTGGATACTCCAAACAACACCGCCTCGCCGGAAACGCGCAGATGTACCATCGCGTCAACCGTCGCACAGCGTACCCCATTCGCATCATGAAGCGAAAGCTCGATATGACGCAGCCCACCCGCCGCGATCCGCGCAGGGCCGTGATCGACGCCAAGACGCAACTCGACCGGCTCCCCCGCAGTGACAAGCGTCCCCGAGGCGGCAAGCGCATCGCCGTTGTAGCCGTAAGCAGTCAATTCGCCGGGAGCGAAAACGACTTCAAAGGGAACCCGGCAGCAATCCGCCTCCGTCCGGGTGCGGGAGGCGATTTCCTCGCCGTTCCGCAACAAGACAACCCGGTCGCAGTTGGTGTAGACGGCGACACGCAGCTGATCACCGTCCTTCCAGTTCCAGTGCGAGCGCATATTTTCCCATTCGAGCTGGACATCGTTCCAATTGCGCACCTCGGCTTCTCCGGCAGCATGGACGGCGATGTGGAGCCGGGGCGTGGAATCCCACGCGATCTGCGCCTGCCGGGCGATGCTTTTCGGGAAGCCCGCCCGGTCGATCAATCCGCTGTACCAGTTTTTGTGCGGCCACCCTGCTTCTCCGAGGTAATCGAATCCACCCCAGTAGAAACTGCCGCCGCCGAGTTCATGGTCGAAATCGAACCAGCTGGCGACGCCTCGATTGGTCGTCGCTTCGCTGACCAGAAAGCAAAGGTGCGGATATTTCGCATGGTCACGCCGGAAAAATTCTCCCATATAGTTGACCGCCACCACATCCATATGATGCGCCATCTGGTGAATGTCGCTCGATTCGCGGAATCCGGGAACATCCCATTTGACTCCGTCGAACCGCGCGGGGTAGAGCGCACAAGTGACCTTGCGGGTCGGGTCGAGCCGATGGACGAAATCGCACATCCGGGGCAGAATCTCCACGCCGAACTCATCGCGCCCCTCCAACTGCTGATCGACCGGTTCATTCCCGACGCTCCAGAGGAACACCGAGGGGTGATTGCGGTCGCGGCGGATGAATTCAGTAAGGTCGGTTTGCCAATGATCCTCAAACGCGACCTGATATCCGTAATACTGCCCGGTCAGCTTGTCGAACGCCTCGTCAAAGACAAGGAGCCCCATTTCGTCGGCAAGATCGAGGTATTCGGGCGCATAAGGGTGATGCGCCAGCCGGATCGCGTTAACGCCGATCGACTTCAAAATCCGGTACCGCCGCTCAATGCCATCGCGGAAGACGGAGGTGCCGATTCCGCAGAGATCCTCGTGAATGTTGACGCCGCGCAGAAGGAGCTTCTCTCCGTTTAGCAGAAAGCCATGCTCCGGATCGAACTCGACGGAACGGAACCCGAAATCAGCGGAGATCCGGTCAACCTCGACGCCGTTTTCATTCAGTAACCGGGCGACGCAGTGATAGAGATTCGGAGTGTCCGGCGACCAGCGAAGCGGCCGCTCGACCTTGAGTTCGGCCACCGCGCCGTCCGGTTCGGCAATGATCTTCCCCGTCGGATCGCTGACCGCAAAGCGTACAGTGCCTTGACATGAGGTTTCCACTTCAAGGCGAAGGCTCCCGTCAACTTCCGCAACAACCCGGAGACCATGACGAAGAAAGTGAAGCGTTCCGATTCGCCGCAGCCGAACGCTCCGGTTGATGCCGCTGCCGGTGTACCAGCGCGATGTTTTCTCAATCGAATTATCGGCGCGAACGGCGACCAGATTGCGCCCCGGCCTCAGAAAATCGGTGACATCAACCTCGAATCCGGTATAGCCGTTGAAATGTTTCCGCACGAAACTGCCGTTGACGAACACCTCGGCGGCGCGATACACGCCGTCGAAATCCAACAAAATTCGTTCATCCGGAGCGCATTCAATCTCAAATTCCTTGCGATAGTTGACGATGCCGTTCGGGAGCCAGGCGTGTTCTGAACCGTGCGTCAGTTTTGAATCAAACGCCTGCGCGATGCTCCAGTCATGCGGCAGATCGACCTGGGTCCAGCCGGAGTCGTTCCACTCGGTGCACTCGAATCCGGGAAGATTCCCGGCACAAAATTTCCAGTCCGCATTGAAACATTCGCTCCGTGTTCTCATCCCACCCTCCCGATTGTTTTGTACAGTTATACCACTTAAAGATACTCCATTTGGCCACTCAAGCCAGTAAAAAACAATAAAAAAGAGATTTTTTTTGAAACCGACTCTTGCTTTTCAGAGCAACTCGATTCATAATATATATCAGATTTGATATACATTTATTTTTTACCGTGAGTGTTCCTTTTGGCAAAGTATCTTGAAATAGCGGAAGTGCTGCGAAACCAGCTGCAACGCGGCGAATATCCGACGGGAAAACTCCCGCCGTTGCGGAAGCTCGCGGCGGACATGGGGGTAAGCTATCTGACCGCCTGCCGTGCGGTCAAGGCACTGGAGGCCTCCGGCGACGATCAGACCCGGGCGCCGCGTCCTCTGGTGGGCATGATTACTCCACACTGGGCATTCACCGAATGGCACCGGGCGGTTCGAGACGCGACCAAAACGCTGGGCGGACAGGTGCGTTTCATCTCTTACGGCAGTGACACTGACCCGAATATTTCCGAAGCGATCAACGAAGAGAGCTTTGATTTGATTTTCATCTTTCTGCCGGATCGCGACAATGCAAGGTTGATGGAGCTGATTTCCAAGGCACGTGACCGAGTGGTGGTGATGTTCCGCGATATCACGTCCTACGGTGTCCGATGCCTCTACGGTGCAGACCCGTTTTACATCGAACAGCTGCTCGAGTCTTTGCGTCAAAGCGGCCATACCCGAATCGACGCACTCGGGCGAGACATGGATATGCGGGAAAGCTCGGAGTCGAACAGCCGTTACCGCATCTGGCACAACTGGATCAATCGGCACGGCCTCAAGGGAAATTTCCACGAGCTGCAATGGCGCGCGTTTGAGCCGGACGATGCCAAAAGCGCTGAATTCTGCCGGGAAAAGTTAAAACGCGGCGAGATGGCCGATGCGGTATTTTGCTTCAATCCGACGCTGGCATTCGGTCTTTACCGCGCTTGCTACGAGCGCGGGATCATTCCGGGGAAAGATATCTCGATCTTCTCGTTCGGCGATCAGGAAATGGCGAAATTGATGACTCCGGCATTGGCTACCGTGATGAACATCGGAGTGGAAGAAACGATCCGCAACCTGGTCCGCGAATATTGCCCCGGCGCAAACCGCAGCGAACGATTGATGTTTCATTTAGAGAATACAACTGTTTTCGAGGGAGAATCCCTGATCAAACCTGGCAAAGGAAGGTAATTGAGCATGAAACAAAAACCATTTACACTGATCGAACTTCTGGTCGTTATCGCAATCATTGCGATTTTGGCGGCCATGTTGCTCCCGGCGCTGAATCAGGCGCGGGAACGGGCGCGCGGAACCGCATGCCTGAACAATTTAAAGCAAATCGGCCTCGCCCAGACACAGTACGCCGGGGATTACGACGACTTTCTCGCCGTGGGACGCTCCTTCGACAATGGAATTCCCTGGCCGGAAAACTGCTGGCAGTATCGGCTGCGCAGCTACATCGGCTACAACGGAACACCCGGAACGGGAAATTACAACAACATCATCTACGGCAAAAATCCCGGTTGTGTCATGTTCTGCCCGTCCAATGCCATGCAAAACAAACCCTCTTACCGGTCGAACACCTTGGCCGGCCCCGGCGATTTTCGCTCCGACGGAGTGAAACTGGGATCGATTTTGAGCAAGGGAAGCGGCACCTACAAAAAAGCAGGGTTCTCAAAAATCATGTTGCTCATCGACGCCGGATACGACGAAGTTTCGGTTCCGAACTCGGATTATATGTACAAACTCGCCACCGTCGGCAGCGAGGACAAGCTTTCCCCGATCCGCCATGCGGGCAAAGACAATATTCTGGCGGTGGACATGCACGCGGCAAGCATCCCATTCAACGGCGTCGATTATTATCTGGTCATACGGTAAACAGCAACAAGGAAAAATATACATGAAACGTACTGTCATCATCGCGGCGCTGCTGGCGCTCGGAATCACTCCGCTTTATGCGGACTTTACACAGGGAATGCTCGCCCGCTGGACGTTCAACGACCAGACCTCGGAAGAGAAAACCCTGACCGACGATGTCGGCGGCCTTGTCTTCAAACGCGGCGCCATCGGACGTGATCAGGAATTCAAACGCAACGAAGACGGCTCGGTTCTGCTTGGCGGCGGCGTATTTCTGGTGAATGACGCAATCAACTCCGCATCGGAAAAATTCGCTGGACTGGGCGAAAGCGGAACGATCTGGTGCCGGATCAAATTTCTGGAGTTCCCGGACAACACTCCGACGTTCAGCTTCGGATTGATGAATTCGCTCAAGTCCGCAAACTGGGCGGAGCTGGTATTCTCCCCTTTCTACAGCAACCCGACCGGGCTTGGATTCCGCGCCAAGGGGCCGGAAAAACTGGAAACCGGAATGGCCACCGGCCATCTCGCCTTCAACAAAGAAGATTACTCGAACGTAGCGATCATTTTCAACGGAAAAACGAAAAAGGTTCAGCTGTTCGTCGACGGAAAAATCGGGGAACGCAACTCGCCGATGCCGAAACTCGACGCCTTCCAGAGCCTGATGGTCGGCCGTTTGAAAGAAAGCTCGGCGCAGCGGATGCAGATCGATGAAATCCGCGTCTACAACACTCCGCTCTCGGCAGAATGGATCGACGAAATTGAACCGGTAGAGGCAAAATGAAAAAACATTGGATTTCCACCACAATCTGCGGCCTTGGTCTTCTGCTTCCGCTCGGAGCGGCCGACCGACTGATTATTGAAGACTTCTCCGATGTTGGCAGCTGGCGAACGCATTCGGTTCGCAACATTGCCCCGGGCAAGTGGTTCGGAGCCGACCTTTTTCTCGGGGCGACGCCTGACGCGTCCCGCGACGACGGATTCGCCGGAAAAATCAAATTCCACTTCGCCAACGCAAACGAAATGGGACAACTCGATTTTCACCGCGCCAAAGCCGGACAACCGGAAGTATTCGCCGACGGGGTCGAATTCGACATTGATCCGCGTGGCGTAACCGGAGGGATCTGGTTCACGCTGGAAGACGCGAACCGCAAGCGTTTCACCACCGAAGCGGCCAATTTCTCCGGTGAAGGCTGGCGACGCGTCCGGGCAGTCGTGGGCAAAGCCGCCGAACAGCACACCGGCCCCTTCCGAGTTTACAAAGTGCATTTTCAAGGGAAAGGCGTCGCAGGCAGTCACTATGTGCTGGTAGACGACATCGCGTTGACCGGAGATGTCAGCCGCCGCCGCACGGTTTCGATCCGTCCAGTACTCTCTTCTCTTGCCGTTGAGCCGGAGAAGCCGGGGAAAGCGGCATACCGCTTCCGCAGTGCCTCCGCCAAATCATTGGACGGCAATGTGGCTTATCGTTTGTTCGATGAAGGCGGGAAAGAGGTGTGGAGCAAAACGTTTCCGATTTCATTGAAACCGTTTGGCAACACAGTTCTGGATGTCGATTTGCCGCCGCTTACAATCGGTTGCTACGACGCCTCGATTCAGTTTGAATCCGGGAAGATCAAGAGCGACTACACCGATTGGATCGCGGCTTTCCACCCCAACAACGGCCGAAAGAATGATATCCCGATGTGGTTCGGCGTGCAGGATACCGGAATCTGGAACTGCGAAGCGGAAAACGCTCTCCACTACGAATGGATGAAAATGGCCGGCTTCGACATCGAACGCATCGGCATTACGGGTGGCCGGCTGGAGTCAAATCCTGACGTCAACGATTATCCCGCCTTCGAGAATTATCTCAAAGCAAATCGCGACGCGGGGATGCTTGCTTGTATCGCCTATACCGAAGCGGTTCCTGCACATACGCAGGAAAAGCCTGAGTGGCGTGGTGCGCCGACCAAACTCGACGCATTCCGCAAACACATGGACAATGCGTTCCAAAGTTTCGCACAATACCCCAACGCCAGCTATTTCGAGTTCTGGAACGAACCGGATCTCGGCTTCTATGTTGGGACATTCGAGGACTACCTCGCAGCGATGAAAGTGGTTCGCGAAGCACAGTTGGCCAACGCGCCGAAAATCAAAATCACCACCGGTGGTGTCACCATCATCCATCCGAAGGAAAAGAAGAACTTCTCGCGTGACATGTACCAAAAGGGCAAAGGTCTTTACGACATCGCCTGCTTCCATGCTCACGGCAGTTTGATGAATTACGTCGAACGGCAGGAGTTGCTGGAGACTTGGCTGAAAGAGGGTGACATCGACGTTCCGGTTTGCAACACCGAAACTGGCGACCGCAGTGGTTACACTGTCGATACAATCCGTCGTCATGCGGCAACATTGGCGAAGAAAATTGTCTATGCCAAAAGCCGTAATACTGAATTCTACACCTGGTTCACGCTTCAGGATTACTGGGACATGGACTTCGAGGCGGACGATTCCTTCGGGCTCGTCACCAGCGACAACCGCCCCAAACCGGCCTTTGTCGCCTACAATGAACTGATCCGTCAGCTCGGCAACACCGGTCGCGGCGAACTGCTGGCGAATACCGGAGCACTTGAAATCTATCGGTTCGTGAATGAAAAAGAACAGCGTGAAGTGCTCGCCCTCTGGCCGAAAACCGGAGGCACCCGGCAAATGCTGCCGCTGGAAGGGACAGGAGAAGTTCGGGTGGCCAACATCTTCGGCAAAGTGATTCCGGCAGATGTTTCGCATGGCTATGTCGGAATTCCGGTCGACGGCCCGATCTATGTCAGCTACCCCACTGGCGCATTCAAGCTCGCCACGGCAATCGCCTCCCAGAAGCAAGTCACAGGAGGCAGTGCCGGGAGCACGGTTACTCTGACGCTCTCCATCCGCAACCCCTTCCAGACTGAAGCAAAAGCGAGCGTCGGTGACGCGGCTGCGGTCACGCTCAAAGCGGGAGAAGTACGGGAGTTCCCGATTGCCGTCACCATTCCGACCGGGGAAGCCAACGGCGTCTATTCGGTGGAACGCACTGTTGTGCTGACCGCCGGAAACGAAATTCAGCGCCTGACAGTTCCGCTCGCGGTCAACGTCGGCTATTCGATCGCGGCGGGAGCGAAACCATCGGCTCACATCATGCTCGACACGCTTGACCGGGTTCATGAACTGACGTTCGACCCCGCGATTCCGCGTTGGAAAGGGCCGAGCGATCTCTCCTGCGACTACGCCATGACTCGGGAAGGCGACCAGTTGAAACTGACCATTCGCGTCACCGACGACCGTCATGTGATGACCTCCACTCCAGCGGACGGCTGGAAGGACGACAGCATTCAGATCGGTTTCCAGTCGCTGGACGGAAAGTTCACTGAAGTCACGCTCTCCGGCAACGACGGCAAGTGCGCCGTCTACGCACATATCTCGCCGGATCCGGCGTTGCAGGGTGAATGGAAGGTTCCTGGCACGCTGAAGCGTCAGGGCGATGTATCGCTCTATGAAGTTTCGTTGCCGCTGAAGAACCTCGGCATTACCGCTGAATCCGGGACGCTCTTCCGGTTCTCGTTCTTGATCAACGAAAACGACGGACAGGGACGGGTGCGCTGGATCGAATGGATGGGTGGCATCGGCCGCTCGAAGAATCCGGACGAGTTCGGCTGGGCGGTGTTCGAGTAACACCGAAACAGGATCTCTGTACTCCGCTTTCCCGAATCGGGAAAGCGGAGTTTTTCTTTTCTGCACAACGACACTTGTTTTTCCCTGGAAGCCCTGTAAAGTAATGGGTGAATTCGATCGATCCTTAGGAAGGGAGGAATCATGGACACAAGCGAACTTTTTCGTATTTTTTCAACGGCGACGCTACTGTTTCTGGTGCTGGACCCGTTGGGGAATCTGCCGATGTTTCTGGGGATACTGAAGCAATTTGATGCGGCGAACTACCGGCGGATCATTCTGCGGGAATGCGGCATTGCATTGTTTATTTTGATTTTGTTCCTGTTATTCGGGAACCGGCTGTTACAGATGCTACAGATTTCAGAGAGTTCGCTGGGGATCGCGGGGGGAGTGATCCTGTTTATGATTGCGATCAAGATGGTTTTCGGCACGCCACAATCGTATGGGGGAACGCAGAATGGTGAGCCCTTTATCGTGCCGTTGGCGGTGCCGTTGTTCGCCGGCCCGGCCTCGATTGCGGTAACGATTCTGATTCGAGGGGATTCGCTGACCGCGGTTTTAATCGGCTTGGCGGCTCTGTTGCCTGCCTGGGGCGCATCGGTACTGATCCTGTTGCTTGGACGGAGGATCGCCGTTTATCTGGGGCAACGCGGATTGGATGCGCTGGAGTCGTTGATGGGGTTTCTGCTTGCCGCGATTTCGGTGGGGATGCTGATCAATGGCGTAAAGGATGCGTTTCAACTGTAACGGATGAATGACGAGAAATGGCGGATTGTTCCGTCATTTCTCTTCAAACACCACATGATTCATCCGCGTCCGATGCGAAAATTGCGCCGTTTTGCGCTCTCCAACAGCTTTAACGCGCGGGGAGCGTAATCGGGCAGAGATTCTTCTTTGTCATATTCCCACGTGCGACTTCCCACGCCGGAAACATCTTCGGCGACCAGGCGGCGGCGGGAGGAACCGTTTTCTTTGGCCTTTTGCGCCAGGTGAATAGCCTGTTCATAAACGGCATTCCGCTCAAACGGATTCGCCGGATCGATTTCGATCCGGTCGAAATAGAGGGCGACATCGGCCTCCGCTCCGACGAGCGCACTTTGCTTTATTTCTTCCGGAAGGAGCTTCCACGCCTCCCCTGAGAGGTGCCGACGAAAATAGAGATCGGCGCCATCGCGCAATTCGACAAGTGTGATGGACATGCGATAAAACTCCTTGTTGCAACCCCGTCCACACCCCTACCCGCCCCCGGGTGCTACCCGGTCTGGGGTTTGGGGGCGAAGCACCCCAACCGCCGGAGGCAATCGGCGCGCAGCGAAACAGCTACATAGGAAAAATGAAATTTTTCCCGCGTAGCGCCGAGGCGGAGTTGACCGAACAGGTCAACTCGCCGGCCCGACCGGAAGGGAGGGCATCTTCGCTTTTATTCGGGAGCGGAAGAGGCTCCGCCTTTGGCGCGAGCGGGTCATACGGCCTTTGGCCTTCTGACCACGGTCGCTCCCTGCAAAATTTTCAATTTTGCTGTTGAGCGCTTTCGGGGCGACCGATTGCCTCCGGCGGCCAAGGCGCTTCGCCCTTGGAACCAGACCGGGTAGCACCCGGGGGCGGGTAGGGGTGTTGACGGGGTTACGAACGGGGTTTCCCCCGCTCGGTTATTGGTTATTTGCGCAAATCTGCCAGCGCATCCACGCTATCTTTCAAATTTTTGATACGGCAAAGACGGGCATTGGCATTCTTAAAGAGGAATGTCACCTCACCCAACGCCATGCGTTTGATGCCGTCAAATCCCTTCGGCGTCGCATCCGTATCCGTGATCGCACGTCCTTTCAAACTGGCAAGCCCAAACCCCGCAGGGTCGACAATCCAGGCATCGTTCCGGGGAATGTCAGGATCAGCCATCACAGTCATTCCACGACCGTTGATCTCATTGACAATCACCGCGACATACGCGCCGCGACGGTCGTCGGAGCGAACGATCTGAAGCTGATCCTTGTACTCGTTCGACAACACACGCGCCTGCCCCGGAGAACAGAGAATCAACGACGGATCGCCTCCCGCCCCCAACACCGCCTGCGCCGCGTCATTCACAGCCACACCGTGAATTTATGAGTCACGGCAATGCGATTGACAAAATGCTCTCCCGAATCCTTGCGCAGGGTACGAATCAGAATCGGCTCCCACGGCTTGGAGTCGTCTCTCTTGGGGCGAATGGGAAAATATTCATCAATGACCTCGCCCAATGCGTAAAGGTCATTCTGCGAGTTCTGAATCGGAGTCGCGGTCAGCAGGAGCTTGGGAACGTCGCGCAGGGCGTTTCTGAGCGCGGTAGCCATTCGACCGTGGCGGTTCCGCAGGTGATGAGCCTCGTCGATACAGCAGAGGTCCCACGGCAATCCAGAGAGGTATTTCGCCTTGTTGCTGGCAAAGTGATAGGAGCAGAGCACAATCTTGTCGCTGATGAACGGATTCGGGGGATTCTTTCGCCGCAGATATTGGCTGTTCACCACGGTGACGGGAAGCCGGAATTTATCGCGTAATTCCCCTTCCCACTGCGTTATCAAACTGGCGGGGAGGATAATCAGGATTTTTCGCTTGCCCTGCTGCCAATGCTGATGGAGGATAATGCCCGCCTCGATGGTCTTGCCCAGTCCCACCTCATCAGCGAGGATAACCCCATTATGCTCCCGCAGGGCTTTCAATGCGCGACTGACGACGGTTATCTGATGGGGAAGCAGGTCGATTCGGATATCGCTCAGCGTGAGCGCGAGATTGCTTGCGCCGCCGTCTTCGTCGCGGAGCGTCAATTGATGGGCCCAATATTTCAAAAAAAGCGGATGCATCTGTCTTTCCTGCTTGAATTTAAGGCATAACAATAGTACATTTATCTTGAAATATCAACCGGAGATTAACGGCCAATGGCAAAAGAGCGGAAAAAACTGGAATTACACCCGGTGGCGAAGCTCTTTCCCGTTCCCGATTCCGAAGCATTGGACATTATCCGAAAGCGAATTTTCCGCGCCGGAAAACTGAAATCCCCGGTCGTCCTCTTTGAAGGAATGGTCATTGAACATTGGCCCGAATACTGCGCGTGTCTGGAATTCGAATTGCCGTATGCCACCACGGAATACGACGGCACCGCCGAAGAACTGGTCGAGTACCTGCTCCAATCCCATTCGGTCCAATTGGGAAAGGCGCATCGTGCGTTGATTGGGGCCTACCTGAAGAAGCTCTATCGGACACAATCCAAAGCGAATCAATCGGCTGGTGGTGCCGGGCAGACCTTCATTCCGAAATACCACGCCAGAGAAGCCGCCGCCGAAAAGATGAAGATTTCACCCCGGCTGATTGCCGAAGCCGGACACATCCTCGACACCGGCAACGATAATCTGATTGGACTGACGCTTAATGGAACGCTCAGTATCTCCAAGGCCGCAAAACTGGCAAAGGAACCATCATCGGAACTGAATGCCCGATTGGAGTTGATGGCAACGGCCATTCCGCAACTGCTCCCCCTGCTGGACCCCAATAAGCTCCAAGCCGAAGATGAGCTCCGGGCCAAATACGAAGAGGAAGTCCGCTATATCAAGCGCGTTTACAAAGACAAACGGCAGGTGCTGAATCAGGATATGCGCCGCCGCCTGTCATTGGCCGATACCCCCGAAGAGGAAACCCAGCTCAAAGAAGAGCAGACCATAGCCCGCCGCCAATTAACCGAATTTCAGAACGTCAAACTCGAAAAAGCGCGACTGGCCTACGAAAAGAAACGAGCTTCCATCCTGAAAGTCAATGCGGAAATCCTCCGCATGTTCCGCAAAGCAACCCAAGTCGAAGCCGTCAGCCAATCCTTGGAAGAAGAAGCCCAATACCTCGTCTACATGCGCTGGGATTACGAACTCGGCAAACTCACCCTCCAAGCCGCATGGGATAGAATCCTGCGATTCGACGAAGCAACCAAAATCTACACCCTGAAATCCGGCAGACAGGTCTTGGCCGAAACCGAGGTCATCACCATTACCCACACCGCCGAAATCGCCAAAGCCACGGCCAATGCAATTAACCGGAAAAAGTTCTGCTCCGGCCAGAAAGTGTTGAGACCGGATTCCTATATCCCGCGCGTATTCGACCGAGTGGGAGTAAAGTTTATGGGAAATGTACGTAAATTACGAACAGGCAAAAAATGAAGATTATGAATAATCTTTTTCAAAAAATAAAACCAATAGTGGAGTCTATCATCGCGGGTATGTTGACATTTTTACAATATCTATGGTATGCCACCTTTCGCAGACTTGGTTTGTTCGGATATCTTGGACAAGCTATTTTTGTCGCGATTGGAAGTATTTATGCAACTGGCATTCCTATTTATTGTAAAATATTTAAGCGGGATGAAGCAGACTGTATGACGCTAACAACATTGACTATTTCTATCGTAATAGGCATTATATATTTTTTAGTTGATGGTATTTTTTTTAAAGGCTTTCTGCGTACAAGCGTGACAATTACGAGTAGAGCCTTTGATTCAACGGAAATTAAAATTAAATTTGGCAATATATTCTATCAAGATGGATGGATTGTCGTATCGGTTAATGAATTTTTTGATAATATCCTAGACGACTATCATGTCGCCGAGGAATCATTGCATGGTCAAATGTTAAAGAGATACTGGAAGGATTCTCCTGATGATTGGTATGAAAAAATAAAATCAAGTATTGATTTAACTCCACAACAAGTGAGTCGACCCACAGCAGGAAAAATAGCCAGATACCCTATAGGGACTACCGGAATTGCTAGGTCTTCCAATGGAAAGAAATTTATTTGCGTCGCTCTTTCCCCCACTGACGTGGATTCATGCCTTGCTCATGCAACCTATAATGACCTGCTGTTATCGTTGGAGCAAGCGCTCAATAAAGCTAGAGAGGTCTGCGCCAGCAAGCCATTAAATTTTCCTCTTCTGGGAGGAAAATTGTCGCGAGTTAATCTCCCTAAAAATATGCTTCTTAATCTCTTGATTATGCAGATTTTTAATGCATCCAAAGAGAAACCGATTACACAAGAAATAAGGATAGTCCTTCCTTATAAAGATTTTTCACAATATAACCTGAAAGCAATACAGAAGGCATGGAGCTAAAATGAACAGAACTGGAACTTATGTCGCATTTGATGGATTGGGAAAAGAAAATCCTTGTGAATCCGATTTTCGTTATTATGCAACGCTCCAAGCGTGGAATAGCAATAACAATATTGCTTTCAGGAATTTATCTACATCTTACGTTCATATGATGCTGGCTTCCTCGCTTGCTAATATGATGGACAAATGTACATGTTTATTCTTCATTGAAAGCGAGCAAACAATTAAACCAAGCGGCATAAGAGGGACTAAAGAAACTTTTTCTCCTTGGATTTTTTATGAATTAGCACTGTTTCATAAAATACAGAAAAAAGACCCTCGGGTATTAATAAATTTTTCAAAAATTGCTACGGCCCGTCGTTCTAAAGTTATTGATGAAGCTGCAATGGAAGGATTAGATATTGCCCTTACAGCGGAAACAAAAGATTTACGAAATCTGGCTTCTGACCATCCGAAGATTTGGAAGCAATCCGGATTGAAAGGTGAAACTGCATTGCGCAAGCTTCATGTATTGCTTTTCCCTGAGGAATATAAAATTACCCCTTGAATACCTACTGAACACCATGTAAACCGAGCATGAATCGACGTCCATCGGTGCCTTCTCCATTGTAGAGGAGTTTGTAGGTCTGGAGCTGGTTTTTCTTCTGGGATTCGGAGAGGACCAGTTCCATTTCTATGAGCTCTGTGAGGTGGATGTGGAGGCGGGTTTTGGTCCAGCCAGTGTGATTCATCACTTCTTTGCGGGTGAATACCTTGGGCATTTCCTGTAGGAGTTGAAGCAGGTTTCGGGCGGGGAGCGACAAATCATCGAGGCTGATTCCCAAGAGTTCGCTGGCGAGTTCGGTTGCTTGCTGGATGTCTTCACGGGAGACTTCGATATACTCAATGCCATTGTAGTTTCTCAGGGGTTTCTTCATCTGGTTGAGGAACGCCACTGCTTTGCAGAGATTCAGGAACTTCGGTTGGTCGCGTCTGGCCTGTAAACGGTCGTCTTCGTAAAAGAGTTCTTCGGCGTAGGGATTCACGACTGCATACGGTTCGAGGAGCCGCTGGAAGGCCCAGTGCTTGCGGATGATTCCTTCTTTATCGGATTGGTCCTTCAATCCTTCGAGGGTGTGGGATTTCCTTTGCATTGCCAATATTCTGCGGGTTTGTTCGCGGGATTCATCCACCCCGAGGATGAAGAATCTGCTCTTTGTTTCGGGGTTGATATCGGGATTGGTGGTCGTCTGAAAGATGCTACAGCCGCCTTCCACGTGCAGGGATTGGCCTTGACCACCAGAAACAGTCTCTTGGGCGAGATAGCCTTCATGAAACGCGGCTCGTCCTTGATTACGGTCGAGAGAACATCGGAAAGGTCACGTTTTTTGTTTTGAAAACTGTAACTGTACAACATAATTCAATCCTCCTTGTAATGGTTTGGGATGGGTTATTCGTTTTCCGCGGGGAGTTCGGCGAGAAGAGAGAGAATGTCGCCCCCGTTTCGCTCGGACTTCACCGGCGACGGCGGTAATTCAGGCGCTCCGGGCGTGAGGTTGAGCTTGAAGAACCGGGGCGAATTTTCACGCAGCGTTTTCAAAAATGGTTCAACAACCTCCTGCGACTCCGGATCGATCCGGTCGCGGCAGCACAGATATTCGAGATAATCCGTATCGACAAATCCGTGCTCCTGTGCAAGGTGTTCGATCCGGCGACGGGAACTGACCCGGGCAAGCTCCTGCTTCATCGCATCACGCTCGACTCCGGTGGCTTTGAGATTTTCACGCAAACGGGTAAGTTCGGTTTCAAACCGGCGTTTGAGCTGCTGCGGTTCGGTGAGCGCGCTTTTCTCCAGTTCCTCCAGTCGCGTTTCCAGTTCGCGGTTGCGCCGCTCCAGTGCGGCGGAATCAACGTCGCCGGGACGGTAAGTGGCGAGCACGCCGCGCTCCGCCTCGCTCAATGCTTCACCCGCAGCGGCCTTTCCGATAATCTGCATCAAATCCATTGGCAGTCTTCTCCTGTTTCAAATCGTTCCCCAGACGCCGCCGGATGCGACCCGAAACCGGCACGTTTCAACGCCTGAACTCATCAGCAGAAAAACTTGTCAACTTTTTCGCCTGTTCATTATGATGGAACATGTTCTCTGTCAAATAAAAACTCATACGATAAAATATTTCTGCATACCGGTTCCCGATCCGGATTCATGATTTTTGCAAGTTTGCCCGGAGAAAGACTTTAAATAAGCTGTTTCCGGGTGTATATTATTTCCTTTCAGGAAAGGGAGGCGCGTCTTGCGAGTTTTATTTGTCTGCACCGGCAACAGTTGCCGCAGCCCGATGGCGGATCTCTATTTCAACGCCCTGTGCCGCAACGCCGGGCGCAACGACATCGACGCGTACTCGGCAGGAATCCATGCGTGGGACGGTTCGCTGATCTCCCGGCAGGCCGCCGCAGTGCTGGAGGAATTGAATGTCGACTCCAGCGCTTTCCGCTCTTCCCGTTTCACTCCCGAGCTGGCGAAGGAGTGCGATCTTCTGATCGCCATGACCTCCTCGCACAAAGCCGCGATGGAACAGATTGCGCCGTCGGAAGCGGCCAAAATCCGGTTACTCGTCCCGGAAGGTATTCCCGACCCGTTCGGCGGCAGCGTGGCGGATTACCGCACCGTTTTCGCATCCATGAAACCCGCATTGGAAACGTTGTTCCGCACAGTCGCGGAACCGAAGATATAAAAACATCGTTCATATTTTTTTTGTAAGGAGTGTGCAAACCATGATGGAAATTATTGACTGGTACGGAAAGACCCTCCGGGTCGCGATCGGCACCGACCACGGCGGCTTCTCGCAGAAGCCGGAAATCGTCTCCTATCTCGAAACAAAAGGCTGCTCCGTTATCGACTGCGGACCTTTCGCCAATGATTCCAACGACGACTATCCCGATTTCGGCGTTCCTGCTGCTCAGGCGCTCACACGGGGCGAAGCGGATGTCGCCATCCTGATCTGCCGTTCCGGCGTCGGGATGGGTATTCTGGCGAACCGTTTCCATGGCGTTCGCGCCTGTGTCGCGGGCTGCCCCGAGCTGGCGAAGAAAAGCCGCGTGCACAACTGCTCGAACGTTCTCGTTCTTCCCGGCGATTTTCTCGATGTCGACGGGATGAAGAAAGTCGTGGAAGCATGGCTCTCCACTCCGTTCAGCAACGATGAACGCCACATCCGCCGTCTGGCAAAAATCGAAGTCCAAACCTATGACGATATCGCCGCCGTCCGCCATGCAGACCCGGCTGTCGCCAAACTGATCGACAAAGAAGCCGAGCGCCAAGCCGACGGCATCGAACTGATCGCCAGCGAAAACTTCGCCTCATGCGCCGTTCGCGCCGCACAAGGCTCGGTGCTGACCAACAAATACGCCGAAGGCTACCCCGGCAAGCGCTACTACAACGGCTGCGAATTCGTCGATGAGATGGAACAACTCGCAATCGACCGCGCCAAGGAACTTTTCGGCGCCGAAGCCGCAAACGTCCAATCCCATTGCGGGTCCGGCGCGAATCAAGCGGTTTATATGGCGCTGGTCAACCCCGGCGACACCGTTCTGGCGATGAGCCTCGATCACGGCGGCCACTTGACGCACGGTCACCCGCTCAATTTCTCGGGCATGTTCTATAACATGGTTCCCTATGGCGTGAACCAGGAAACCGAAATGATCGACTACAATGAAGTCGAACGCCTCGCCCACGAACACAAGCCGAAAATGCTCTTGGTTGGCGCTTCCGCTTATCCGCGTACCCTCGACTTCGCCCGTTTCCGCGCGATTTGCGATCAGGTCGGCGCAAAACTCTTCGTCGACATGGCGCACATCGCCGGACTGGTCGCCGCAGGGGAACACCCGAACCCGGTTCCGTACAGCGACGTCGTGACCACCACCACCCACAAGACACTGCGCGGACCACGCGGCGGACTGATTCTCTGCCGTGAAGAGTATATCAAAAGCATCAATTCCAAAGTATTCCCCGGCTTGCAGGGCGGCCCGCTGGAACACGTGATCGCAGGCAAAGCGGTCTGCTTCGGCGAAGCGCTGACCCCGGCGTTCAAAGCCTACCAGCACCAGGTGCGGCTGAATGCGGCGAAACTGGCGGACGAATTGGCGAAGCGCGGCTTCCGAATCGTTTCCGGCGGAACCGACAACCATCTGATGCTGATTGACCTGCGCCAGAAAGGCGCGACCGGCAAAGCCGTTGCGAACGCACTCGACCTCGCCCGGATCACCTGTAACAAAAACATGATCCCGTTCGACCCCGAAAAACCGTTCGTCACCAGCGGCATCCGCGTCGGAACCCCGGCTGTCACCACCCGCGGCCTTAAAGAAGCGGAAATGACGCGAATCGCCGACTTCATCGAGCGCGGCGTCGCCATGCGGGAAGACGAAGCGGCGCTCCGCAGCCTCGGCAACGAGGTCAAAGAGTTTATGGCCGGCTTCCCGATGCCGCAATTCTGAGTTTAGAAGCAAGGATTATCGAAAATGATTGATATCAGATTCATTCGCGAAAACGCGGAAGCGGTGAAAGCAAACTGCATTCGCCGTGGTTTCCCGTTCGATATGGACGAACTTTTGAAGCTGGACGCCTCCGCCCGCCAATTGGCACAGGAAGCTGAGGCGCTTCGCGCCGAACGCAACCGCCTCAGCAAAGAGTGCGCCAAAGACCCGGCCGCCCGTGACAAGGTGAAACAGCTCAAAGAAGAAATGAGCTCCAAAGAAGAAGCGCTTGAGAAACTTCGGAACAAAATCCATCAAGTCGAAATCCGCATGCCCAACATGCTGGCGGACGATGTGCCGGACGGTCTGGATGATTCCGGCAACGTGGAATTCCGCAAAGTCGGCACAATCCCGACATTCGACTTCCCGGTACGCGACCATCAGGAACTCGGCGAGCTGCTGGGCATTCTCGACATCGCGCGCGGCACAAAAGTCGCCGGAGCCGGATTCTATTACTGGAAAGGCAAAGGCGCCATGCTCGCGCAAGCACTCTACTTCTGGGTGCAGAGAGTTCTGGTCGAACGCGGTTTCACCATGTTCATGACGCCCTGCGTCGCCAAAGAACGCACGCTCTTCGGCACCGGCTATCTGCCGTTCTTTGCCGACCAAACCTACAACCTCGCAGGCGAAGATCTCGCACTGATCGGCACCTCCGAACAAACTCTGGTGGGATACCACGCCGACGACCTGCTGGACGCGGCGGAACTTCCGCTCTGCTACACCGCATTCACCCCCTGCTTCCGCACCGAAGCCGGGAGCTACGGCAAGGCGTCGCGCGGAATCTTCCGCGTTCACCAGTTCCATAAGGTCGAGCAGATCATCTTCTGTAAACCCGAAGATTCAGTGAAATATCACGAAATCTGCCTAGAAAATGAGGAGTTCATCCTCCAGCAACTCGGAATCCCGTACCATGTCGTCAACGTCTGCGTCGGCGACCTCGGAGCCCCGGGATATAAGAAGTATGACATCGAAGCATGGTTCGCAGGATTCAGCTGCTATCGCGAAGTCACCAGCAATACGAACCTGACGTCATTCCAAAGCCGACGACTCAACATCCGCTACAAAGATGGAGATACCCGCGACTTTGTACATACCATCAGCGCAACCGCCGTCACCGACCGCGTGCTGATCGCCATCCTCGAGAACTTCCAACAAGCCGACGGCTCCATCATCGTCCCGGAAGTCTTGCGCCCATTCTGCGGCTTCGACCGCATCGACCCTGTCGCAAAGTAACGGAATGCCGGAGGGAGGCGCTTCGCCCTCCCTCCGAACCACCCACCCGACCGGCAGGGTGCCGGAGCCGGGTAACGCAAATTCCTTTTTGTCGTCGACAAAAAGGAATTTGCGGAACGTGTTGGAAAACAGACGGTATCGTTGGGCAAGTAACGAAGCATCACGCAAAAGACGGTTCTTCGCATGGCTCCACCCGTCAAACAAAACCATCTACCCCATGCAATGCACCAAAAGGGTGAAACCTCTCACCCTCACGCCTCGCTCTTGCATCTTTGAATATTCCACTTCCTGCAACGGGAGGCTCTGAGAATTCACAGCGTTCCGTTGCTCCTCATAACCTTTGAACCATTCAAACAAACCTTCCTGCATTTTTGGCGGGGGCGAGGGGCGGGGAGCGGGGGGCGCGGGGAGCGGAGCGCCCCAGTCCCGGAGGCACCTCCCCCTCTTATAAGCGGGATAAAATAACGCGAGAAAGCCCGAGTTCGTAAATGGCATCGAGAACGGTATAACGCTTGCGGATCAATTGAGCCGCGGCAATGCCGTGAATGAACTGACCGGGGGTGAGACCGATTTCTTGTGGTTCGGTGGGGCAATTGGCTTTTTTCAGCATTGCCTTGAGTTCGTGGAGCGGATAGAGTTGTTGGCGGACGCGTTTACGGAGAATCTCCCAATTCCGGTAGATGGATTCGCGCCGTTCGGCCAAGGCTTCGCCTTCGAGGAATTTTGCGAGGGCGATTTGTCTGGCTTCGGCGCCGTAGCAACCGAGATGGAGGAAGGCATCGATTTCGGCTTCGCGGGCGGAGCGGGTGAGGCCGGGTTCCGCAAAACGGCGGGCATCCTGTTCCGAGAGGGAAAGGAGTCCTTCGTAAAGCGCAGTGGTGGCGACGGTTCCGATGGAGACTTTGAATCCGTGCGAAACATCTTCATTCTCGAATGTCAGATTCTCCATTTCCCAGACATGGCTCATCAGGTGTTCCGCACCGGAGGCGGGGCGGGAGTCGCGATAGAGCTGCATCGAGTATCCAGTGGCGGCCAACCCCATGAATACGCGGGCGACGTCGGCAGGATTGGAAAGATTATCGCGCAGGGGGGTCTGAACAAGCTCCCAAACGTCGTTGCGGATCGGTTCGATGCCAAGTTGATCGACCAGAATCCAATCGGCTCCGGCGGGAATTTTCGCCATCAGGTCGGCATACCCGGCGGAAAGCATTTCCGGCGGGGCGTCTTCCAGAATTCGTGAATCGGCAACAATCGCCAGCGGGGCGGGACAAGGCATGGTTTTCTTCAACCCATTCACATTGAGGGCGGCTCCGAATGAGGTATACCCATCCACCGAAGCGGCAGTCGGTACGCAGCAATAGCGAATGTTCTTTACACCGGCAGCTCGTTTTACAAGGTCGTTGACGGTGCCTCCGCCGACGGCGACGGGAACGCAGTTCGGGGGAAACGCATGCAAGATTTCATCGACATGGAATTCCGTCGCGTGAAGAACCGGTTTCCCGGGGAATCGGAACGGCGGATGTTGTTCGACACCGGCCTGCTCCAATATCTTCGAGAGGGCAGCTCCGGCGGCGGCCCAGGTGTTATCGTCCGCAATCAGCCATGCTTTGGCAGACGCGCCCCAGTTCTTGCGCAGAATCTCCGGCACGTACTTCAGTGCGCCCGGTTCCAGGACAAAACTCTCGGTTTCCAGCCCCGGCGGAATTGCGATCAGATTCATGGTGATATTCTCCCGATGATATGTTTCGTTTTATTTATTATACCATGAAACTTGGAAGAAAACAAGTTGAAAATAAAAAAAGCCTCCGAAACGGAGGCTTTTGCAAAGAAACTCAGATGATTCCACAGTTTTTGAGGGTTGCCGCGAGTTTTTCGCGGTTCCCGGCAGCGAGTTCGCAGAGCGGCAGGCGGTACTCTTCTTCGAGCAACCCAGCCATTGCCATCGCGGCTTTGATCGGAATCGGGTTGGTTTCGATGAATTGGTCGCGAAACAACGGGTAGAACCGGCGGTGGAATTCATACGCCCTGGCATACTCCCCGTCCAGTGCGAACTGCACCATTTCGCTCATTTCGCCGGGAATCAAGTTCGAGGCGACGCTGATGATGCCTTTTGCGCCGACCACCATCATCGGCAAAGTAAGCGAATCATCGCCGGAGAGCACGGTGATTTCGTCGGTGCTGTCGAGAATTGCCGAAACACGGTCAACGCTTCCGGCGGCTTCTTTGATCGCGGCAATCAACGGATTATGCGACAACCGCGCAACGGTCGATTCAGCAATGGCGACGCCGGAACGACCCGGCACATTGTAAAGCACCACCGGAAGACCGCCTTTGTCGGCCACAGTTGCAAAATGGCGATAAAGCCCTTCCTGCGTCGGCTTGTTGTAATACGGCGTCACTTGAAGCGTCGCGTCGGCGCCGATCGCTTTGGCTTCGGTGGTCAGGTGAATGGCCTCCGCAGTCGAGTTCGCTCCGGTCCCGGCGATGATCTGGCAGCGCCCGGCGGCGACTTCGACGACAGTTTCGATGACTTTGAGATGTTCTCCGGGATCGAGCGTCGGGGATTCCCCGGTGGTTCCGACCGGAACGATTCCGGCGACTTTGCCTTTGATCTGAAGTTCCACCAGTTTTTTCAACGCCTCGAAATCAACCTCTCCCTTACGGAACGGCGTTACAAGCGCGGTGTAAACTCCTTTGAACTTCATCATTTTTTCTGCTCCGGAAAATAGTTATGTATCCCCAGCCGCGGCGAATCCGTGCAGCATGGGCCGTGGGGCTGACCGCAAAACAACCGTTTGGAGGTTGATTTGAAATCGGCACGTATCTTAAAATAGTGCCGTTTGCACGGAAAATCAATCCGCTTTCCGGATTTGATTTGAAAAATACACCGATGGCGGATACCTTATAAAGCAAAAGAAGTGAAGGAGAATACACGATGATGAAACACGCGGTTTTACTGTTCGGCTGCATGGTGTTGCTCGCCGGATGCGTCAGCTTTGACTACGAAGGCGGCACCGAACCGGCCGGCAACGGGGATGTTACCGTTTATACCGACGCGGCCCGAATCCGGCAGCCTTATCGCGCATTCGGGCGGGCGGTCGTATCCGGCGACTATCGCGACGTCAGCCGCGACCGGCTGTTGACAAAGCTCAAGAACGAGGCGGAAGAGCGCGGCGCAGACGCGGTTCTGATCGTCGAACAGCAAATCGTGCCGAAATCCGAATCACACAGCGTGGAGGCCAAGTTCAATTCCGGCCTCGACTATGATGCCGAAGGCAGCATGCGGCAGATGCGCCGCGACGTGGATCTGAACTACGGGCGCTACAAGGGGAGCACAGAGGAGGTTGTGACAAACATCCGCTTTGTCCGCATCTTCAAAGCGGACTTCCTGAAATACACCGACGGTCAGGCGCTGGAAGTCACGGAACCATAGGCAAGACACAAAAAAACGGGGTTGAAGTTCAACCCCGTTTTTTTTATTGCGTTACAGCAACTTGGCGGCCAGAGCGGCCAGTTCGCTGCGTTCACTGTGCGCCAAGGTGACATGGCCGAAGAGCGCCTGTCCTTTCATCCGCTCCACCGTGTAGCACAGCCCGTTGCTGGAGGCGTCCAGATACGGGTTGTCAATCTGGTGCGGGTCACCGGTCAGAACCAGTTTGGTTCCTTCCCCGGCACGGCTGATGATCGTCTTCACTTCATGCGGCGTCAGGTTCTGCGCCTCGTCGACGATGACGAACTGACGAGGAATGCTGCGCCCGCGAATATAAGTCAGTGCTTCCATTTCCAGCTTGCCGCTGTTCTGCAGGCTGGCGATAGAGTAGCGTGATGAGCTCTTGCTCTTACGCTCTTCTTCGCCTTCGCCGCCCAGCAAAAAGTCGAGATTGTCAAAAATCGGCTGCATCCAGCTGGAGAGCTTGGCGTCCTTGCTGCCCGGCAGGTAACCGATGTCGTTCCCCAACGGAATAATCGGGCGCGACACGAGGATGCGTTCATATGAGTTTTCGTTCAATACCAACTGCATCGCGGCGGCAAGAGCAAGCAGCGTTTTGCCGGTTCCGGCTCCGCCAACCAGCGTCACCAGTCGAATTTCGGGGTCGAGCAGCAAATCGAGCGCCATGCGCTGTTCTTTGTTGCGTGGCGATACGTTCCAGGCGCGATTGGTGCGGTTGGAATCGATCACCTCGATTTTTCCGTTCACACGAAGGCGTGCCAGCGCACTCTGCTTGGAGTTCCCGTCGGCGGTGAACAACATAAACTCATTGGTCAGGAGCGGGCGGGTTCCGACCGGAATACCGCGCCCTTTGTAAAGTGCGTCAAGCTCGGTCGCATTGAGATTCCCCTGTTGAAAACCGGTATAGAGCGCCCGTTCATCCACCTTACCGCGCTCGAAGTCCATGACCTTGAGCCCGATGGCGTCGGCTTTGAGGCGCAAATTGATGTCTTTGCTGATAAAGACGACCGTGCGCCCCCGTTCCCGAAGGCCGAACGCGACCTTCAAGATCCGGTTATCGGGGCTATCCGTACCGAGGTCGAGGCGGAATACGTCGCGAATCTTGGCGGTGACTTCCCCATTGCCAAGCTCGGCGTCAGTCAGTACAAACAATTTCCCGGTCGCGCTGGAAGAGATGTGCGAAAGCGAAATCCCGTAACGAAGCTGCCCCGGTTTCTCCGCCGACTGGCGCAACCGGTCGAGATGACGGATCACCTGCCGGGCGTTGCGTCCGAGTTCGTCGGAATTTTTCTTGAACTTATCCAGTTCTTCGATCACCGTCATCGGAATGACGACGTCGTTATCCTGAAAGGATTCAATGCTCTGCGCATTGTGCAACAGAACGTTGGTATCCAGAACAAAAGCCTTGATGGTCATAACGCTATCCTCTCATCTCTCTCACGCACCGCGCTCTCGCGCCAGGCACGTCAGTACAACGGCATCTGATCGTAATCCTGTCCTACCTGACGCACCCGCTCCGAGCGGACACTGACACCGGTTCCAGAGGCTTGCATGACGCGCTTTCCGAAAAAGAGCAACGCCGGACCTTCGACCATGGAGGTGTTCACATTGACGATCCGGGTGGCTCCCTTGCCGCGAACATCCTGCGTCAGGAGGTGCATCACACTCTCCACGTCCGCATTGTTCTGGAAAAGAGAAACCTTGCCGTCCCCTGCGGCGCTGCCGCCGAAGATCGGAATGCCCCAGAAGGTGTAGCACGGAATTTCCACCGACGTATGGCAGACCGCTTTCCCCTCAGCAGGAGGCACGAGCAACACCTGATTGAATTTTTGCGTGGAATCCACCGAAGTACATCCGGCCAGCAGCCCCAATACGGCGGCGGAGCCGCACATCCAGGCGATCATTTTTTTCATTTTTGATAACTCCTTGGTCGTTCTGTTTATTTGCCGTATTTCAGGGCCTTGGCCCCAATGTCGCGGCGGCAGAAGCCGCCATCGAATGAAATGCAATCCACGGCCTGATAAGCCTTTTCAATCGCTTCCGCGATGGTTTTACCGCGAGCGGAAACACCGAGAACTCGACCGCCGGTATTCACGATCGCTCCGTTCTTGAACGCGGTCCCTGCATGGAACACCACCGCACCAGTCGCAGCGGCAGCATCAAGCCCCTTGATTTCAAAGCCTTTGGTATAGTCGCCGGGGTAACCGCCAGAAGCGAGAACGACCGACACAGCCGGATCGTCCGACCAAACCAAATCGGCTTCCGCAAGCCGCCCTTCCGCGACTTTCTTCAACACGTCGAACCAGTCGCCGTCGAAACGGCGCAACACCGGTTGAATCTCCGGGTCCCCGAAGCGGACGTTGAATTCCAGTACTTTCGGTTCTCCATCGCACACCATGATTCCAACGAAAATCACACCGCGAAAATCAAGCCCTTCCGCCTGGACGCCTTTGAGGAACGGAGCCAGAATCCGCCCGTTGATTTTTTCCCAGACGGAATCGTCCACGACCGGAGCGGGAGAGTAGGCCCCCATGCCGCCGGTGTTAAGCCCGGTATCGTTGTCGCCCACACGTTTGTGATCCTGTGAAGAAACAAGCGGAACAATGGTCTTACCGTCGCAGAGGGCGAGAATCGATGCTTCTTCGCCATAGAGGCACTCCTCGACCAGCACTTTCGCGCCGGCTTCGCCAAACGCTCCATCAAAACAGTCATGGAGAAATTCGAGCGCGGCGGCGGCGTTGTCCGCCACCAGTACGCCCTTGCCGGCAGCAAGGCCATCGGCTTTGATGACAATGCCCTTCTCGCCGGCGGCGAACTCTTTTTTTACATATTCGGCGGCCTCGGCCTCGGTTTCAAACGTTGCGGCCCTGGCAGTCGGAATGCCGTATTTAAGCATGAATGCTTTGGCGAAATCTTTGCTGCCTTCGAGCTGAGCAGCTTCTTTGGCGGGGCCGAACACCGTCAGATTCCGGGCACGAAAACAATCGACCACGCCGTCGCAAAGCGGCGCTTCGGGGCCGACCACGGTGAGGTCAATATTATGTTTCTCTGCAAAGTCGGCCAATTTTTCCAACTCGCCGACTTGAATGGCGACACATTCGGCATCAGCGGCGATTCCGGCGTTTCCAGGGGCGCAATAAACGGTTTTCACTTCAGGGTTTTGCTTCAGTTGCCAGACCAGTGCGTGCTCACGACCACCGGACCCGATTACCAGAACTTTCATCTCGTCTCCATATTTCCGCATAGCGCTTGTAAATCATCTCTTTTGATATTACTATAACAATAGCGCAAATTTCGGAAAGTTAAAGTAAATATGCTGGAAAATCGTGATGAAATTCTGAAAATGGACGACGAATCTCTCTCCCGGTTGTGTGAATTGGATTTCTATAAGGGGAGCGGAAACGGCGGCCAAAAACGGAACAAGACCTCAAGCGCCGCCCGCGTGCGGCTGGCCGGGACATCGTATACCGCAGCGGATTGCTCGGAACGGAGCCAACACCGCAACCGCGCCGTCGCGCTCGCCAAGCTCCGACTTGCGGTAGCCTGCGGAGAACGACAAAGCCCGGCGACGCCGCCCGAACGTTTCGACTGCTCGATGGATCACGCCGATTATCCGCTCTGGCTCGCCCATGTTCTCGACGTTCTGGCGGAAGCAGATTGGGAACTGAAGGGCGCAACCGAAAAGCTCGGCTGCGGCAGCAGTGCGCTGACCAAAAAACTCTACCGCGACCCGATGCTCTGGCAGACGGCGCAGGCCGGGCGGGAAGCGTTGGGTTTGCCGCCCTTGCGAAAACCGTAAGTTTCCGTATTTCTCCATGAACCCTGCTTGCAGGTGAATGGCGCGCATGCTATTTTACAAAGAACTGATCTCCTGATTATTCGGAACAAGGAATGTTTTATGAAGAAGATATTATTTTTGGTTGCCTGCATGCTTCTGGCCGCGAATCTGTTCGCGTTGCGTCCGGGGGACGCGGCGAAGGAACTGGTCGGCGTCCGCTGGGTGAGCGGCGTTCCGTTCACCCTCCTCCCCGCTGAAAAAGAGGCGGAGAAAGAGCCGGAGTACCGGGCAGTGGTTTTTCTGCTGACCCGCGCCCAGACGGCGGATGATGCCTTGACGCTGCTCAACTATCTCCGACGCAATTTTGCCGGGAGCGCCCGGTTTGCCGTGGTCACCCCGGATTCCGAACAGGACGTGAAGGAGCTGCTGAAGCGGCGGACGGATTTCGACCTGAGCTTCGGCGTTGACACCAAACGCGAATTGACCCCGGCCTATCTTGGCGCAAACCGCCTTCTGCCGATGGCGTTTCTGGTCGGGCGCGACGGAAAAATACTGTGGTCCGGTGAAGCGATCGATCTTGGCGAGGCGCTTGAAAAAGCGCTGAACGGCACGTTGAATCGCTCCGCCCAACAGAAAATCGCACCGCTGCTGGAAGAGCTGCAAACATTGCTCACCGGCGACAACGAAACGAAAATGCGACGGACGGTCGATGCGATTTTCCGGCTGGAACCGGGACAGCCATCCACATTGCGCATCCGCAATTTCGTACTGGAAAGCAACGGACGAGCGGGGGAGGCTCTGGAGTTGACCCGTGCACAAATCGCCCAGGCACCCAAGCAAGCACGGCTTTATGTCGAGGCGTTGAACCTGATCGCCCGAAATCCCGCACTGGACGCCCAAACCGACGGAGTTGTCAAGGCGTATCACGCCGCGATCACCAATGACCCCGATGTGGACAACCAGATCGCGCGACTGCTTCTGGAGCGCCGTGAATACAGCGCCGAATCGCTGAAGAACGCCGCGATCCTGGTCGCCCGCGCAAAGTCGCTGCTGACCGTAAACAGCTCCGGCGCGTTGCGCGGTGCCTGCCTGAATACGCAAGCTCAACTCGCTTATCGGCTGGGAAAAATCACGGAGGCCATCGCATTGCAGGAGCAGGCGTCGACCGCATTTCGCACGGTCGCCCTCACCGGAGCGGAGAGCGATTCAAACCGTCGACTGGCCTACTACCGTACCGTTCAGGAACTCGCCCGATAATCAGCGGGAATAGCGGGTCGGATCAGAAATCCCGGCCTCGCGAAACCCCTGAATTCGCAACGAGCAAGAGTCACATTTGCCACAGCTTCGCCCTTCCCCATCGGGATTATAGCAACTGGTGGTAAGGGAATAGTCCACGCCAAGCTGAAGTCCCGCACGAATGATTTCGGCCTTGTTCATATGCTGAAGCGGTGCATTGATCTGATAGCCCCACCCTTCGTCCACCGCACAGGTTCCGAGCCGGGCGGTTTCGCGAAACGACTCGATGAACGCCGGACGACAATCGGGATAGCCGGAATAATCGACGTTGTTCACCCCGATGAAAATATCACGTGCGCCGAGCACCTCCGCCCACGCCGTCGCAAACGAAAGAAAGATCAGGTTGCGGGCGGGGACATAGGTGATCGGAATCCCCGTCGACTCCGCCGCGTCCGGCACTGCCAGCGCGTCATCGGTCAGCGCGGAGCCGCCCCAGAGCCGCAGATCGATTTCCGCAACCTTGAAATCCGCCGCGCCGAGCTGCTTCGCCACCCGTTCCGCCGCCTGAAGTTCACACGAATGCCGTTGACCGTAACGGAACGAAAGCGCATAACACGCAAACCCCTGTGACTTCGCCATCGCCAACACGGTTGCGGAATCCAGTCCGCCACTCAAAAGAATCACTGCTTTTTTCACAAAAATCACCGTATGAAAGTTGTCCAAAATTCAATTGGATAATATACATCCGATCCGTTTCTCTTGCAATGGCAAATGGAGGTTTGACACCACGGTGTCGGATAATAAAATTCAAAAAAAGAATGCTTAAAACCATGCGAGATCGGCCATAACGCCGATCTCGCAACAGTTTCATACAACGTTTTTACGGCTGGATCAACTCGGCAAGTTCGTCTGAGTTTTCACCAGGTTGGATCGCAAGTGGCGCAAAGAATTTTTTCTTATTGCTTCTTTGATGGCTTGACGAAAGCGGCGAAACTCTTCGGGCGAAGGAAACGCTTTTGCGCGAATTCCAAACGGATTGATCTGGCCGACTTCAAGCCAGAGAAATCCGCAAACCTGATACATTCCGGTAAAACGCCAGAATTTGATCCGATAGGTATAAGAAGGATTTTGGATCGCAACCTCTTCCTTCTCATAATCAATGAGATAAGTGAAATCACCCTGGTGAACAGGCTTCTCCCAACGCCGCTCATACTTTATTTGCCAATACATACAAAAGAACCAAAAGAACAGCAAAAAGACAAAAGAGCCCAAAAAGACGAGTCCGAAATATCTCCCCTGGGTTCCCCCGGCAGTAAGAGCCAGTGTCAATGAAAACACCACCATATTGAACAGGGTTCGGGGAAACAGCTTACGTTGAAGATATAGCGCAATGGAGAAAGTACCTTCCGCAAATGGGACCGTATCCTGAAATTCAATCGGATTCATCGCGCCCCCTTTTCTGTCGAACACTCTTGCAATATTTCGGATACCCGGGCGAAGTCGGCGGCATCCGAGAAATCGCTTTTCCGCAAAACTGGCAGGCCGTTGACCAGAAGCATCAAAATCTCATCCCCGGTTTCCGGAATCGGGCAACGGACAAATTGCGGCACCCGTTTCCAATCCATGTCGATCGAAAACCCAGGCGTTTCGGCATGAAAACCAGCATCGGTAATCTGAACTTGATGCTCCAATTCATAGAGCCCGCAAGTGGACATTTGCCGTATAAGCCCTCGAATCTGCGCGTTCCGCCCCAAGCGGATGACAACAGCAAGTATGACAAAGAACAGGATCAGAAAAAACACACTGCCTACACCTTGCGTGATGACCAGAAACACCGTCAACGCTAAAACCGGCGTCCCGATCGAAAGGAGCAAAAAACGTTTTAGCTCCATACTCTTTCGGAACACAGAGATGACCGCAAATGCTTCATCGGCAGTCAAAGGGCAATGAGTAATGGTCACATCCATCAAACACCTCCATTCCAGTTGTTAAAGGAATATAAGTCTGAGAATCGGAAAAAGCAAGCAGTGGACACTTGATCCATGAAAAACCGCAAGTATATTATCCTGTGTTCAATGCCATCAACTCCGGAGCCGTAGACAATGCGTCCCACTCTGAAAGAAATTGCCGCCGCGACCGGATACTCGACCGCAACGGTTTCGCGCGCTCTGAACGGTTCGCCCAAAATCACGCCGGAAGCAAAACGAACCATCCTCGCCTGCGCCCGCAAAGTAGGCTACCGCGTCGAATGCCGTCGCGTGGCGCTGATCGTGCCGAATTTTCAGTTCGGCGGTTATTTTGGAAGCGTGTTGGAGCCACTCGCCACCGAACTGGCGCGCAACGGTTACTCCATCGAAGTGCTAAGTTCAACCTATCTTGATGTACTGGAAGAACATCCATTTTGCGGAGCGATCTCCGTCATGGCACAGAACGGTCTGGAATATTATTGGGGTGAGCGCCATATCATGCCGCTGGTCTGCATCAATACCCGCCCTCGGCACCCGGACGGTATCTACACGGTCGGCTCCAATGACGAACAGGCGGTGCGATTGGTAATCGAGCACCTTCTGGAAAGAGGGCACCGCCGGATCGGGCGGCTCGGTGGCGAAACCAGCTTCGACGACCCCACCAACTGGAACAGCACCAACCGGGAACAGGCATTTCGCCGCTGTTTGAGCGGACACGGGCTGGACCCGGCTCTGGTCGCCTCTCCCCGTGGAACGACTCCCAGCGTACCGGAAGCGATCAAATCGTTGATCGACCGCGGAGCGACGGCGATCATCACAGTCAACGAGGGGCTGGAACTACCGGCGCTTCACGCACTTCGCGTATTATCCGTCCGCATTCCGGAGCAAATGGCGCTCATATCCTGGACGCAACCGAATCCGGCGGCGCTCGTCACCCCGTCCATCTCCGGAATCGAACAGAATTTCATTGAACTCGTCCGCCAAGGCTGCGAAACTTTCCACCGCCTGCTGGCGGGCGAACCCGTCGCGGACACTCTGGTCGATTACCGACTGCAAATACGAGAAAGCAGCGCCGCCCGATTTACAACTCTTTGATAAAAAAACCGTAAATACGTCCATTCCGATTCATCGTGACAGTAAAAAGCACACTTCCGCGCTCCAACCGCACCTTTTGGCGAATGGTCGCATTCGGCCAATTCGGAACCCGGACCGCATCTCCTTCCCATTCGACGAACGCTCCGTATTTTTCCTGCAACTTGAGTGATTCCCGAAGGACGCCTTCGTCATCGGTCAGCTCTCGGATTTTTGCGGAGGCACGAGCGGTAAACCCCGCCGTTTCTCCGGCGAGAAACCGGGTCAACGTTTGCCGTGTTTCCAGCTCCACCCATTCCGGATTCGGTCGGATTGCAAGAAACACACCATATCCAATCAGCCCAATCAGCAACAAACTCCAGCCGAACCATATCCAGCTTCGCCAGAGGGAGCGCGATTTCTCTCCTGGTTTCAATGCCGCCACTTGCTTCAGCAACGCAACAATCAATTCCGGTTCTTCGCAACTGATGGTCAGGCGACGGCCGGAGCGCGTTTCAAGCTGAACACCACTCCCACTGCTGATCAATCCCCATCCGGCCCAAGGGGAATAGCGAAATCCCAATCCGCCAAAACGCGCAATGGGATTGAATTGCACAACCTCTACACTCGATATATTCTCCAGTTTGACACGGAAACAGGGGATACGCAAATAACCGATGCTGACACACAATCGCGTCGCATTGATGGTGAATTGAAAGCCCCCCAGAAAGAGCGCAACAAACCCGCTGATCGCAATAAACATCAACCTCATCCACCCGGTTCCCGGAACGGATAGAAAAACAATCAACAAGAGCAGTAAACTCAAATATAGCATAGCATTCATCCAACCTGGATTGAACGATTCCCAGTAAAACCAATTACCACGACTCAAATCCGGCAACTTTCGTGCCGGAACAGAGCGGTGTTCCGGCTGAGGACGCAAACGGTCGAGCCAGAAGGCCAGAACTCCAGCCGCAATTCCGGCCGACAACGTAACGGGGATCAACCACGAATGTTGCCCGCTTCCACCGGAGACGCCGATCCAGTAACCAAAACACAACGTTGCAGTCAGAGAAACAGAGATTCCAGAGGCGATGGCTCCGGTGAAATTATGTTTTGTTTCCGCTTTCCGAATCCCTTCATCCATGACAAAAAACATGATAAGCAGTATGATCTGGACAAAGAGCAAAAGCCACAACTCTGAACTTTTCCCCCAACGGTCAGGCGCGCCGTAGAGATTGAAATGCAACGGCCAGGAAGCGTCGCCTCTCATCAGCAGGAGAAGAACAGCGCTGACGCCCATTGCCGCAACACCCGGCAAAAGTCCCCATTTTTTCCAATCGACTTTTTTCATTTTGATTCCCCGGCAAGATGGTTTTGGATCAACTCCAGCAGCTGCCCCGGCCGCATCCCATGCAGAAACGCTTCACGCTCCAATTTTTCCCAACCATTCAGCAACTGCGTCTTGAGCTGCGTGCTGACGCCGCCGGCACTCGGGCGCGGACGAATCCGGGTGCGCTGCCCCACTTTCATCACAATGATTCCCTCTTCCGCCAACAGCCGGTAAGCATGGCGGACAGTGTGCATGTTGACCTGAAGCAACCCGGCAAGCGTACGAACCGGCGGCAACTCATCGCCATAATCAAGCTCCCTGGAAAAAATCTTCTGCTTGACCGCATCCACGATCCGTTCGTAGACCGGCGCCCCATTGTCGGACAGAACAAACAGCATCAGGCACCTCCCTGGTTTTCAATGTTATCATTGTTCTATAACAAATATAACATTACAGATAAAATTCGTCAACCCCGATCATCAAAAATATGTTTAAAATCACGTTACTCGACGTGTGCGCCGAGCTTGCCGCCCTTTTTCCCGGTAATGAGAAGGAAGAGGGGCAACAGTAAGAGAAAGATGATTCCGGCTGCGTAAAAAACACCGCGGACGCCGAAATAGTAAATAATGCAACCGCTCAAAATCGAACTGAAGATCGAGCCGATGGTACGGCTGCTGGCTCCCCAGCCGAAGATGATTCCGCGCTTTTCCGGCGGGGCGACTTTGGCCAGCATCGACTGCAACACCGGGTCCAGCCCGCCGGCGCAGAAGTAATTGACCACCCGCCCGCCCCCCAGCATCGGCAGAGAAAATGCCGCAGCCTGAACAAATTTGGCCAGCGCCGAACCGATCAGAACCGGAATCAGAATCCGGCGGGGAGAAAAACGATCGCTTAAAAATCCAAGCAACATCCCCGAAACCACCCCCGCCGCAGCCGCGGCTCCACAGATCACCGCTGTCCATTTTGCCGCATCCGCAGGCCCGTTCACCGTTTCCACCAGAAGCGCTATGTAAGGAGGGTCGAAGTTCCGCACCAACCCACCCAATAAGAAGAGAGCAAGCATACTCCAGATCAGGATCGAAAAAGCTGGGAGATGGAACCATCCGGCGCGAGCCGTTCCCGCCTTTTTTTCCGAACGGGCGACGACAACCGGGGGGCGAAAATTTTCACGAACGAAGAACAATACCAGAACAGCAGCAAACATCAACATCGCTCCGCAGGCGATAAACGTCCAGACAAACCCCAGTCCGTTGATCAGAAACCCGCCGACGGCGATCCCCAACATGTTCCCGCTCCACAGTGCGGAGCTAAGCGTACCGAGGGCAAAGCCCTGCTTTGCCTGCGGGGTCGTATCACAAATCAATGTCTGGGAAGCGGTGTTCACTCCGGAAAAGCAACCGACGGCAAAGCGAATCAGCACCAGCCCCAACGCAGAAGGGGCGAAGATCATCAACGGCATCAGAAACGCCGAAACCAGACTTGCCCGCAACAGCATTATTTTTCGTCCGTAGCGATCCGAAAGCATTCCCCATGCGGGCGTGGCGAAACAGAATCCGATCTGCCCGGCGAAGTAAAATGCGGCCACCCACGCCCCGCGCGACCGGATGTCCGCCATATTCAGATGATCGCGCAGGTAGATCGGAATAAAGGGCGTAATCATACCAAACGCGGCCATACTCAAAAGCTGCGCCAGCCAGACAAAAAACAAATTGCGTTTCCAACTGATCGACATACCTGTTCCGGGAAGAAAGATTAAACAGTAATAGAGCACCATAGTGCGCCGAAATCAATTATTTTTTACGAGAATCCTTAAATGGAAAGAAAAAGGCGACTATTTCTTTTCGGAAATTTGAGAAAAGCGCAAGTCGGCAGTATATTGTAACCAATATAAACCCCATTCTTGCTCGGAGTGATTATGACGCTCAAAAAACGCCTCTTTACCGCAGAGGAGATGGACAAGGCCATCGAAAAGATGGCACAGGCAATTCTCAAAGACAGCCGCAAGGCGGGAGATGCGGAGTTCGCTCTGGTCGGTCTCTACAATCAGGGCGTTACTCTGGCCGAACGGCTCGGCGACGCCATCGAACGAATTTCCGGCCAACGCCCTCCGTTGGCCAAGCTCGACATTTCGCTTTACCGGGACGACTTCGGCCAACGCAGCGCGTTGCCGCTGATCCGCGAGACGGTGATTCCGTTCGACGTGAATGATCTTCGGCTGATTCTCGTCGACGATGTGCTTTCAACCGGGCGGACGATCCGGGCGGCGCTCGACGCGCTGACCGATTACGGTCGCCCCGGAATCATCCGCCTTGCAGTGCTGGTGGATCGCGGGGAGCCGGAGTTCCCGATCCGCGCCGATTACGTCGGGTTCGACTGCGATCCGCCCGCCGACCGGAAGATCAAGGTGTTTTTCGACGGTGACGATCCGGCCGACGGCGGCATTTATGAAGCCGAGTGGAAAAGAAATCAATCCGAACAGTGAGTCGCGTTATGGAATGGACCAGAAAAGACCTGCTCAGTTTGTATGACTTGAGCGCCGAGGAGATCACCTTCATCCTCGACACCGCCGCGGAGTTCAAAAAAGTCTCCGAGCGAAAAGTGAAAAAAGTGCCCGCCCTGCGCGGGAAAACCGTCGTTAACTTCTTCGTCGAGCCGAGCACCCGCACCCGGGTTTCATTCGAGCTGGCGGAACAGCGCCTCTCGGCCGACATCATCAACATGCAAGCGCAGGCCAGCAGCCTCAAAAAAGGGGAAACATTGCTCGACACCGTGCGCAACATCGAAGCGCTTCAGGTCGATCTCGTGGTCATGCGTCACAGCACCCCCGGCGCACAGAATTTCATCGCCGAACACCTCTCCTGCGGCGTGATCAACGCCGGAGACGGCGCACATGGGCACCCGACGCAGGCGTTGCTCGACATCTTCACCATCCGCGAAAAACTCGGCCGGATCAAGGGGCTGAACGTCACCATTCTCGGCGACATTCTCCACAGCCGCGTTGCTCGCAGCAACGTTTGGGGGCTGCTCAAGCTCGGCGCGAACGTGACGCTGGCCGGCCCTTCCACGTTGGTTCCGCGGGAATTTGAATCGATCGGCGTCCGCGTCTGCCACAACCTCAAAGACGCGATACGCGACGCGGATGTGGTCAATCTGCTGCGAATTCAGCACGAGCGTCAGGCGGACGGTTTTTTCCCCAGTATCGCTGAATATGCCCGGTTTTTCGGGATCAACCGCGAAACGATGAAACTGATGAAACCCGATGCGCTCATCATGCATCCCGGCCCGATCAACCGCGATGTCGAACTGACCAGCGAAGTCGCCGATGGCCCGAATTCGGTCATTCTCGAACAGGTAACCAACGGATTGGCAGTCCGCATGGCGGTGCTTTTCCTCGTAGCGGGGTGTGTGCAAAAATGAAAAACTCAGGCAAATACATTTTCAAGGGCGCGCGGGTCATCGATCCGGCGCGCGGAATCGACGCGGTCATGGATATCGGCGTTGCAGACGGACGCATCGTCGATCCCGGCAAAATCGCCAATCCGGAAGTGATCGACCTTGGCGGAAAAATCCTTTCTCCCGGATTCATCGATCTCCACGTCCACCTTCGCCAGCCCGGCAACAACATGGCGGAAACCATCGCCTCCGGAACCGCGGCCGCCGCGGCGGGAGGCTTCACCAGCGTCGTCGCCATGCCGAACACCAATCCCCCGGCGGACAATGCCGGAGCAATTGAATTCCTGCGCCAGAACGTCGCTCAAAAGGGCGTCGTCCGAGTGCTGGCCTGCGGCTGCATGACCAAAAACTACGAAGGCAAGGAGATGGCCGGAATCGGCTCGCTCAAAGCGGCCGGAGTGGTCGCACTGAGCGACGATGGCCGCTGCATCCAGAACCACGCGCTGATGCGCAATGTGGTGACTTACGCCAAATCGTTCAATTTGCCGATTCTTGACCACTGCGAAGAGGAAACCCTCGCGGCGGGCGGCGTCATGCACGAGGGGAAGTGGTCGGTACTGCTCGGCATGAACGGAATCTCCAGCGCCTCCGAAGAGCTGATGATCGCCCGCAACATCATCATCGCCCGCGAAGTCGATTGGAAGATCCATATGCAGCACGTCAGCGTCAAAGAAAGCGTCCGACTGCTCCGCGAAGCGCGGGCGGCGGGCATCCCCGTTTCCGGCGAAGTGACGCCGCACCACCTGACGCTGAATGATGAGTACATCAAAACTTACGACACCAACTACAAAATGAATCCGCCGTTGCGCTCGGAGGAAGATCGCCTCGCGTTGATCGAAGGCATCGCCGACGGTACCATCACCGTCATCGCCACCGACCACGCGCCGCATACCGGGACGGCAAAGCTGGTCGAGTTCGACTACGCGCCGTTCGGCATCATCGGCCTCGAAACGGCGCTCCCGCTCTGTTATACCGAGTTGGTCGCCAAAGGCGTCATCGACCTCCCGGCGCTGGTGAAGCTCTTCACCTCCGGTCCGGCGGAAGTGCTCGGCATCGAAGACTACAGCCTCGCAGAAGGGAGGCCGGCCGATCTCGTGATCTTCGATCCGGCGCGGAAGTACACCATCGACGCAAGCCAATTCAAATCCAACTCGCGCAACACGCCGTTTCACGGCTGCGAAGTCGAGTGCAAAGTCTGCATGACGCTGGTGGATGGGAAAGTGGTTTACTCGGAAGAATGAAAACACTGGACGACATCCTGCCGGAAATCATCGAGTTCCGGCACCGGCTCCATCAGATTCCCGAACTGGCCGGAGAGGAACGCGAAACCTCGCAATTGATTCGGAAACGCCTCGCCGCCCTCGGTCTTGAGCTGCTTCCGCCGTTTCTCGGCACGGATGTCGTCGCTGTGCTGCACGGCGGCAAAGGGGCCGGTAAAAACGTGACGCTGCGCGCCGACATCGATGCGCTCGCCGTCGAAGAAGCGACCGGAGCGGCTCATTGCTCCACCATCCCCGGCAAAATGCACGCCTGCGGACACGATGCGCACACCGCCATGGTGATGGCCGCGGCCGAATTGCTGACGGAACGGCGGGATGAATTTGCCGGGAGCGTTCGCTTCGTCTTTCAGCCCGGCGAGGAAAATCGCGCCATGGGTCACGACCTTGTCGCTGCCGGAGCACTGGAGAATCCGAAAGCCGACGTCGTTACGGCGCTTCACGGAATGCCCGGTTTACCATTCGGCGTACTGGGCACGAAAGACGGGGCGATTATGGGTTCCTGCGCCCATTTCAAAATTACCCTGACGGGACGGGGTGGACACAGCAGCACACCGTACCGCTCGCGAAACCCGGTCACGGCCGCGGCCGCATTGGTCAATGAGCTGGAAGGCGTTGGCGCCCGCTTCATCAATCCGCAGGAACCGGCGGTGCTGGCAGTCTGTCGCATTCAGGGAGGAACGCTGGCGAACGTGATTCCCGATCAGACGGTCATCGAAGGAACCGCCCGCTCCCTCTCCGACAACGCCGATGCGGCGCTGGAGGCGGGGATCCGCCGGGCGGCGGCAGCCGTCGCCGATGCGAGAGAAGTCGCGATCGAAGTGGAGTATCGTCTTTCTTACCCGGTGACGAAAAATACACCGGAGGCGACCGAGCTGGCACGCGAAGTGATCCGTTCGATCGGGATGGAATACCAGGAACTGCCCGAATCCTCGATGGGGGCGGAAGATTTTTCCTACTACCTGAAACGGTATCCGGGCGTTTACGTGAAGCTCGGCCTTGGGGAACGCTTTCCGGCGCTGCATAACTCCGGGTTTGATTTCCCGGATGGGGCGCTCGTCTTTGGGATTCGTTATTTCACCGAGTTCGCTCTGGCCGCGTTGCGCTGATCATTTATTCCATTCCCCCCTAAAAACGCAGGGGAAGCTCCGGAATTTTGACACAAAAAATGGCGAGAGAGACGGGACTCGAACCCGCAACATCCACCGTGACAGGGTGGTACTCTAACCAATTGAGCTACTCCCCCGCATTTCTGCGGTGTCATCTTTTTCTTCGGATACCTCGCGTTCATTTAAAAAATGGCGAGAGAGACGGGACTCGAACCCGCAACATCCACCGTGACAGGGTGGTACTCTAACCAATTGAGCTACTCCCCCATATCCGTCGAAACCGACAACGTTCATAAAAATACAACCTTTTTCAGAAAATGCAAATCCAATTGCCCCGGAAAACAAAATTTATTCCGGAAAAACCAGATTTCTTTGCATATTTCAACCTCCGGTGCTACATTAATTCCTTCCGGTAAACGGAAAAAAAGGAAAACACCCAGGATGGATCTCAATACGACACTCGCGCGCATCGTCGCGGGCGAAGAACCGGATCGGCAGACGCTTGCCTTCCTCCTCAGCCTTCAGAAGCCGCAGGAGCTTGAGGCGCTCTACCGCGCCGCATACCAAGTAAAGCTCAAGCACATCGACAACCGCGTCCGGTTGCGCGGGCTCATCGAGGTCTCGAATGTCTGCCGGAAAAACTGCTTCTACTGTGGAATCCGCTGCGGCAACGCCAAGGTCGCCCGATTCTCCATGTCGATGGAGGAGATTCTTTCTGCCGCCCAACTTGCGGCCGACTACCGTTACGGCTCCGTAGTGCTGCAGGGCGGTGAGCGAACCGATCCACGCTGGACGGATTTCATCGAAGAAGCCGTCCACAGGATCAAGAAGATCGGCGACGGCAATCTCGGGATCACGCTTTCGCTGGGGGAACAACCCGAAGAAACCTTTCGACGCTGGTTCGATGCCGGTGCACACCGCTATCTGTTGCGGATCGAAAGCTCCGATCCGGAGCTTTATGTCAAACTTCACCCCGCCGACCACAGTTACACGGAACGGGTCGACGCGCTGAAACTTCTGCGTGAAATCGGTTATCAGGTCGGCACCGGTGTAATGATCGGGCTGCCCGGGCAAACCATCGACAATCTGGTACACGATCTGGAATTCTTCAGACAGCTCGACGTCGACATGATCGGTATGGGGCCGTATCTCATGCACCACGACACACCGCTCGGCCAGCAGTTCCCCGAGTGCGGCAGCGACACAATGCGCCAGCTGGAACGCGGGCTGAAGATGATCGCCGTAACCCGGCTCTATCTTCGCGACGTCAACATCGCCAGCACCACCGCACTTCAGGCGCTGGCTCCCGACGGACGAGAACTCGGGCTGCTGGCGGGGGCGAACGTCATTATGCCGAACATCGGCGACCTCGCCTACCGCAAGGGATACCTGCTCTACGAAAACAAACCGGGAACCGATGAGAACGCCGAAATCGCACGCGGCAAACTTGAGCGCGCCGTCGCCGCCATCGGGGAATCGATCGCCTACGACGACTGGGGCGATTCGCTCCATTTTGCGGAGCGGCAGAAAAAGCGGCCATGTTGACACGGATTCTCGCCCGGAAAACTTGCATTCCGTTACTTGACCGATTAGATTAAAACATGCGCCAGAACTATTCACGAACAGGAATCATGCAAATGAATTGGAAAAACTGGATTTTATCCGTGGCATCCGTCTTTTCCACCGTCGTTTTTCTCGCCGGTTGTGCTTATGATAACAATTACCTGCGGACGGAAGATTTCGCCACTTATCTTGAACACGACGGCGTGAAAGTCGAATCCGTCCGCACCCTGCGGGGGGAACCGTTTTACGCGACCAGCGGTTGCGCCATCATGATTGACGGCAGCGAGATCGGCGTGTACAAGTACGACCGCAGCTCCACCATTCAAAAGAATCGTGTGGAGCGGCTGGAGCAGGAAGGCCGGACCTATATTCAGGGCATCCCGTTTCCGATCGAAGTCCGCGGTTCCTTCATGTTCCTCGGGCTCGAAAAAAATCCGCAAAAACAGCGGATTCTTAAGACGATCAACAAATTCTATTGATGATTCGGCAACTTCGGATCTTCAACTTTTTTCAGGACTTGCTAAATGGATGAACGCCGGTATCTGCAACTGACCGACGAACGGGGAATGATCCACCGAATCGCCTGGTACGATAACGGCGGCGACGGAACTCCGGTATTGTTAATTCACGGCTTTGCCGAGGATGCCTGTACCTGGGACTCTCTGCTGGAGTTCCTGCCGGAGAACCGCCGATACATCCGCCTCGACGTCAAAGGCTTCGGATATTCGTCAAAGAACGATCCGGAGAACATGTCGCTTTATGACCTCACCTCCTGTGTGAGGGCATTCATCCGTCAGCTCGATCTTCATCAATTGACGCTGATCGGCCATTCGATGGGAGGTGCGATCTCCTGCCTGCTCGCGCTGGAGCCGGAGCTTGAGCCGAGGATCGAACGACTGGTCTTGATCGATTCGGCCGGGATGTTCACCGAGGTGCCGGAATTCATCACATCACTCGCGCTGATATCGCCGCAGAATCCGCTGATGCGTTTCGCCAGCGAAGAGCTGTTGGTCTATCTGGTAATGTCCCAAGCGTATTTCAAGGAGGAGAGGATCAGCCAGGAGCTGATTCGCCAATACGCTGAAGCGATGCGGCTGCCCGGCGCGAGAGAGAGCATGATCTCCGCGGCGAAAAACTTTCGGATTCCGAATGTCCCGGCATTTCAGGCCGGATTGCAGAAGCTGAAGGTTCCGGTGCTGATTCTGTGGGGCGTCGAGGATCGGATCATTTCGCTCGGCGACGCGGAAAAATTTCACGAGTGCCTGGTCAACTCCCGGCTGACCGCCTTCCCGGAGTGCGGTCACTCGCCGCAAGAGGAGATGCCGGAAGAAACCGGCGCGGCCATCTCACAATTTCTCAATGCGCCTTCCGAGGCGCTCCCGATGCCGTTGGAGCCGGTTCCGCCGATGCCTGTACCGGAGGTGAAGCAACCGCTTGCCGAACAGCTCCGCCAATTGACCGGAACCTATTCGCTGAAAATGCGGCGCCTGGTGGATCGCTGGAGCCCCGGAACCATTCTTCTCTTCATCTTCATCAAAGGGCTTCAACTTTTGAAGAAATTCGGGATGCGGGCGGAAGAAAACGGCTGGCGCAAAGCAACCGGGATTTTTCTGCGGAACGAATACTCCAAATTCGTACTCTCCTGCTTCCGCCTCACCTATTACGGCGACCGCCCGGTGCCGGATAACTTCATCACAGCGCGGGAACAGTTGATTCGCAATCTGGCCGATTACATCCGCGCCCACAGTCAATTTCATTGGTCAGCCGCACCGAAACTGTTCCGCCTCGGACGCCGCAAGGTTGATTTCACCGACATCGCCGAAGCGTTTTACGACAAGACCGGGGAGCTTCTCTGGGTCGAAATGCACTTCGACTCCTCGCGGGAAAATTTCCAGATGCTGACCGCCGACCAAATCCGTTCCGCTTTGCGCCGAATGGTCATCAATATCAACAAGCTCCGAATCAGCGAATGCGGCAACCAGAGCCAGGTTCTGGCAGGTCGCTTGCGCCGTTGGGCGCGACGGGCGCCCGGTTACAGTTACGCGGCGCGCCACGAGCTGCGGAGCTTGGTGGAGCGGCTGTTGACGGCGACCTTCATTCACTGCGAACTTCTGCCGGACGACCCGGAAACGCTCACCGGACGGCGACTCGCCAGCCCGAACCTGCGCAAATACCGGAATCCGGGCTGGGGGTTGCTGAACGTCATCGCCCGCTTTACGCCAGACTTCCGCGAAGTCGACCTCTGGATGCAGTATCACCACGTTCCGGTGGACGGCATGCCGATGCAAGAGCTTCTCGCCAGCCTCAAGAAACGTTGGGGATGCGTCGGCGTCCTGCCCTACCCCGGGCTGAACACACCGGCCGGCCGGCCGGAGATTCTCTACGCGGGCAACCGCCTGTTCCGCAACCGTTTTTTCATCGATTTCGAGCCGATGCTGACACTGCGCAAAGAGTTGAACGACAAATACACCACATTGATGGAGGGGCCCGCCACCGTGGCCGGGATGCTGATCTGGGGATTGGCGCAACACCCGTTCTTCCGCAATTGCAAAATGCTGTTTCCGGTCGACTCGGAACCGAAGAGCGGAAACCCGGCGGAACGGGAATTGAGCCTGGTGTTCATCCGCGCCGGCAAATACATCGACCGAAAGAATCCCATGGACGGGTTCCTCACCTTCCAACGCGAGTTCAATTTACGCCTCTGGCGCACCCGCAAAGGAGAGAGCGAAAGCTACGAGCTTCTGGAACTTTACTCCATGATCCACCCGGTTTTCTACAAAATCGGGCAACGGCTGATGCCGGAATCCATGAGTGAATTCGTCGGCTCAATGGGGCTGTCCATCCTGCGGAATGCGGATGTCTTTATCAGTCCTCTCAGCGACCTGCAGGTCAACGGCTTCATGACCATCGGAAATCTGACGCACCCGACCGAGGACGGACGCACCGCCGGCGCGGTCTCCTCGTGCGGCACCCGTGACCAAATTCGCTTTTATCAGGAAGCGATGAGCGATCTGGCGCAGAACTACCGGGGCTTTTTGGAGTCACAGTAACCAACACGCTTGACATTCGCAATCTTCGCCGTTATAGTATACACAGTCTTCGGGGCGGGGTGTAATTCCCCACCGGCGGCCAAAGCCCGCGACCTTCCGAAAAAACGGAAGCTGAACCGGTGAAATTCCGGTGCCGACAGTCACAGTCTGGATGAGAGAGGACAGGAGAATTCAAACGAAGCGGAATGCTTCGCTGTTTTGCCGTTCCGCCCCCGGTTTTCCGCCGGGGGCTTTTTTGCGCAAACCTCCTGCCCGGACAATACAAACACAGGAGGAAAACAGTATGACATTCGATCCCATCGAGGAAGTGATCGCGGCAGTCGGCCGTGGAGAAATGGTCGTCATCACCGACGACGAAGACCGGGAAAACGAGGGCGATCTGATCGCAGCGGCCTCATTGACCACACCGGAAATCGTGAACTTCATGGTCACCCACGGGCGCGGCCTCTTTTGCGTGCCGCTGGCACCGGAAATCGCCGTGCGCCTCAGCCTTGCCCAACCGACAGGAAAACACGACCCCCGTTGCACCTGTTTCACCCAAAGCGTGGACGCGGTGGAGGGAACCACTACCGGCGTCTCCGCGTTCGACCGCGCGGTCACGGTGAAGAAACTGGTGGAACCGGTGGCGACGATCGACGACTTTTACACACCCGGACACATTTTTCCGCTGATCGCCAGACCGGGTGGCGTTCTTGAGCGTGCCGGGCACACCGAAGCGGCGGTCGACCTCGCCCGCCTTGCCGGATTGCCGCCCGCCGGGGTGCTTTGTGAAATCCTGAATCCGGACGGAACGATGGCGCGCCTGCCCGACCTGCTCAAATTCCGTGAGGAATTCAAGCTGAAGCTGGGCAATGTCGCCGCGTTGATTCGCTATTTGCAGAGTTGAAACCCAAGACGGGCAAGCTTGGGGCGTACCCCGGGCGAGCCGCCTTGAACGGTAAACGCAGGCGATTCGCGGCGAATCCGATAATCGCCGCGCTGCGCCTCGAAAGCCGACGGCGTTTCGCGCAAGTTCCGATCGTCGAAGGTGATATCGTAAGTGTGCCGCAATGCCAGTGCAATCTGCTCGGCGTCCGACAATTGGCCGTCCAATTCAATCACCTGCGTTTCCGGTGGAGCGGGAAGCTCCATCGGACGCCAGGCGACCAGTTCCGGAATCCCGAAAAACTTCGCCAACGCCTGCACCGACATCGCGGTTCCATTCGCTTTTCCATCGGTGGAGTAGCCGGCAATGTGCGGAGTTCCAACGGTGACGAGCGAGAGCAATTCGTGGTCGATCCCCGGCTCATTCTCCCAGACGTCCAGCACGGCTCCGGCGAGTTTGCCGGATTTCAGGGCCGTCTTCAACGCGGCGGAATCCACCACCTCGCCGCGACCGCTGTTCAAAAGCCATGCGCCCGGCTTCATCCGGGCGAGAAATGATTCGTCGCACAAATGAAGCGTCGCGTCGGCTCCGGTTCGAGTCAACGGGGTGTGAAGCGTCACATAATCCGCTTCCCGCAGAAGCTCACCGATTCCGGTAAACCCGGTCGCTCCTTCGAGCCGGACGCGGGGCGGGTCGCTGCGCAGCACGCGCATGCCGAGAGCCTCGCCGAGAGCCGCGACGCGGCTTCCCACGTTTCCCGCGCCGACCACACCGAGCGTTTTTCCGCAGACATCCGCGTTGCCGAGCGTCAAGGCGCTCCCGATGTACTGCGCCACGCTGGAGGCGTTGCAGCCGGGGGCGCTCGTCCAGAAAATCCCGGTGGAACCCAGATATTCCGTATCGAAATGATCAAATCCGATCGTTGCGGTGGCCAGGAACCGGACACGGGAATTCGCCAACAACGCCGCATCGCAACGGGTGCGGGTGCGGGTAATCAGCGCATCGGCGTTTTTCACATCTCCGGGGCTGATTTTTCCGCCCGGAAGATAGATGATTTCAGCGTAAGGCTCCAGCACTCCACGCAAGAACGGAATCTTATCATCGGCAATGATTTTCAGTTTCGGCATAACGTGTTTTCCTCTTTCTCTAAAAATAGCATGGGAGCGGAAATTATGCAATCTTTTTTCTTGAAAAGGGGGAAGGCAGGCTGTATATTGTCCAATGGTTGAAACAATCCTTGAAAGAGAGTGGGAGACATGAGCGAAAATAACGTTGACATAAACAGTTCCGCATCCGAATACAGTGCCAGCAAAATCACCGTTCTTGAAGGTCTTGAAGCCGTTCGCGTCCGTCCGTCCATGTACATCGGCGACACGGGACAACGCGGTTTGCATCATTTGGTTTACGAAGTGGTCGACAACTCCATCGACGAAGCGCTGGCCGGACACGCCAGCCACGTTTCGGTGACCATTCATCCGGATAACTCGATCACAGTCGAAGACGACGGGCGCGGGATTCCGGTCGACCTCCACGAAGGCGAAGGGAAACCGGCGGTCGAAGTCGTACTGACGGTTCTTCATGCGGGCGGTAAATTCGACCACAACTCCTACAAAGTTTCCGGCGGTCTCCACGGCGTCGGCGTTTCCTGCGTGAACGCGCTGTCGGATTGGATGGAAGTTGAAGTTTATCGCGGCGGCAAGGTGCACATGATCCGCTTTGAACGTGGAATCACCGCGATACAGCTCAAAGAATTGGGTGCGACTCCCAAACGCGGAACCAAGGTTTCCTTCCTGCCGGATTCGACGATTTTTCCGGACATCACCTATGTGCGCGATATCCTTGCCAAGCGCTTGCGCGAACTGGCGTTTCTGAACAGCGGAGTTCGCATTCTCCTGAGCGACGAACGCCTGGAGCAAAATGACGCGCACCGCACCGAAGAGTTCCATTACGAAGGCGGCATCCGTGAATTCGTCACGTTGCTCAACAGCAATAAAACGTTGGTTCACCCCGACGTGGTTTATTTTCACCGCGAACGCAACGGCATCGACGTCGAAGTCGCCATGCAGTACAACGACAGCAGCGCGGAAAATATCTTCAGCTACGCGAACAACATCAACACCATCGAAGGCGGAACCCACCTGACCGGATTCCAGATGGCGCTGACCCGTACCATCAATAACTACACCAAAGAGCGGCTGAAGAACGACATCGCGCTCTCCGGCTCCGACGCCCGCGAAGGGCTCTCCGCCGTCGTCAGCGTCAAGGTTCCCGATCCGCAGTTTGAGGGGCAGACCAAAACCAAACTCGGAAACTCCGATGTTCAGGGAATCGTCAGCTCGGTCATCAACGAAGAGTTGGCCGCTTATCTCGAAGAGAACCCGGAAGTCGCCAAAAACATCGGCAACAGCGCGATGCTTGCGGCACGGGCGCGGGAAGCAGCCAAAAAGGCGCGGGAAAGCGTCCGCCGCAAAGGCGCACTCGAAGGGCTGGGCCTCCCCGGCAAGCTGGCGGACTGCTCGAACCGCGATCCCGCCAAATGCGAACTCTACATCGTGGAAGGTGACTCGGCGGGCGGTTCGGCAAAATCCGGACGCGACAGCACGATTCAGGCGATCCTGCCGATCCGTGGGAAATTGCTCAACGTCGAAAAGGTGCGGATCGACCGCGTGTTCGCCAACAAGGAAATCCAATCGCTCATCTACGCGATCGGTTGCGGGATCGGCGAGGAGTTTGACGTATCCAAGGCGCGTTACCACCGCGTGGTCATCATGACCGACGCCGACGTCGACGGCTCGCACATCCGTACGTTGCTATTGACCTTTTTCTTCCGCCACATGAAGCCGCTGATTGAAGCGGGCTATGTCTATATCGCAAAACCGCCGCTCTTCAAGGTAACCCGCCGGAAAAAAGAGCAGTACATCGACACCGAAGAGCAGCTTGACCGCTATTTGGTTCAGCTCGGCACCGAGGATCTGACGGCCAAAAAGGCGGACGGTTCCCCGATCACCACAGAGCAGTTGACCGAATTGATCGACCTCTACGGGCGTGCCGCGCAAGTGTCGCAGGGGCTCCGCCGCTGCGGTATCGATCCGTTGGAATACTTCGACGCGATTCGCGAAGACGGCAGCTGCCCGATCAGCCACGTCACTGTGCGCGAAGATGACGGCAGCAATACATTGAAATACTTCTATTCGCAGGACGAGCAGCGTGAATTCGTGCAGGAAGCCGAAATTCGCGTCGCCGGGCCTGCGCCGGAAATCATCCCCGGCGACGCGGAATCCGAGGCGGCCGCAGCCGACCGGGCCGCGGAACTGTTGCGCCACTTCGACGTGATCGACATCTTCGAGGCGGCGAACTGTAAGGCGCTGGTCGCGAATCTTACCGCGCACGGGCTGCCGCCGGCTCGACTGTTCGGCGGAGAGGACAATTTGTATCTGATCTCTTCGGCGGAGAAAACCGACATGCCGACCAAATCTCTGGAGGAACTGTTCCAGCTGATCCGTGCCAACGGTCAGACCGGGCTGCGCATCCAGCGCTACAAAGGTCTCGGTGAAATGAACGCCGAACAGCTCTGGGAGACGACCATGGACCCCGCCATCCGCAAAATGATCCGGGTTTCCATGGAAGACGCCATTGTGGCAGACAGCATGTTCACGCTCCTGATGGGTGACGTGGTGGAACCCCGCCGCGAATACATCGAAAAGCACGCGGCGGGCGTCAAAGACCTCGACATTTAATCAATTTATACGCAGGAGTTACACAAGATGGCTGAAAAAGAAACCAAAGCCGCCGCTCAAGATATGTTGAAAGACAAGAACCTTCAGATTGCGATCGCCCAGATCGAGAAAAGTTTCGGCAAAGGCTCCATCATGCGCCTTGGCGACACCGGCGCGGCACAGCAGGATGTCCCGGTGGTCAGCACCGGATCATTGGCGCTGGACCTTGCCCTCGGCATCGGCGGCGTCCCCGCAGGGCGCATCGTCGAAATCTTCGGGCCGGAATCGAGCGGTAAAACCACGCTTTGTCTGCATATCATCGCCAACGCGCAAGCCAATGGCGGAAAATGCGCAATCGTCGACGCCGAGCATGCCATCGACCCGGGTTATGCGAGAAAAATCGGTGTGGACATCGAAAATTTGCTGATTTCGCAACCTGATTGCGGAGAAGATGCGCTGAACATCACAGACGCGCTGGTCCGCAGCGAAGCGATCGACATTCTGGTCATCGACTCGGTGGCTGCGCTCGTGCCCAAAGCTGAAATCGAAGGACAGATGGGCGATTCGCACGTAGGTCTTCAGGCACGGTTGATGTCGCAGGCGCTCCGCAAGCTCACCGGCGCCGTGGCGCGTACCGGGACTTGCATCATCTTCACCAATCAGATTCGCGAAAAGATCGGCGTCATGTTCGGCAACCCCGAAACCACCACCGGTGGAAACGCATTGAAGTTTTACTCGTCGATTCGTCTGGATATCCGCAAAACCAGCGTGATCAAGGACCCCGCCGGGAACATCACCGGCAACCGGGCGCGTGTCAAAGTCATCAAGAACAAGATGGCGCCTCCGTTCCGGCAGGCCGAATTCGACATCATGTACAACGAAGGCATCTCGAAGGCGGGTTCGATTCTCGACGTGGCGACCGATATGGGCATCCTCGAAAAACGCGGAAGCTGGTTCAGCTTCGAGGGCGAGCAGCTCGGCCAGGGGCGCGACCAGACCAAGGCGTTGATCGCAGCCTCTCCGGAGCTTCAGAAGCGGATTTACGAGAAGATCAATGCGAAAATCCGCGGCGGCGAAGTAACTCACCACGAAGCAGAAGACGATACGACGGCTCAGGCCGGCGAGTAAAAAGTCTCACAAAGGCGGTGTTTGGATTGAGAACGGCATGGACCATTCTGGCAATCGCGGTCGGTGCGCTGTTTTTCGCATCGACCCAGCCTCTTTGCGCCGATGAGAGTTCGGAGCGGAGACTGGGCGAAGAAGCGCTGGCGGCCGGGGACTACCGGAGCGCGGCGGGATTCTTCGCCGCCGCCCGGAAACTCGCCGGGAACGACGCCGACAAATGGGGGCGCAACACGCTTTCCCTGGCGGACGTAAAACTTCGAGAAGACAATCTGGAGGAAGCCAAGCGGCTGCTGGATGAGTACCGCAACCGCCTTCCGCTTCGCACCGCGGGCATGTTGCCCGGCCAGATTTTGATGGCAGAAAAACGCTATCAGGAGGCGGAGGATTTCTTTACGACACTGGCCTCTGAGGCCACCGACCCCAACGACGCATGTGCCGCGGGAATCGGGGTGGGAGAAGCCAAACTCCGGCGCGGCGACCTCAAGGGCGCGCTGGAGAAATTTGAACAGATCGAAAATGAAAACGCCGACCTCCCGCAATGGGCGCGCAAGGCGCACGAGGCGCGGATTTACGCCCTGATCGAATCCGGAGAGCTGGACGCGGCCGCCAAACTGTTGCAAGCCGGGAAGTTCCGTTCGGACGACCCGACGCAATGGACACGGCTGGAACTGTTTCTCCATCTCCGCAGCAAAGCGTTCGCCAAGTTCAACCAATCCTGGCAGGAGCTGCGGAAACCGGGCTGGAAAAACCCGGACACCGTACTGCAACTGCTCGCAGTGGGCGGTGCGAGGCTGGCGACCGAATCCAAGCAACTCAAAGCCGCCGCCGAATTGTGGCAGGACGCATTCAACCTCGCCGACACGGACCCGGAACGTCAGACCGCGTTGCGGGAGCTGATCAACCTTCAGGCCGAAACCGAGCCGCAGCAGGCGGCAGAGACCATTCGCCAATACCTGAGTTACTTTCCCGACGCGCCGGATCGCGCCGGCTTGCTGATGCGAGGGGCACGCCTGCTCACCCGCACCGGCGACGGCAAACAGGCCATCGAATTTTACTCCCGTATCACCGGCGACAACCGAATTCCTTCCTCCAGTCGACTGGCGGCGGCACGCGAAGCCGCCGTGGCCGCGACTCAGGCGAAATTGCCTGCTGCCGCCGAAACCATGTTCCGCTACCTGATCGATCAGGCCGAAACTTCGACACAAAAACTGGAGGGGCACCTGCTGCTCGGAGAGCATTTCTTCCGGCAGGGCACTTTCGCGGAAGCGGTCAAACAGCTCCAGACAGTCTCCGATGCGAATGGAGCGAATGCCGAATCCGCCCGCTTCTGGCTGTTGCAGTCGCTTATCCCTCTGGATCGTTACGACGAGGCGGCTCCGATTGCGGAAAAGTTGCGCGACGCCAAAGAGCCGAAACACCGGATTGCCGCCGAGTATTTCCGTGCCTACCTGCTGGAAAAGCGGGGGCAGTCTGCGGCGGCACGCAGTGAATACGAACGTTTTCTGATTCTGCATCCCGAATCGAAATTTGTTCCGGCGGCCATGTTGGCTGCGGCGGAACTGGCGCTGACGCTTCGCGATTTCCCGGCGGCGGCGAATGGATTTTTCCGCTACGCCGCACAAACGCCGACTCCGGCGGACGCGCCGCGCGCCCTTTACCTCGCCATGCAGGCAGGAAGTTTCGGCGACCGGCAGGATGAAGTGGAGAAAGCGCTGAAATTGCTGGATGAAAAATTCCCCAATTCCACCGCTGGAATCGAGGCTCGTTTGCAGTTGGCCGACAACCTTCAGGCATCTGGCAACAACTCCGCGGCCGAGGCACAGCTCGCAGAGCTGGAAAAGCGGGAAGCCGCCGTCAAAAACCCGGAAGTCGCCGCCGAAATTCTCTACCGTCGCGCAAAAATCGCCGCGGCCTTGAAAACACCGGAAGAGGCCCGCAAGATGCTGGAGACACTGCTGAAAGATCACCCCGCCAGTTCATTCGCGCCGGATGCGGCACTGCTGGCCGGAAACATCGAATCCGATGCCGGGCGCTACCCGACCGCGCTCGCATTCTATACCAAGGCTCGCGAGCTGCAACCCAACGGATTGTTCGGGCAGATTGCGACCGGGCGGGTCGCCGACATCCGTTACAGCATCTATGCTGAAACACTCGATCCGGCCGACCTTAAGGTGGCGGCGGAACTGTATGAGGAGCTGGCGCAGAATGAATCCAATCCGCTGCTGATGCTCCAGAGCTTCTACAAACTCGGCAAGTGCCGGGAACTCTCCGACGACCCCGAAGGGGCGCTGGAGGCGTACAACCGGGTGCTCTATCAGGCGCTCGACCAAAAGCGGAACGGCATAACGCCGGACCCGGCCTGGACCGGGAAGGCCGCTTATGCAGCGGCGCTCATTTATCTGAAGCCGGGAACTCCGACCGGAGCGCGCAACGCGCAACGGGTGATCTGGATTCTCGAAGAACTTCAACTGCCGACCGGGGAAGATTTCGCCCGGATCCGACAGGAAATCCAGCGGAAATACAAACTGCAAAGGAAGCAATAAAATGGGTTTTTTCCTTAATTTGATGAACGACGGCGGCCCGGTGACATGGGTCATCCTCTTTTTCGGCATACTGGCGCTGTTTTTTCTGCTGAAGAAAGTCTTTCAGTTCCACCGGGAAGAGATCAATGTCGGAGAATTGCTGCGCGGGCTCTTCAACGTGTTACGGCGCGACGGCTTCGTGGAAGCACTGACGCTGTGCGACCATACTCCCGGCCCGGCGGCACGACTTCTGGCGGCGGCGATCCGCTCCTACGAACGCGGCGATGAGGATATCCGCAAGGCGGTGGACGACGCGGCGCTCGAAGAGATTCCGAAGCTGGAACGACACGTCAATCTTCTCGCGACACTCGGCTTCGTCCTGCCGTTGATCGGCTTTTTCGGCACCGTGCTCGGCATGATGCAGGTGTTTGAAGTGGCGCAGAGCAACGAGGCGTTCTCCGCCACGGATATCGCCGGAGCGATGCAGACGGCACTGATTTCGACGGCGATGGCGCTGGCGGTGGCGATTCCCTGTTATCTCGCATACAACTATCTGGTGGCGCGCATCAACGCGATCACGTTGGATATGGAGAAGGCGGCGCTCGAAATGCTCGGCTTCATCGAACGGCGGCGGCGCGAAGCGGGAAAGGCCGCGGAGGCGCAGGATGAATAACTACAAAATCGGCGAACGGCGCTACAAGCCGCGTCTCCGGCCCAAAAGCGGCTGGCCGGAGCCAACCGCGCTGATTAACGTATTTTTTCTGGTATTGCTCTTCGTCTTTCTGTCGAGTTCGTTTGTTCGCGTGACGGGAATCCGGATCAATCCGCCCCGCGTGCGTCCATCGAGCGTGGCGGAGCTGGAGAGATTCGTCGTCGCCATCAAAAAATCCGACGGCGAACGGCTACTCTACTTCAATGACCGCCCGGCGACGCTGGAGTCGCTCAAGCAGCAGTTCAACGAGGTCTACGGACGCAGTCGGAAAGCGACGATCATCATTTTTTCGGATCGGGGCGTGTCGGCGGAAGATGCCGCCGAAGTCATGGCGCTGGCGGAAGCCGCCAACCTCGCCAGTTTTTTGGTGACGGTTTCGCCGAACACAAGGCCGGAAACCGTCTTCGGGCAGTATTGAAGCAGTACAGGAACGATGACGCATGGCGAAATTTGCAAAATACCGGCTGAAGCGAACCAAGCTCCCGAATTGGGCGCTTACGGTTGCGGCGTTGCTGGTCGCGGTATTCTGCCACGCCGCGTTCTTTGCCTTGATCCGCTATCAGCCGACGCAGGCGCTACCCGAGGCGCAGACCAGTCCCGGGGTGACGTTGCTGTCGCGCACCAGCTTCTCGGATGACGAGTGGACGAACTTCAACCGCTGGATCGCGGTTCATGATCCGGCGCAGATCTCCCGCTCCGACTCTCCGGCCGGTTACACCGCTTTGCTGGAAAAACACCGCCCGCGTGCGGTCAAAGAGCTTCGCCCGGCGGATCGCCACGAACTCCCGCCTCTGGCGGCAGTTCCGGCTTACTCCCCGCTCCCTCCGGCGCCGATCGACAAACTCGCGTCGGCTCCACTGCTGATCGGGACATTGACCGAGCCAGCCTTCCATCCCCCTGCCCCGGTGCGTAAACCGGTGGTGCGGGACGGAAACGGCGCGCCGCTGCGGCTCGCCAGTCTGGCGCTCCCGACGGATGTCCGTGCAGCGGAACGTCCGACCATGATTACAGTCTGGAGCGCCCAGGGAATGCAGCGGCAACACCTGGCGGAATCCAGCGGCGTAGCCGAACTTGACCGCGCGGCGATGCAGGCGGTCACGGGAGAGGAGTTCCTGTCCCGCAAAACCATTGTCATTTACTGGCCGGAACTTACGCCCGGAACGACGGGAGAGGAGGAGCCATGATCGGATTATCATATGCCGATGCACTGTTCGCGTTTTTCGCCCTGTGGGTTATTTTTATCGGAATCCTGTGGTGGCGGGAGCTTTACCGGGTCAAACGGTTCAGTTGGCGCCTCAGCAACAGCACGTTGTTTCACTGCGACAGTTGCCATCATTCGTTTATCGTCAAAGAATCCGTCAACCTGACGCGCTGCCCACGATGCAATGCGATCTGCATCTTCCGCAGACGTCGCGATCTGGGGTAATCCACCATGCGCATCGGAATTCCTGTTTTGGGTTCGGCACTCTTACTTTTTTCCGCAGGGTGCTGCTGGTTTCTTCCGCCCGGTGACCCGCCGTCCGGCGACATTGAAACATTGGTGCTGCCGGCCGAACGCGACCGACGCGGCGCGGAAAACGACACAGTGACATCGTTATTCGCCTATACACTTCAGCATCATCCCGGCGCGGCGATGTCGGTGGAGGCGGACGTGGTCATGCTCCCGGTCGCCCGACGGATCATCGAACGAACCGGTAAAATCAGTGGAATCCGCTATGCCGCGCAAGCGCCGCTGGTGCTGCGCGCCGACGAGAGCAACGGACGCTGGAGCTTTCAACTTTACGACTCCGCCCGCGCCTCGATCGTCTGGCAGGAAGTCTTTGTTCTGAAACCGTAACGTCAAGCCGGCAAGCGGAAAAAAACCGAAATTTTATGCTCCTTTCGCCCGCTCACAGCCGCTTGCATTTTCGTGTGACGAATGTTATATTACTTCTTTACGGTTCCACAGGAAACACATGCGGGAGGCATTGATGTCGGAGATACAGAACGGATATGACAGCAGCGCGATCAAGACGCTGTCTCCGCTGATGCACATCCGCCATCGCCCCGGCATGTACATCGGTCGCCTCGGCGACGGAACCCACCCCGACGACGGCGTTTATGTGCTGATTAAAGAGATCATCGACAACAGCATCGACGAATTCACCATGGGCGTCGGGCGACGAATCGACATTACGCTGGATGATATGGCTGTCGGCGTCCGCGACTACGGGCGCGGAATTCCACTCGACAAAGTGGTAGCCTGCGTTTCCGAGATGAACACCGGGGGAAAATACGAGGGCGACGCCTTCGCCTATTCGATCGGGCTCAACGGCGTGGGGACCAAGGCGGTCAACGCGCTTTCGGAAAAGTTCACCGTGCGCTCGGTACGTGACGGGAAATTTCACGAAGCTCACTTTGAGCGCGGAATCTTCCAGCACGAAGAATCAGGCGAAACGCAGGAGCGGAACGGAACATCTGTCCAATTTACTCCAGACCCGGAGCTTTTTCCCGGTTACAAATTCAAGCCGGAATTCCTCGAAAAACGGCTCTGGATGTACGCATACCTCAACAGCGGACTCTCACTCTACCTCAACGGCCAGCTCTACCTGTCGCGCCGGGGGTTGGAAGACCTGCTGGAAACCGAAACCGGAGAAGATAAAATCTATCCGATCATCGCCCACAAGGGCGCGATGGTCGAATTCGCGCTGACGCACAGCGACAGCTATGGAGAAACCTCTTACAGCTTCGTCAACGGGCAGTACACCAACGACGGCGGCACTCACCTGTCGGCCTTCAAAGAGGGGGTGCTCAAAGCAATCAACGAGTTCTCCGGCAAAAGTTTCCGCGCCGACGACGTGCGCGATGGGATGGCGGGGGCAATCGCGATCAAACTGCGCGACCCGATCTTTGAATCCCAGACCAAAAACAAGCTCGGGAACACCGACGTACGCGGCCCGGTGGTGGCGGCGGTGCGAGACGCGATCGTCGATTTTTTGCACAAAAATCTCGACGTCGCTGAAATCGTCATGGACAAGGTGACCCGCAACGAACAAATGCACCGCCAGATTCAGGCGATGAAAAAAAAGGGGCAGGCCGCTGCGGGTAAAAGCAAATTGCGGATTCCCAAGCTCAAAGACTGCAAATTCCATCCGGGCGACAAATGGCCGCGTGGCGTGACGCCTTCCGAATCCATGGTTTTTCTGACGGAAGGCGATTCGGCCGCCGGCTCGCTGGAAGTCTGCCGCGACGTCAATTGCCAAGCGATTTTCGCTCTGCGCGGCAAACCGATGAACTGCTTCGGTGAAAAGTTTGAAAAGATTTACACCAACGAAGAGCTGACGTTCCTGATGCAGGCGCTTGGAATCGAAGATTCTGTTGACGACCTCCGCTATGATCGAGTCATCATCGCAACCGACGCGGACGTGGATGGGCTTCACATCCGCAATCTGTTGATCACGTTCTTTCTGATGTTCTTCGAGCAGCTGGTGCTCTCGGGGCATCTCTATGTGTTGGAAACTCCGCTCTTCCGGGTGCAGGCGCCGAAGCAGACGCCGATCTACTGTTACAACGAAGCCGAACGCGACGCCGCGGTGCGGAAGCTCGGGAAAAAGGCGGAGATCACGCGGTTCAAAGGGCTCGGCGAGATTTCGCCAAAGGAATTCGGCCGGTTCATCGGGGAAGAAATGCGAATTCAGCCGGTGACGCTCGACCACACGAAAAACGTTTCCGAGCTGCTCGGCTTCTTCATGGGCAACAACACGCCAAAACGACGCGAATACATCATGACAAATCTGGAAGTGCCGAAATATGAGTGACGAAACGGAAAACAAAGAGCCGGAGATCATCGATCCGGAAGCACTTCCGGACGAGTCAGCCGTGACGGCGGTACGCCAGCGCGGCACCAACGAATATTTCCGCGCCATGATGGATCGTAACTTTCTGGAATATGCCAGTTATGTGGTCAAAGACCGCGCGATTCCCGATGTGGACGACGGGTTGAAGCCGGTACAGCGGCGCATTCTCTGGTCGCTTTACAAAATCGACGACGGGCGAACGCACAAAGCGGCGAACGTGATCGGCAACACGATGCACTTTCATCCGCACGGTGACGCTTCGATCGGCGATGCGCTGGTGGTGTTGGCGAACAAGGAATTTTTCATCACCAAGCAGGGGAACTTTGGAAACCTGCTGACCGGCAGCCCCGCCGCCGCGCCGCGTTACATCGAGTGCAGCCTTTCCCCCATGGGGCGAGAGGTACTGTTCAACAACGACATCACCGAGTTTGTAGACTCTTACGACGGGCGCAGCAAAGAACCGGTGGTTCTCCCGGTGAAGATTCCGTCCCTTCTGATGCTCGGCAGCGACGGGATCGCGGTCGGAATGGCGACTAAAATCATGCCGCATAACTTCAACGAGCTTCTGAACGCCCAGATCAATGAACTCCGGGGCGAATCGTATGAACTCTATCCCGATTTTCAGCAAGGCGGGACGATGGACGTCAGCGACTATCAGGACGGCAACGGTAAGATTGTCCTGCGCGCCAAGATCGATGTCGACGGGCGCAAACTGGTAATCCGCGAAATTCCCGCGACCACCACGACCGAAAGTCTGGTCGCCTCGATTGAGCGCGCCGCCGAGCGCAACAAAATCAAAATCGCCAGCATCAACGATTACACGACGGAAAAGGTCGAAATCGAAATTGTTCCAACACGCGGATACGACCCGGAGAAAACCCGGCAGGCGCTCTATATGTTCACCGACTGCTCGGTATCGATCAGCGTCAATTTGACGGTGATTCGCGAAAGCCGTCCGGCAGTAATGAGCGTAACCGACGTCATCAAGCGCAATACGCAGAAATTGCTTGAGCATCTGAAGCGGGAGCTTGAAATTGAACTCGGCAAGCTTGAAGACCTGTTCCACGCTAAAACCCTGGCTCAGATTTTCTTTGAGAACCGCATCTACAAGCGGATCGAAGAGTGCGGCAGCCAGGAGGAGGAATACGAAGAAGTGCACTCCGGGCTGGCTCCCTTCCGCGAACAATTGCGACGCGACGTAACCAATGACGATGTGGATAAGCTGCTCGCGTTGCCGGTACGCCGCATCTCGCGCTTTGACATTGAGAAGAATCAACGGGAAATCGCCGATGTGCTGGCGAAGATGGACGAGGTGCACAAACATCTCGGCACGCTCAAGCAGTTTGCTATTCGCTATTTGAAAAGTTTGCTGGAGCGTTACGGTGCACAGTTCCCGCGCCGTACCGAAATCGAACAGCTGGAGAAAATCGACCGTGCCGCCGCCGCGCTGAACAACATCAAAGTCGGCTGGGATCGCAAGAACGGCTACATCGGCACCGGCATCAAGAGCGACGACACGCTTGCCTGCAACGAATTCGACCGATTTGTCTGCGTCACCAAAGAGGGCAGCTACAAAGTGATCGCGTTGCCGCCGGATAAATTGTTCGTCGGCAAGCTCTACGATTTCCGCAAATATGACGCCAACACGGAATTCGGTGTAATCTACCGGGAGACGAAATCCGGTAAATATTATGGCAAGCGTTCCAGCATCGGCGGTTTTATTCTCGATAAAGAGTATATGCTCTGCCCGGCAAAGTGCAAACTGGAGCTTCTGACACCGCGTTCCGACGCTATTTATACGCTGTTTGAAACCGGTGCCCGAGGGAAGACGACGGAGATCGAGCAAAATTTGATGGAGCTCCCGGTTCGTACTCCCAGAGCGCGCGGCCTGCTGATCACCGGGAAAGCGCTGACAAAAATCACCCACAAGCGCTACCTGACGCAGGAAGAGATCGCGGAGTTGGCCTCTGCTATCCATGATCCGGAGAATGAGGATCTTGAAGTCGATGCAGAAGCAACAGAAAAAGTAACGAATCCCGCAGAAAAGCCGGAACCGGAAGTCGCCGCGACCGAAGAAGCACTGATCGAAAAGACCCCGGAGAAGAAGCCTCTTCCGACCCCTGCGGCAACGAAGAAAAAACAAAATCCCCCTGATGTGACAAAAGTTCAGGCGGAGCCGGGGACGAAAGTTCAGGCGGAGCCGGGGACGAAAGTTCAGGCGGAGCCGGGGACGAAAGTTC